>NZ_JBFIIG010000084.1:0-17217 GCF_041601375.1 Pseudomonas sp. | reverse complement strand
CTTGGTCTTGGCCGGCTGGCCCTTGAGGCGCCAGTAGGCCTTGGCCATCTTCACCGCGGTGTCGGCGCACTCGGAGCCGGAGCTGGTGAAGAACACGTGGTTGAGCTCGCCCGGCATCAGGTCGGCGATCTGCTCGGCCAGTTGGAAGGACAGCGGGTGGCCGTACTGGAAGCCCGGCGAGTAGTCGAGGGTGCCGAGCTGCCTGGCCACCGCGTCCTGGATGTCCTGGCGGCAATGGCCGGCACCACAGGTCCACAGGCCGGACAGGCTGTCGTAGACCTTGCGACCCTGATCGTCGGTCAGCCAGCTGCCTTGCGCGCCGACGATCAGCCGTGGGTCCCGCTGGAACTGGCGGTTGGCGGTGAACGGCATCCAGTGGGCATCCAGCTTGAGCTGGCTGGCCAGTGATGGGGCGGCGGTCTGTGGCATGTTCATGGCGGCCTCGCAAGGAGAGTGGAAGCGACTGGGTATCTGTTGATCGACTGTGGACGCGATAAAAACCAATCTGTTGCCAGACAAGGTGCCACGGGCATACATTCGGTAAAACCAAACTCTTCTTATCTTTAGTTAAGCGGTTACTAAACAATGAGCACACGCCGCCCCGATCCCCTGGCCCAGGTCAGCGACTTCGATATCCGCCTGCTCAAACTGTTTCGCAGCGTGGTCGAGTGCGGCGGTTTTTCCGCCGCCGAGAGCGTGCTGGGGATCGGCCGTTCGGCGATCAGCCAGCAGATGAGCGACCTCGAACAGCGCCTCGGTTTGCGCCTGTGCCAGCGCGGTCGCGCCGGCTTCGCCCTGACCGAGGAAGGCCGCGAGGTGTACCAGTCGACCCAGCAACTGCTGGCGGCGCTGGAGAGCTTTCGCACCGAGGTCAACGGCCTGCATCAGCACCTGCGCGGCGAGCTGAACATCGGCCTGACCGACAACCTGGTGACGGTGCCGCACATGCGCATCACCAATGCCCTGGCCCGGCTCAAGGAGCGCGGCCCGGAGGTGCGCATCCATATCCGCATGACCCCGCCGAGCGAGGTCGAACAGGGCGTGCTCGACGGCCGCCTGCACATCGGCGTGGTGCCCCAGGCCGGCGCCCTGTCCGGGCTGGACTACCAGGCGCTGTACGACGAGCGCTCGCTGCTCTACTGCGCGGTCGGCCATCCGCTGTTCTATGTCGACGACCAGCAGCTCGAGGATCAGCGCTTGAATGCCCAGGACGCCATCGCGCCGACCTTCCGCCTACCGCCGGAGGTGCAGAGCCACTACCAGGCCCTCAACTGCACCGCCAGCGCCTCGGACCGCGAGGGCATGGCCTTCCTGATCCTCACCGGACGCTTCATCGGCTACCTGCCCGATCACTATGCCGCGGCCTGGGTGCAGCAGGGCCGCCTGCGCGCGCTGAAACCCGCTACGCGCTTCCATGACCTCAGCCTGGCCGCCGTCACCCGCAAGGGCCGCCGACCGCACCTGGTGCTGGAGAGCTTTCTCGAGGGACTGGCGGCGAGCGGCTAATCGGCGGCGTTCCGTAGGGCGGCTCGGGCGGCGATCCGTTCGAAGCTTGCGGCTGTGGAGGAGTCCATATACACCCTACGGATCGTGGATTGCCCCCCGATCTGCTGCAGACTTTCGCAGCAGCCGGGAGTTTTTCACGGCCGCTCACCAACCCGGATGCCCGCCCCGCCGCTCGGCCCAGCGGGTGAACCGCGAGGCGAGCACGGCCAGCGCCGCGCAGGCGCAGATCACCAGGGCCATCGGCCAGGCACTGCCATCATGCAGCGCGCCGACCAGCGCCGCCGCGCTGGCGGCTATGCCGAACTGCAGGCTGCCGAGCAATGCCGAGGCGCTGCCGGCATGCCTGCCCTGCCCGGCCATGGCGCAGGCCGAGGCGTTCGGCAGGAGAATGCCGAGACAGGCAATGCAGCCGAACAGGGGGATCAGCAGCGGCCACAGGTGCGCCGGACGAGCAGCTGCGATCGCCAGCAGCAGCAGGCCGCAGGCCAGGTAGAACCACACCGTGCGGCGCAGCCAGTAGCCCGGCCCATGCCGCGCCACCAGCCAGGCATTGAGTTGCGCCACCAGGATGAAACCCAGGGCATTGCTGCCGAACAACCAGCCGTAGTGCTCGGCCGGTACGCCATACAACTCGATGAAGACGAAGGGCGAACCGGCGATGTAGGCGAACATCCCGGCGATGGCCAGGCCGCCGGTCAGCGCATGACCGAGAAACGGCCGGTCGCCGAGCAGCCGCCGGTACTCGCCCAGCGCGCCGCGCAACGGCGCTCTCGGCGCGTCGGCCGCCAGGGTCTCCGGCAGCCACAGCGCCACCCCGAGCCAACTGAGCACGCCGAAGGCGAACAGGCAGACGAAGATCGACTGCCAGCCGAGCAGACTCAGGAGCAGGCCACCGGCCAGCGGCGCGAGGATCGGCGCCAGGCCCATGACCAGCATCAGCTGGGAGAACACCTTGGCCGAAGTGATCGGATCGCACAGGTCGCGCACCACGGCACGGGTCACCACCATGCCGGCGCAGCCACCGAGGGCCTGGACGAAGCGCGCGGCGATCAACCACTCCAGGCTCGGCGCCAGGGCACAAGCCAGCGAAGCCAGGCAGAACAGCAACACACCGGCGAGCAGCGGTTTGCGCCGGCCGAAACGGTCGGCCAAGGGCCCGTAGATCAGTTGCCCCAGCGCCAGGCCAATGAAATAGGCGGCCAGCGACAACTGCACATGCTCGACGTCGGTGGCGAAGACCCGCGCCAGGGTCGGGAAACTCGGCAGGTAGAAGTCGATGGCCAGGGGGCCAAACGCGCTCAAGGCGCCGAGAATGAGCAGAAGACGTAGAGGCATGGGGTTCCAGGACAGATTGAATATGGATATTTACGGGGCGGGCCTGGCGCCGATCAGCCAATCCACTCCCGACGCAGGGGGGTTAGGCGCATGCCCCCATCCCCGCGCGGAGTGCGCAACCTGGCGCGCCGTAACCCACCATTTTCGGGATTTCCACTGTTGGTATCGGCGCTACCCGGTTACCCGGCCTTCGCGGGCCGTGGTGGATTGGCTATCGGGGCAGGCCGCTACCCCGGCCTACCCGGCTTCCCTCCACCTACGACTCGACCGCCGGCTCGGCGGCTTTCTTGCGGCCGCCACTCAACTTGGCGGCCCACGACTCCACCAGCAGGTAGAACATCGGGATCAGGAAAATCGCCAGCACGGTCGCCGCGAGCATGCCGCCGATCACCCCGGTGCCGATCGAGTGACGGCTGGCCGAACCGGCGCCGCTGCTGATGGCCAGCGGCACCACGCCGAGGATGAAGGCCAGCGAGGTCATGATGATCGGCCGGAAGCGCAGGCGCGAGGCCTCCATTGCCGAGTCGACGATGCTCATGCCCTGCGCTCGGCAGAGCACGGCGAACTCGACGATGAGGATGGCGTTCTTCGCCGCCAGGCCGATCAGGGTGATCAGGCCGACCTGGAAGTAGACGTCGTTCTCGATGCCGCGCAGCCAGACCGCGAGAATTGCGCCGAACACCGCGAACGGCACCGCGGTGACCACCGCCAGCGGCAGGGTCCAGCGCTCGTACTGGGCCGCGAGGATCAGGAACACCATGATCAGGCCGAAGACGAAGGCGGTGCTGCCCGAGCCCTGGGTGGCCAGCTCCTGGAACGCCGAACCGGTCCAACCGATGCTGTAGTCGCTGCCGAGCACTTCGCCGGCCACCTCCTGCACCGCCGCCAGGGCCTGGCCGGAGCTGTAGCCAGGCGCCGGGCCGCCGAGGATCTTCGCCGCCGGGTAGACGTTGAAGCGCGCGTAGCTGTCCGGGCCGAGGATGCGCTCGACCTTGACCAGGGTCGACAAGGGCACCAGTTCGCCGCCGGCGGCGCGCACGTAGACCTGAGACAGGTCCTCGGGCTTGCGGCGGAACTCCGACTCCGATTGCAGGCTGACCTGGAAGGTGCGGCCGTACAGGCTGAAGTCGTTGACGTAGTAGCTGCCGAAGGTCGCCTGCATGGCGGTGAACACGTCGCTGATCGACACCCCCAGGGCGCGGGCCTTGGTGCGGTCGAGGTCGATGTAGTACTGCGGCACGTTGGCGCTGAAGGTGCTCTGCACCCCGGCCAGTTCCGGACGCTTGGCCGCGGCGGCGAGGAAGGCGGCGACCTTGGCCGCCAGCTCCTGGGTGCCGGCGCCGCTGCGATCCTGGATATAGCCCTCGAAACCGCCGGTGGTGCTCATGCCGGTGATCGGCGGCGGGTTGAAGGTCATCACCACGCCGTCCTTCTGCTGCGCGCCCATGGCCATGAATTCGCGGGTCAGGTTGCGCGCATCCAGCTCCGGCGTGGTCCGTTCGCTCCAGTCTTTCAGTGGCACGAAGGACACCCCGGCATTGCTGCGGGTGCCGAAGGTGAGCACGTCGAAACCGGCGAAGGTCACCACGTCCTCGACCGCCGGGTGCGCCATCAGCTGCTGGGTCACCTCGCTGGTGAGCGTCTCGGTACGGGTCAGCGAGGCGGCCGGCGGCAGGAAGTAGGCGTTGATCACGTAGCCCTGGTCCTCGTTGGGCACCAGGGAACTGGGTACCCGATTGAACAGCACGGCCATCAGCGCGATCATCAGGCCGAACAGCAGCAGGCCCACCACCGAGCGCTTGAGGAAGAAGCGCACGCCGCTGGTGTAGCCGTCGGTCAGGCGCTCGAACAGGCGGTTGAACCAGCGAAACGGCGCCGCCGGCTCCTGGTGCCCGGGCTTGAGCAACAGCGCGCACAGCGCCGGGCTCAGGGTCAGCGCGACTATGCCGGAGATCACCACCGACACGGCGATGGTGATGGCGAACTGCTTGTACATCTCCCCGGCCAGGCCGCCGAGGAAGCCCACCGGCACGAACACCGCGCAGAGCACCAGAACGATGGCGACGATCGGCCCGGTGACCTCTTGCATGGCCTTGATGGTCGCTTCGCGCGGGCCGATCTTGTCCTTGTTCATTACCCGTTCGACGTTCTCGATCACCACGATGGCGTCGTCCACCACGATACCGATGGCCAGCACCATGCCGAACAGGGTCAGCAGGTTGATCGAGAAACCGAGCAGGTACATGCCGGCGAAGGTGCCGATCAACGACACCGGGATCGCCAGCAGCGGGATCAGGGTGGCACGCCAGTTCTGCAGGAACAGGAAGACCACCAGCACCACCAGCACCAGCGCCTCGAAGAAGGTGTGGATCACCTCCTTGATCGAGACCCGGACGAACTTGGTGGTGTCGTAGGGAATCTTGTAGGTCATGCCCTCGGGAAAGCGCTGCGACAGGCGCTCCAGGGTACTGCTCACGGCATCGGCGGTGTCCAGGGCATTGGCCCCCGGCTGCAGGTAGATGCCGAAGGCGGCATTCTGCTGACCGTTGAGCGAGGTCATCAGCGAGTAGTCCTGGGCCCCCAGCTCGATCCGCGCCACGTCCTTGAGCAACAGGCTGGCGCCGGTCGCGTCGGTGCGCAGAATGACGTTCTCGAACTCCGCGGGGTCGGTGAAACGGCCCTGGGTGGTCACCGTGTAGGTGAAGTCCTGCGCCTGCTCCAGCGGCTGCTGGCCGAAGCTGCCGGCGGCGAACTGCGAGTTCTGCTCGCGGATCGCGCCGACCACGTCGGTCGGCGTCAGGTTGTACTGCGCCAGCTTGTCCGGGCGCAGCCAGATGCGCATGGAATAGTCCTTGGAGCCGAACTGGCGGGCATCGCCGACGCCGGGCAGGCGCTTGAGTTCGTCGATCACGTTGATCAGCGCGTAGTTGCTGATGTACACCGGGTCGCGCGAGCCGTCCGGGGAAAACAGGGTGACCACCTGGAGGATGTCCGAGGACTTCTTCTCCACCTTGACCCCCTGCCGGCGCACCTCCTCGGGCAACTTGGCCAGGGCCGCCTGGACCCGGTTGTTGACGTCGATGGTGGCCTGGTCCGGGTCGGTGCCGACCTGGAAGTACACCGACAGGCTCATGGCGTTGCCGCCGGAGTTGGACTGCTGGTAGATCATCCCCTCGACGCCGTTGATCGACTGCTCCAGCGGCGCCGCCACGGTTTCGGCGATGACCTGGGCACTGGCGCCGGAGTAAGTGGCGCTGACCGTGACCTGCGGCGGCAGGATCTGCGGGTACTGGGCAATCGGCAACGCACGCATGGCCATCAGGCCGGCGAGAATGATGACGATGGAGATGACCGCGGCGAACACCGGGCGGTCGATAAAGAAGCGTGAGATCACCGGCGACGCTCCTTAGGGTTGTTTGGCGGCTGACTGGCTAACAGGCGCGGGGGCTTCGGCAACTTTCACCGGGGTATCCGCACGCACCTTGGGCAGCCCCTCGACGATCACCCGATCGCCGGCACTGATGCCCGACTCGATGACCCAGCGGCCATTGGCGGTGTGCCCGGTGCCGACCTGGCGCATGCGCGCGATGCCCTCATCGTCCACCACATAGACGAAGGTGCCGCGCGGCCCCTGGGCCACGGCCCGCTCCGGCACGGTGATGGCGCCGGGCTGGCTGATGCCCTTGAGCAGAATGCGCACGAACTGGCCGGGGAGCAATTTCTCCTCCGGGTTGGGCACCACGGCGCGGGCACTGATGGTGCCGGTGCCGCGATCGACCAGGCTGTCGGTGAAGTCCACCTTGCCCGCCAGCGGGTAGCGGGAACCGTCGCCGTAGAGGATTTCGGCACTCAGCTGTTCGCCTTGCAACACCAGCGCACCATTTTGCAGGCCGCTGCGCACGCGCTCTACCTCGCTGTCCGGGGCGGCAAAATTGACGTAGATCGGGTCGAGCTGGGTGATATTGCTCAGCAGACTGGCATTCGGGTCGCCAGCCACCATCAGGCTGCCCTCGGACACGGTTTCCTTGCTGGTAATGCCGGAGATCGGTGCCTTCACCGTGCAGTAGTCGAGGTCGATCTGCTTGGACTGCACCTCGGCCTCGGCGGCCTGGATATTGGCCTTGCTCTGCTCGTAGTTGGAGATCGCGTTATCCAGCTCGCTCTCGCTGGCGAAACCCTTCTTCTGCAGCTCGCGGATGCGCCGCAGGTCGCGTTCGGTCTGCCGGTAGCGCGCCTGCTCCTGGGCCAGCGCGCCCTTGGCGCGGGCCAGGGCGGCCTGATAGGTGCGCGAGTCGATGCGGAACATCACCTGGCCTTTGCTGACCCGGCTGCCTTCCCGGTAGGTGCGTTCCTGCAGAATGCCACTGACCTGGGCACGCACCTGCACCTCGCGAAAACCCGCGGTGCGTCCGGAGTACTCGAATACCAGCGGCAGCGACTCGGCGCTGGCGGTCTCCACCAGCACTTCAGGCGCGGGGCGCGCGTCGGCGGCCTGGAGCACAGGCGTCAGGGCGCCATAGGCCAGAATCCCCAGGACGAGAGGGAGGTGACGGACAAGAAACATAGGGTTCTCCGGAACAACAGGATGCGCGCAGCATTGAGAGCTTGTGAAAAAACTCTCGCCTACTGCGACCGCCTCCAAACGTCCGCTGCGACGTTGCGCTACGTGAAAAGCAGGGTCATTTAGCTCACTAAACTCCCCTGCTTTTCACGTAGCGCGCCTTGCCGCGAACGCCTGGAGACAGCCTCGCTACGGCGCTCGATTTTTTCACAAGCTCTGAGGCAACGATGCTAGTTACATTCACCATTGTTTGTAAATAGAATCTCGTGGTTAAAATCATTACACTCTGTTGCCCAAATCAGCCCCTGGAAAGATTCCCCCCTTACCGCCATGCGCCGAACCAAAGAACAAGCCGAACAAACCCGCGGCGCCATCCTGGCCGCTGCCGAGGCACTGTTTCTGGAAAAAGGCGTGGCCCACACCAGCCTGGAACATATCGCCCGCCACGCCGGAGTCACCCGTGGCGCGGTGTATTGGCATTTCGAGAACAAGGCCCACCTGTTTCACGAGATGCTCAGCCAGGTGCGCCTACCGCCCGAGCAAATGGCCATGCGCCTGAGCGCCTGCGCCGAGCGCGATCCCCTCCTGGCGCTGCGCGAGCTGTGTATCGAGGCCATCGAAAACCTCGCCCGCGATGAACGCAAGCGGCGCATCCTCACCATCCTCCTGCGCCGCTGCGAGTTCACCGACGAGCTGCGCGAGGCGGAGCAGCGCCACGCCGCCTTCATCACGCAGTTCATCGCCCTGTGCGAACAACAGTTCGACCAGCCCGGGGTCAGGGCGCGGCTGCAACCGGGCATGAGCCCACGCCTCGCCGCCCGCACCCTGCACGCGCTGATCATCGGCCTGTTTCACGACTGGCTACGCGACCCGACCCTGTTCGACCCCTTGAGCGACACCGCGCCCATGATCGACGCCTGCTTTCGCGGCCTGGTGCGCGACTGGCAGCAAGGATAAGTAGCGCACCATCGGCTACTCGGCGCGGTACAAAAGCTGGCGGGTTGTCGCTGAGCTCCGCACGGAATGCCGCCCGAGCCGCCCTACAGTTCGCCCAACAATCTCGAGCAATCTGCAACCTGTAGGGTGTCACTCGCCGCAGGCAGTGCACCGTCGATCACCGGTGCGACATACATCTGGCGGGTTGTCGCTGCGCACCGAACGGAATGCCGCCCGAGCCGCCCTACAGGTCGCCCAACAATCTCGAGCAATCTGCAACCTGTAGGGTGTCACTCGCTGCAGGCAGTGCACCGTCGATCACCGGTGCGCCATACATCTGGCGGGCTGTCGCTGCGCTCCGAGGCCGCCCTACGGACAGGCCACAGAATCTGGAACAACCCGCGTTCCGTAGGGTGTCACTCGCCGAAGGCAGTGCACCATTGGCCACTCGGCACGGTACAAAAGCTGGTGGGTTGTCGCTGCGCTCCGAGCGGACGGCGCCCCGGCCGCCCTACCTCCGAACGGATCGCCGCCCGGGCCGCCCGACGGCCTCGAGTAATCCGCTCAATCCAGAATGGCCCGCAACCCGTAGCCGGACGCAATCCGGAACATCGCCGGGCCCGCAGCCGCGGCCGCGGGGGCTTCTCGCCTGCGGGCCAACGACCGTGCAAGCCGCCTTACGCCAGCCCCGCCCCGTAGCCCGCCTCGGCAATCGCGATGATCAGCTCGTCGCTCGACAGGCTGCTGACCACACGCGCCTCACCACCCTGCAACTTCACCTTTACATCGGCAGCCGGATCGCGCGCCTGCAAGGCCTCGGTAATCGCCTTCACGCAATGCTCGCAGGTCATGCCTTCGATCCTGAGTGTGTGAACCTTTGATGCTTGCATCTGCAACCTCCTGTTTGAATGTCTGCCCCCAATTTTACGGGAGGTGCACAGTGTCGGGCTTGACCCATGGGTAAGGTCAAGGCATAAAAACAGCACTTGACCTTACCCATGGGTCAAGGTTGATCCTGTAGCGGAACTCAACGGAGGCTCCTGCATGTCCGATCTGACCACCTTCGACCTGCCGATCAACGGCATGACCTGCGCCAGTTGCGCCGGCCGAGTCGAGCGCGCCTTGCGCAAAGTGCCCAATGTCGCCAGCGCCACGGTCAACCTGGCCAGCGAACAGGCGCGCATCGAAGCGCCGGCGGACAGCCTGGAGCAGTTGCTCGCCGCCGTTATCGGCGCCGGCTATCAGGTGCCCAGCGAACGCCTGGAATTGGCCATCGACGGCATGACCTGCGCCAGTTGCGTCGGCCGCGTCGAGCGTGCCCTGGCGCAACTGCCGGGCGTGCTCATGGTCAGCGTCAACCTGGCCACCGAGCAGGCGCTGCTGCAGGTCACGCCGGGGCTCGACGCGCAAAGCCTGCTGCAGGCGGTCGCCAAGGCCGGTTACACGGCCACCCTGGTGGATCTCGAGAAGCCCGCCCAACCGGCCGCCGAGCGTCACTTGCAACGCGAGCGCTGGGCTCTGGCACTGGCCCTGCTGCTCACCGCGCCGCTGCTGATCCCGATGCTGGCGGAACCATTCGGCGCCCACTGGATGCTGCCGGCCTGGCTGCAGTTCGCCCTGGCCACGCCAGTGCAGTTCGTCTTCGGTGCGCGCTTCTACCGCGCCGCCTGGCTGGCCCTGCGCGCCGGTGCCGGCAACATGGATCAACTGGTCGCCCTGGGCACCAGCGCCGCCTATGGCCTGAGCCTCTATCAATGGGCAATCACCCCGAGCGGGACCATGCCGCACCTGTATTTCGAGGCCGCGGCGGTGATCATCAGCCTGATCCTGCTCGGCAAATACCTGGAAAGCCGCGCCAAACGGCAGACCACCAGCGCCATCCGCGCCTTGCAGGCCCTGCGCCCGGATCAGGCGTTGCGCCTGCGCGATGGCGTCGAACAGTGGGTGCCGCTGAGCGCCCTGGTTCTGGGCGATCAGGTGCTGGTCAAGCCCGGCGAGCGCTTCCCGGTCGACGGCCAGGTGCTGCAGGGTCAGAGCCATGCCGACGAAGCACTGATTAGCGGCGAGAGCCTGCCGCAACCCAAGCAACCGGGCGACAAGGTCACCGCCGGGGCGATCAACGGCGAAGGCCGCCTGCTGATCGAGACCACCGCCCTGGGGGCGGAAACCGTGCTGGCCACGATCATCCGCCTGGTCGAGGACGCCCAGGCGGCCAAGGCGCCGATCCAGAAGCTGGTGGACAAGGTCAGCCAGGTCTTCGTGCCGACCGTGCTGCTGCTCGCCCTGGCCACCCTGCTGGGCTGGTTGCTGTTCGGCGCCACGCTGCAAACCGCGCTGCTGAATGCCGTGGCGGTACTGGTGATCGCCTGCCCCTGCGCCCTCGGCCTGGCCACGCCGACGGCGATCATGGCCGGCACCGGGGTGGCCGCGCGCCACGGCATTCTGATCAAGGACGCCGAAGCCCTGGAAGTGGCCCATGGGGTCACGACCGTGGCATTCGACAAGACCGGCACCCTGACCTCGGGCACGCCGCGGATCGCCCACATGAGCGCACTCGACGGCGACACCGCGACCCTGCTGCAACTGGCCGGCGCCCTGCAACGCGGCAGCGAGCACCCGCTGGCCAAGGCGGTGCTGGACGAATGCAGCGCCCGCCAGTTGTCGCTGGCCGAGGTGGTCGACAGCCAGGCCCTGGCCGGACGCGGGATTGCCGGGCAGATCGGCGAACGCCAACTGGCCCTGGGCAACAAACGCCTGCTCGAAGAGCGCTGGCTGCACAACCCGAGCCTGGCCGCCGAGGCCCTGGCCTGGGAAGCCGAGGGCCGCACCCTGTCCTGGCTGATCGAACAGGCGCCGACGCCGCAGGTGCTGGGCCTGTTCGCCTTCGGCGACACCCTCAAGCCCGGCGCCGCCGAGGCCGTCGCCCAGCTCAAGGCGCAGGGCATCGACAGCCACCTGATCAGCGGCGACAACCGCGGCAGCGTCAATGCGGTGGCCGGCGCCCTGGGCATCGACGCCATACATGCCGAGGTGCTGCCGGCAGACAAGGCGGCGATCGTCGGCGAGCTGAGGAATACCGGGGTGGTGGCGATGGTCGGCGACGGCATCAACGACGCCCCGGCGCTGGCGGCCGCGGATGTCGGCATCGCCATGGGCAGTGGCACCGATGTGGCCATGCATGCCGCCGGCATCACCCTGATGCGCGGCGACCCGCGCCTGGTGCCGGCGGCGCTGGACATCAGCCGGCGCACCTACAACAAGATCCGGCAGAACCTGTTCTGGGCCTTCATCTACAACCTGGTCGGCATTCCCCTGGCTGCGGCCGGCCTGCTCAACCCGATGCTCGCCGGCGCCGCCATGGCCTTGTCCAGCCTCAGCGTGGTGAGCAACGCCCTGCTGCTGAAGACCTGGAAGCCGAAAGATCACCACTAACCCGTAGGATGGGTCGGGCCGCGTAGGTTAGGCGCCCGCAAATTGACCTGCGGCCGGACCGTAGGATGGGTTAGCCGCCCAGGCGATGCCCGGCAAGACCGCGTTTTCTGCGCGGCGTAACCCATCATTGCGGCGTACCTGCTGACGCTCTGTTGGGTTACGCGGCGTCTCGCATCTGTGACTTGCTCGGGAATGCAGCCGCCGCTAACCCAACCTACGACTGCGCTCAACGCTCATCCTACGAACAACGTTTCGGAGACCGCCCATGAATATCGGCCAAGCCGCGCAGAAAACCGGCCTCAGCGCCAAGATGATCCGCTACTACGAGTCGATCGACCTGCTGCCGGCCGCCGGGCGCACCGACAGCGGCTACCGCCAGTACGGCGCCCAGGACCTGCACCGCCTGGCCTTTATCAAGCGCTCCCGGGACCTGGGTTTCTCCCTGGCCGAGGTGGCCCAGCTGCTGGCGCTGTGGCAGGACCGCCAGCGCGCCAGCGCCGACGTCAAGGCCCTGGCCGCCGGGCATATCGCCGAACTCAACCACAAGATCGCCGAACTCAGCAGCCTGCGCGACACCCTGCAGGACCTGATGCAACACTGCCAGGGCGACGACCGCCCCGACTGCCCGATCCTCAAGGACCTGGAGTCCGGCGGCGGCAACCACACGACCAGCAACCTGTAGGGTCACTCGCCGCAGGCAGTGCACTATTGGTTTATCGGCGCGACACAAAGCCGGCGGGTTGTCGCTTCGCTCCGAACGGAACGCCGCCCGAGCCGCCCTACAGTTCGCCCAACAATCTCGAGCAATCCGCAACCCGTAGGGTGTCACTCGCCGCAGGCAGTGCACCGTCGATCACCGGTGCGACATACATCTGGCGGGCTGTCGCTTCGCTCCGAGGCCGCCCTACGGTTGCCCAACAATCTTGAGCAATCCGCAACCCGTAGGGTGTCACTCGCCGCAGGCAGTGCACCGTCGATCACCGGTGCGACATACATCTGGCGGGCTGTCGCTTCGCTCCGAGCGGACGGCGCCCCGACCGCCCTACCCGCAGGCAGTGCACCATGGTTTATCGGCGCGGCACAAAGCCGGCGGGTTGTCGCTTCGCTCCGAACGGAACGCCGCCCGAGCCGCCCTACAGGTCGCCCAACAATCTCGAGCAATCCGCAACCCGTAGGGTGTCACTCGCTGCAGGCAGTGCACCGTCGATCACCGGTGCGACATACATCTGGCGGGCTGTCGCTGCGCTCCGAGCGGACGGCGCCCCGACCGCCCTACCCGCAGGCAATGCACCATTGGTTTATCGGCACGGCACAAAAGCCGGCGGGTTGTCGCTGTGCTCCGAACGGACTGCCCTACGGCTCGATCGAGCTCCGCAGCGCCGCGCAATTCACGGCGAAGTGATCGGTCAGCTCCGGCCAGGGGTTGTCCGGCAGATTGACCAGCACGCCGCAGGCGCCGGCGGCGCGGGCGCATTCCAGGTCGAAGCGGTAGTCGCCGACCATCACCAGTTCGTCCGGCGTCACCTGCCAGCGCTCGGCCAGGTGCAGCAAACCGCCGGGATGGGGCTTGGGCGGCGCCTCGTCGCGGCCGAGAATGTCGCCACTGGCGAAGCAGTCGCCCAGGCCGATCGCCTGCAGGGTCACCAGCGCCAACTCGTGGGCGTTGCGGGTGAGGACGCCGAGCCGGCAGCCGCGTCCGTGCAACGCGCGCACCAGCTCGATGGCCCCCGGTGCCGGCTCGGCGCTCAGCGCCAGCTCGCGTTCGTGCTCCAGCAGCCAGGCGTACTTGGCCGCCGCGACTTCATCGGGCAACGCCGCCAGGTGATGGAGGATGTCGTGTTCCTGGGGGATGTCCAGCGAGCGCTTGATCGCCGCGAAATCATGCACCGGCAGGGTCAGGGTGCCGTCCATGTCGAACACCCAGTGGCGCGCCGCATGCAGCTTCATTTCCAGTCCTCACGCACCCGGGTCAGGCCTTCCTGGGCGACCGAGGCGACCAGTTGGCCCTGACGGTTGAAGATGCTGCCGCGGGAGAAGCCGCGGGCATTGCCGGACCAGGGACTGTCCATGGCGTAGAGCAGCCAGTCGTCCATGCGCAGGTTGCTGTGGAACCACAGCGAATGGTCGAGACTGGCGACCTGCATGAACTTCTGCCAGACCGACACCCCATGGGGCAGCATAGAGGTGGTCAGCAAGTTGAAGTCGCTGGCATAGCCGAGCAGGTACTTGTGCAGCTGCGGATCGTCCGGCAGGTCGCCGGCGGCGCGGAACCATACATACTTGACCGGCTCGCCGGGCTCCGGGGCAAAAGGGTTATCGACCGTCACCGGACGGATCTCGATCGGCTTGCCGCTCACCGCGCGCTCGCGCATGCGCTCGGGCAGCGAGTCGGCGATCAGCCGGGCCAGTTCGGTTTCCGACTTCAGGCCTTCCGGTCCCGGCACATCCGGCATCGGGTTCTGGTGGTGAAAGCCTTCCTCGTCGTACTGGAAGGAGGCGCTGCAGGTGAAGATCGGCTTGCCCTTCTGCACCGCCATCACCCGCCGGGTACTGAAGCTGCCGCCATCACGCACCCGGTCGACCTGGTAGACCACCGGTAGCGCCGCATCGCCGGGGCGCAGAAAATAACCGTGCATGGAATGCACGTGGCGATCCGCCTCGACCGTCTGGCTGGCCGCCGACACACACTGACCGAGCACCTGGCCGCCGAACAACTGACGAAACCCCAGATCCTGACTGAGGCCACGAAAGAGGTTCTCTTCGATGGCCTCCAGGCTCAACAGGGCGACCAACTCGTCCAGTACCTGACTCATGCTTGTTCTCCAATAACCGCTAAGAGCGCGGCAAACGTAATTCGGGATAGGCCGGTAGCGAGCTGAGACGCTCATCCCACACCGCCCGACCAATAGTGAAATGGTAAAGACTTTGCCAGCGGCTGTCGGCAAGTCCTAGCAATTCATGGACCGAATCGTCGAAATAGCAACCGATGCCCGTGGCGGAGAGCCCCGCCGCCTCGGCTTCCAGATAGAGCAACTGGCCGATCTGCCCGCACTCCCAGTACAACCGCGGGTAACGCCAGGCGCCGGCCTCGAGGGCCGTGTCGAAGCGCGCCAGCATGGCCAGGGCCACGCAGCCATCGCTGGCGATGTCCTGGCCGCAGGAGAGAAACTCCGCCAGGCCGCGGGCGTCGCCTTCAAGCAAGCGGTACAGCGGCAATTCGTCGTGCACCCGCTGCCACAGAAAGTCCTCGCGCAGGCCGCCGGGTTGCGCCTGCCCGTCGACCCGCGCCAGCCAGTACAGGCCGGGGTCCAGGCCCTGCACGCGGTGGACGAACAGCAGCAGGTCGACCTGCGCCGCCTCCCCGGTCAGGGCGAAAGGCACCGGCGAATTGGCCGGCATCAGCCGCTGCAGCCAGGCGAACAGCAGCTCGGCGTGAATCCCGCTCTTGCCGTCCATGGCTTGCGCGCTGCGCCGGCGATGCAGGATCGGCCGCAGCGACAGGCCGGGATTGTCCGCCTGCACGCGACCGGCTTCAGCCAGCCAGGGCTGCGCGGGCAAGGCCGGGGCGCGGCAGAACGCCTGCACCCGGGCCAATTCCGGCCAGTCGCGCTGCTGAGGCGACAGGCGATTGGGGGCACCCTGCAACTCCAGCGCCGCCAGGCCTTGCAGCACGCTGTCGGGCAGGACGAACTCGGCGGCCTGGGCCGGGCCGATCCAGAGCAGGCAGTCGACGTGCTCGGCCTCGGCAAAGCCCGCGCGGTCCAGGCCGAACACCCCGTCCAGGCGCGCCTCGGCCACCCCGCGCAGCAGGCGCACCTGCCAGCCCAGCGCGCTGGCGGCCAGCGCCAGGCCAGCCAGGGCATGGCCGAGGTCATGCTGGCAGTAGCGATAGGCCCGTTCGCCGTATTTCCACGCCTCGCGCCAGGGGATGCTGGTCAGCGCCAGCAGGCAGCCGCCCGCCGGCAACGCCTGGGACAACTGGGCGGCCAGCGCCGTCGGCAGTTCGCCACGCACCTCCAAGGCATGGACGTCGGCCGTGTAATGGGCCAGCAAGGCCTCGTCCTGCAGACTGCCGGCCGGCAGCAGCAGATAGGCCTCGGTCGGGTGCAGATTGCCCGACGACGGATTGACCCGCAGCGCCCAGCGGCTGCCGCCGGCCTCTTTCCAGGCCGACAGCGCCAGGCTGTCATACAGCAGCTGCGAGACACTGGCGCGGTCCAGCGCTGCCGGCGGCCCCAGGGGTTCGGCGAACACCGCGTCGTAATCGGGCGACTCCTCCAGCGGCCGCTGCCACAGCTCGATCAGCCGCGCGGCGTCGTAACGCCGAAAGGCGGCGGGCTGAGTCGACCACTCCAGCTGCCCGGGTCCGGGGGCGAAGCGTTGCGGCTGGTGTTTGCTCAGTTGGTGATAGGCGCGCACGGCGTCCTGCTCGGTCATTACGGCTCCACTTGAGTCGGTCCAGGCAGCGCCGCCATACTCAGGCGCTGCATTAAAGAGGGCCATTGTATGCGCCTACCGCTGGTCTATCACGACGACTACAGCCCGCCCTTCCCGGCCGGTCATCGTTTCCCCATGGAAAAATTTCGCCTGCTGCGCGATCACCTGGTGGCCGGCGGCCTGACCAGCGATGCCGAGTTGCTGCGCCCCGAGCTGTGCCCGCCGGAGGTGCTGGCCCTGGCCCACTGCCCCGCCTATATCGAGCGCTACATGAGCGGCGAACTGCCGCGCGAAGACCAGCGCCGCCTCGGCCTGCCCTGGAGTGCCGCCCTGGCCCGGCGCACCCTGCGTGCGGTGGGCGGCTCGCTGTTGGCTGCCGAGCAGGCCTTGCAGCATGGCCTGGCCTGCCATTTGGCCGGTGGCACCCATCACGCCCATTACGATCACCCGTCCGGCTTCTGCATCTTCAACGACCTGGCGGTGATCGCCCGCTACCTGCTCGAGGCCGGCAAGGCGCAACGGGTGCTGATCTTCGACTGCGATGTGCACCAGGGCGACGGCAGCGCGCGGCTGCTGGCCGATGTCCCGGAGGCTATCACCGTCTCCCTGCACTGCGAAAAGAACTTCCCGGCGCGCAAGGCCGCCAGCGACTGGGACATCCCCCTGCCGATGGACATGGGCGATGGCGCCTACCTCAAGGTGGTGGACGACGCGCTGAACTACCTGCTGCCGCTGTACCAGCCGGACATCGTGCTGTACGACGCCGGGGTCGACGTACACCGGGACGACGCCCTCGGCTACCTGCAACTCACCGACGCCGGCGTCGCCGCCCGCGACCGGGCGGTACTCGAGCACTGCCTGGGCCGCGACATCCCGGTGGTCGGCCTGATCGGCGGCGGCTACGACCAAGACCGCCACGCCCTGGCCCGCCGCCACGGCATCCTCCATCACAGCGCGGCCAAGGTCTGGGCCAGCCGCGGGTTAGGCCGTAGCTTGGGTTAGCGGCGCAG
>NZ_JBFIIG010000083.1:0-17341 GCF_041601375.1 Pseudomonas sp. | reverse complement strand
GGTCGAGGCCGAGGGCGGCACGCGCAAGCTGAACAAGTTCACCGTGGCGCCGACCTGGTCGCCGGCCGGTCCCGGTTTCTGGGCGCGCCCGGAAATCCGCCTGTACTACACCTATGCCAGCTGGAACGCGGCGGCGCAGCGCGCGGCCAGCGAACTGGCGGCGGGCTCGGCACTGTCCGACAGCGGCGCCTTCGGCAGCGCGCGGCACGGCTCCAATTTCGGCGTGCAGGTCGAATACTGGTGGTAAGGCAGTCTGTCAATCGGCTGCCGCGATTGCCATGGCAGCCCATACCTGAACAAGAACTACAGCAGGTGAAACTATGTCCGCACGTCAAACCCTGGAACTGCTGGCGCCCCTCTCTGGGCTGATGATTCCCCTCGAAGCGGTTCCCGACCCGGTGTTCGCCGGCAAGCTGGTCGGCGACGGCATCTCCATCGACCCGACCTCGCAGACGCTTTGCGCGCCTCTGGCCGGGGTGGTCGGTCGGGTGCAGGCATCCGGACATGCCCTGAGCCTGATCGGCGACGAGGGCGTGGAGGTGCTGATGCATATCGGTCTGGATACCGTGCAACTGGATGGCCAGGGCTTTCGCTGCCTGGTGCGGGACGGCGAGCGGGTGGTGGCGGGGCAGGCGCTGATCGAATTCGACGCCGACTATATAGCCCGGCATGCGCGCAGCCTGTTGACCCAGGTGCTGGTGGTCAACGGCGAGCGGATCAGTGCCTATGCGCCGGCCAGCGGCCTGATCGAATGCGGCCAGCCGGCGCTGTGGCTGACCCTGGCCGATGCCGATGGGGCCGTGGAAGCGTTGGAAGAAGGCGCCGCGCCGCAAGCTTCAGGGCAGGTCGCGGTGCCCAACCCCAGTGGTCTGCATGCGCGGCCGGCAGCGCTGCTGGCGCACAACGCCAAGGGTTTCGCCGCACGTATCAGCCTGCACAAGGGGGCGACCGAGGCCAACGCCAAGTCTCTGCTGGCGATCATGGCGCTGGAGGTGGCCTGTGGTGATCTGTTGGAGGTGCGTGCAGTCGGTGCCGATGCCGAGCAGGCTGTCGCCCACTTGCGTGCACTGCTCGCCGACGGCTGCGGCGAAACCGCTGTGGTAGCGCGGCAGGTATCCGCCGCCCCGCAGGCTGCCATGCTCGCGACGGGCAACGAGGACGGGGCACTACGTGGCGTCTGCGCCTCGCCGGGGCTGGCGCTGGGGCGGGTGGTGCAGGTTGCCGAGGCGGACCTGGCCGTCGAAGAGCAGGGGCTGGATGAGGCGGCCGAGCGCCTGCAGCTGCGCCAGGGCCTGCGCACGGCTTGGGAGGACCTCGCCGCGCTGCGACTGGGCCTGGCCGACGGCCCCCAGGCCGGAATTTTCCAGGCCCATCAGGAGCTGTTGGAAGATCCCGATCTGCTGGAGCGGAGCGAGACCCTGATCGCTCAAGGCAAGAGCGCGGCCTTCGCCTGGCACAGCGCCTGTTGTGCCAGCGCCGAGCTGCTCGCCGGTTTGCACAATGCACTGCTCGCCGAGCGCGCCCAGGATCTGCGCGATGTCGGCCGGCGCGTGCTCAAGCGCCTGCTGGGGGTGCAGGACGGGCCGCTGCAATTGCCCGAACAGAGCATTCTGATTGCCGAGCAGTTGAGTCCGTCGCAGACCGCCGTGCTGGATGCCACGAAAGTGCTGGGCCTGGTCACCGTAGGGGGTGGTCCCACCAGTCATGTGGCGATTCTCGCCCGGGCGCTGAACATTCCGGCGCTCTGCGGCCTGCCGGCGCAAGTGCTGGCGCTGGCCAACGGCACCCAGGTGCTGCTGGATGGCGACGCCGGGGTGCTGCGGGTGGCGCCGAGCGCCGCCGAAGTCGAAATCCTGCAGGCCGGGCAGCGCGCCCGGCAGCAGCTCCAGCGCCAGGAACATGCCGCTGCCCTGCAGCCGGCGCTGACCCGCGACGGCTGGCGCATCGAGGTGTCGGCCAACGTCGGCTCGCTGGAGGAGGTGCAGCAGGCCTTGAGTCTGGGCGGCGAGGGCGTCGGCCTGTTGCGTTCGGAGTTCCTCTATCTGCAGCGCGACGTTGCGCCTGATGAAGCCGAACAGCGGGCAACCTATAACGCCATCGCCGCGGCCCTGGGGTCAGAGCGCAACATGGTGGTGCGTACCCTGGATGTCGGTGGCGACAAGCCCTTGTCCTATATGCCCATGGCGGTGGAAGACAACCCCTTCCTCGGCATGCGCGGCATCCGCCTCTGCCTGGAACGCCCAGAGCTGCTGCGCACTCAACTGCGTGCGGTGCTAGGCGCGGCGACGCTGACCCGATTGCACCTGATGCTGCCGATGGTCGCCAGTCTCGAAGAGTTGCGCCAGGTGCGCGCCATGCTGGAGCAGGAGGCCGCCGTCCTGGGCGTGCTCGAGCTGCCCAAGCTCGGCATCATGGTCGAGGTGCCCGCTGCGGCGCTGCTGGCCGAGCAGTTCGCTGCCGAGGTGGATTTCTTCTCCATCGGCACCAACGACCTGACCCAGTATTGCCTGGCCATGGACCGCGGCCATCCGCGCCTGGCGGCCCAGGCAGATGCCCTGCACCCCGGGGTGTTGCGCCTGATCGAATTGACGGTGCGCGGCGCCCATGCCCAAGGCAAGTGGGTCGGTGTCTGCGGCGCGCTGGCCTCGGAGCCGCTGGCGGTCCCGCTGCTACTCGGCCTTGGGATAGACGAATTGTCGGTCAGCGTGCCGGCGATTCCGGCGATCAAGGCCGCGGTGCGCCGCCAGGATATGGCCGAGTGTCGGGCCCTGGCCCAGGAGGTGCTGGGCCTCGGTACTACCGCGTTGGTCCGCGAGCGTCTGCAGGCCGCCGTACAACGAACCCTCGAGAGGAGTGCAGAACATGTTTGAGCGAGCCGCCAGCTGGTTGTGGAGGGCCCTGACCCCGGATCTGTTAGTGGATGCTAGCCAGGCCCTGCCACCCGGCATGTCCCCGGCCGTGCTGGCCGCGCTGGGCGGTCCCGCCAATCTGAAGGACTGCCAGGCGGTAGCCCTGACCCGTCTGCGGGTGGAATTGCGCGACGCCAGCCTGCTCCAGGAAGGCGCCTTGCGCGCGGCTGGGGTGCCGGCTTTGATGCCCTTGTCGGGTGGCGTCTTTCACCTGCTGCTGGGTGTCTGAGGCTATGGACGCCGCCGTGCCCGGATGCAGTCGTCGCGGTCCCGGATTGCGCCAAGGCTTATCCGGGCTACGTTGGCTGGCTCTGCAATCAGGCCCAGGTCCTTGCAAGCAGAGGTTGTGAAAAACGCTCGCCTACTGCGCTCGGAATTTTCACAACCGCTCAGCCGTTACCGGCTTACAGCGGTTCCTCGTCCAGCGGATAACGGCTGGCGTTGAGGCTTTCCTTGATCTTGCGCAGGTGTGGCTGGAAGTCCACGCCGCGGCGCAGGGTCATGCCGGTGGCGAGCACGTCGAGCACGGTGAGCTGGATGATCCGCGAGGTCATCGGCATATAGATGTCGGTGTCTTCCGGCAGCGGGATGTCCAGGCTCAGGGTGCTGGCTTTGGCCAGCGGCGAGCCGGCGGCGGTCAGGCCGAGCACCGAGGCGCCGTTTTCCCGGGCCAGGCGTGCGACTTCCACCAGCTCGCGGGTGCGCCCGGTGTAGGAGATGATCACGAACAGGTCGCCGGTGTGCGCCACCGAGGCGAGCATGCGCTGCATCAGCACGTCGGCATGCGCCGATACCGCCAGGTTGAAGCGGAAGAACTTGTGCTGGGCATCCAGCGCCACCGGGGCCGAGGCGCCGAGGCCGAAGAAATGGATCTGCCGGGCCTGGATCAGCAGGTCGACCGCGCGGCTGACCAACTGCGGATCTATGGCCTGGCAGGCGCTGTCCAATGAAGCGATGGCGCTGCCGAAGATCTTGCGGGTATAGGCCTCGGGGGCGTCGTCGGCTTCCACCGCGCGGCTGACATAGGCGGCGCCGCTGGCCAGGCTCTGCGCCAGTTGCATCTTCAGCTCGGGGTAGCCGCTGACGCCGAACGAGCGGCAGAAGCGGTTGACCGTTGGTTCGCTGACCAGCGCGGCTTGGGCCAGGGCTGCGATACTCAGGCGGGTGGCTTGCTGCGGGTTGCGCAGAATCACCTCGGCGACTTTGCGTTCGGCCTTGTTCAGGCTGTCGAGTCGGCTCTGGATCTGCTCCAGAAGGTTGCGCACGCGGTCCATTGTCGTTCCTTAGCCAGGGCTGAAATTGCTGGCCTATCGTACTGATGGGGCCAGGGGGCTACCACCGGAAAGTGTTTTTTAGCAAAATGTTGTTTTTATTACTACATATAGCCTTGATTAAAACCCGAATACAGGGTATTTCTAGCTTAACTTGATAAAAGAACATATATCATGCCTTCGATAACCGTTGAATCCTGTACTTTTGCCTTGTTCGGCGCGCTGGGCGATCTGGCCCTGCGCAAGCTGTTTCCGGCGCTCTATCAGCTCGATCGTGCGGGTCTGCTGCATGCCGATACGCGGATTTTCGCCCTGGCGCGCGAGAATGGCGAGGCGCAGCAGCATCTGGCCAGCATTGGCGAGCACCTGCTGCGCCACGTGCCGGCCAATGAGGTCGACAAGGTGGTGCTGCAGCGCTTCCAGGCGCGCCTCAGCTACCTGACCATGGACTTCCTTCAGGCCGACGACTACGACGCGCTGGCCGAGCAGGTCGGCGGCGGCGAACGGCTGATCGCCTATTTCGCCACGCCGGCCTCGGTCTACGGTGGCATCTGCGCCAACCTGGCGCGGGTCGGCTTGAGCGAGCTGGCGCGGGTGGTGCTGGAAAAGCCCATCGGCCATGACCTGGAGTCCTCGCGGGCGGTCAACGAGGCCGTCGCCCAGTATTTCCCGGAAACCCGCATCTACCGCATCGACCATTACCTGGGCAAGGAGACGGTGCAGAACCTGATCGCCCTGCGGTTCGCCAACAGCCTGTTCGAAACCCAGTGGAACCAGAACCACATCTCCCACGTGGAAATCACCGTGGCCGAGAAGGTCGGCATCGAAGGCCGCTGGGGCTACTTCGACCAGGCCGGGCAGTTGCGCGACATGATCCAGAATCACCTGCTGCAGCTGCTCTGCCTGATCGCCATGGATCCGCCCAGCGAGCTGTCCGCCGACAGTATTCGTGACGAGAAGGTCAAGGTGCTCAAGGCCCTGGAGCCGATCACCTCCGCGCAGCTCAGCCGCCAGGTGGTGCGTGGTCAGTACGTGGCTGGCAGCAGCGATGGCAAGGCGGTGCCGGGTTATCTGGAGGAGGAAAACTCCAACACCCAGAGCGATACCGAAACCTTCGTCGCCATTCGTGCGGACATTCGCAACTGGCGCTGGGCCGGCGTGCCGTTCTACCTGCGCACCGGCAAGCGCATGGCGGAAAAAATGTCGCAGATCGTCATCCACTTCAAGGAAACGCCGCACTACATCTTCGCCCCGGAGCAGCGTCAGTTGATCGGCAACAAGCTGGTCATCCGCCTGCAGCCGGATGAGGGCATCGCCCTGCAGGTGATGACCAAGGATCAGGGCCTGGACAAGGGCATGCAGTTGCGCAGTCACGCCCTGCAGTTGAATTTCTCCGACACTTACCGCAGCGCGCGGATCCCCGATGCCTACGAGCGCTTGCTGCTGGAAGTGATGCGCGGCAATCAGAACCTGTTCGTGCGCAAGGACGAGATCGAATGCGCCTGGCTGTGGTGCGATCAACTGATCGCCGGCTGGAAACAACTGGGCGATGCACCGAAACCCTATGCCGCCGGCACCTGGGGGCCGATGGGTTCGATTGCCCTGATCACCCGCGACGGGAGGTCCTGGTATGGCGATCTCTGATCTCGATTTACCGCTGGGCGTGGTGGCGCGCAGCCACAGCGATGGCAAGCATCTGGCGCAAGATCTCGCCAATGCCGTGGCCGAGGCGTTGCGTACGGCTATCGACAGCCATGGCGTCGCGACCCTGGTGGTTTCCGGCGGGCGTAGCCCGATTGCATTTTTCGAGTGCCTGGCCAAGCAGGCTTTGCCCTGGGCGCAGGTGGTGATCAGCCTGGCAGACGAGCGCTGGGTACCGGTCAGCCATGCCGACAGCAACGAAGGCCTGGTACGCCGCCACCTATTGCGTGGCCCGGCCGCGGCGGCGCGCTTTATCGGCTTGTATCAATCGGCCCAGAGCCTGGATGAGGCCGCGCTGAAGGCCGACCAGGCCCTGGCCGAGTTGCCGCCGATCGATGTGCTGGTGCTGGGCATGGGCGACGACGGCCATACCGCCTCGCTGTTCCCCGGCAGCCCGAATCTGCACGACGCCTTGCAGGCTGACTGCCCGCGCCGCTGCCTGCCGATGCGGGCGCCCAGTGTGCCGCATCAACGCCTGAGCCTGACTTTGCCGTTGCTGGCCTCCGCACGTTTGCCGCTGCTGGCCCTGCAGGGTCAAGTCAAGCTTAAGACCCTGGCCGCCGCCTTGGCTGCGGGCGAGGTGGCGAGCATGCCGGTGCGTGCGCTATTGCATTCCCCCCTCGAGATTTACTGGTGCCCCTAGGGCCAAAGGACCAGCTGATATGACGCCCAACGACCAAAGCCCGCACGCCCGCATGGCTGCAAAAATTACCCAGATCGACAACCTCTGCGCCCGCGCGCGGATCATGCCGGTGATTACCATCGCCCGCGAGCAGGACATCCTGCCATTGGCCGATGCCCTGGCCGCAGGTGGCCTCAGCGTGCTGGAAATCACCCTGCGCTCGGCCCATGGACTGACCGCCATTCGCCTGCTGCGCGAGCAACGGCCCGAACTCTGCGTCGGCGCCGGCACCGTGCTCGATCTGCAGATGCTCGCCGCCGCCGAGGAGGCCGGTGCGCAGTTCATCGTCACCCCCGGCTCGACCGCCGAGCTGCTCAAGGCCAGCCTGGACAGTACGGTGCCGCTGTTGCCCGGCACCAGCTGCGCCTCGGACATCATGCTCGGCTATGCCCTCGGCTACCGCCGCTTCAAGCTGTTCCCCGCGGAAGTCTGCGGCGGCACGGCGGCGCTCAAGGCCCTCGGTGGTCCCTTTGCCGATGTGCGTTTCTGTCCCACCGGCGGCATCAACCCCGACAACCTGCAGCGCTACATGGCGTTGGCCAATGTGATGTGCGTCGGCGGCACCTGGATGTTCGACAGCCAGTGGGTCAAGAACGGGGACTGGGCGCGCATTCAACAGTGCAGCGCCGAAGCCCTGCAGCTGCTGGGCTGAGAGCGCAGGGCGCGCGGGGGGCGTCCAGGTCCTGCACACCGGTTTTCCTCTCGGCCACATGGTGCGCACGGCGCACCCCACCGGCGTTCGCCTGACTCCTTATTGGAATCCGCTAGCATGAATCCTCCACCGATCGAGCAGCCCTTGCTGCTCGGCATGATGCGCCTGCTCGATTATCCCGAACTGGCGACGCCGCAGGCCCTGCTGGGCTTTGTCGAGCGCTGTGTCGAACAGGGCTTGAATGCGTTCGATCACGCCAATATCTATGGCCTGGGCCAGTGCGAAGCGCACTTCGGCGCGGCCTTGCACCTGCGCCCGCAATTGCGCGGCCAGCTGCAACTGATCAGCAAGGCCGATATCGTGCCGGCGGCGCTGGACGGCTCGCGCTGGCAGGTCAAGCATTACAACAGCGGGGCGGCCTATCTGACCGCTGCGGTCGAGGCTTCGCTGACGCGTCTGGGCGTCGAGCGCCTGGATGGCTTTCTCCTGCATCGTCCCGACCCGCTGCTGTGCGCCGACGAAGTGGTGCGCGCCCTGCAGGCCCTGGTCGAGAGCGGCAAGGTCGGCTGGCTCGGGCTGTCCAACGCCGCGCCGCTGCACTGGCAAAGCCTGGGTCGCGAGTTGCCGCTGCGCTGCAACCAGATCGAGCTGTCGCTGCTGGCTCAACAAAGTGCCTGGGACGGCCAGCTGCAGGCCATGCAGGCCGACGGCTTGCAGGTCCTGGCCTGGTCGCCGTTGGCCGGCGGCGCTTTTCCCCCGGCCTTGCAGCAGGCCCTGGCCGAGGTAGCTGGCGTCTTGCAGGCAACCCCCAATCAGGTCGCCCTGGCCTGGTTGCGTCGTTTGCCGGGCGGCCCGCGGCCGATTCTCGGCAGCCTGCGCTGGTCGCGGATCGAAGAGGCCTTGAGCGGAGCGGCGCTGCAACTGGATGCCCCGACCTGGTTCTACCTGGCCGAAGCGGCGCGCGGTCACAAGGTGCCCTGAAGGCGCATGCCAGGGTCTGTTGCCGTTTCGTTCCCGGCCCTTCGGGTTGCGCGGAAAATCTCGCCATGCGGTGTTGGAGGACTTGGCAAGGGAACAACCATTACCGGCGTCCTCCGCCTAGCCTGGCGAGATTTTTCGCAGCAACGCGGCTCGCGACGAAACGGCAACAGACCCTAGCGAAACAGCCGGCGCGGCAGCCAGCACAGATACCCCAGCATGCCGAACAGTTCGACCAGCGACTGCACGACAATCACCGCCGCCGCTACTTCCCAACCGTGCGGCAAGCCCAGGGCAAAGGGCAGCACCACGAAGGAGTTGCGCGTGCCCAGGCTGAAGGCGAGGGTGCGACCGTGGCTGGGGGGCAGCTGCCAGGCCAGCGCCAGCAGTTTGGCGATCAGTGCCGCCAGTAGCAGGTAGGCAATATACACCGGCACCAGCACCGGCAGCAGCTCCAGTACCTCCCGCACCGCCGCCACCTGTGCGCCGGCGATCAGCAACACCACCAGGCCCAGCAGCGGCACCGGCCACCAGGCAAGGCGCTGGCGCAAGGCATCGCGTTCGGGCCGCGCCTCGAACCAGCGTTCGCTGAGGGCGGCGAGCAGCAGGGGCACCAGTACGATCAATAGCGCCGGCAGCACATCCCTGGGCGCCAGTACGCTGGCCAGCTGTGCGTCTGCCAGCAGCCACAGGTAGAGGGGCAGAAGCAGCAATTGCAGGAGCAGGTTGATCGGCGTCACGGCCGTCGCGCGCGGCACATCGCCGCCGCCCAGCTGGGTGAAGGTGATAAACCAGTCGGTGCAGGGCACCAGCAACACCAGCAGCACCCCGACACGCAGCACCGGGTCATCCGGTAGCCAATGCAGCAGGCCCCAGACCAGCAACGGCACCAGCAGGAAGTTGCCGACCAGCAAGGCGCTGATGAAGCGTCGATCGGCGAAGGCTGCGCGCAGGTGCAGCAACGGCACCTGCGCGAAGGTCGCATAGAGCAGCACCAGCAGCGTCGGCCAGAGCAGGGCTTCCAGGGTCGGGGCGAGGCCCGGCCACCGGTTGCCGAGCAGCAGCCCGGCGATGATGGCCACCAGGTAAACCCAGACTTGCCGGCGTTCCAGTGTCAGACGATCCAATGCGGTGGTTCCGTAGGTGCGGGTGGTCATGTGCAGCCAGCGCTCAGAGGTTGTGAAAATATCGAGCGCCGTAGCGAGAGCGTCTCCAGGTGTTCACGTAGCGCAACGCCAGCAGCGGACGCCAGGAGGCGGTCGCAGTAGGCGAGAGTTTTTTCACAACCTCTCAGGCCCGGCATCAGCGGTTTGGCTGCACCAGCATCATAGGACCTGTCGAGATAAGCCGTCGCGCTTGCAGAGGCTCCTAGGCGCTTATTCGCTGGCAGCGTCCGCCTGCTGACGGCGGATTTCCTCGCGCTTGATCGCCAGGTACTGGTCGCGCTCGAGCTCGTGCAGTTGCGCCGGGTATTGCTCGACAGCGCTGTGCCAGAGGTTCAGGCGTTTTTCCAGGCGCGTCGCTGGCGGCTCCGCCAGGGAGTTCAGGTAAGCCTCGATCGCCAGGTAGTAACGCATGGTGTTGCGCTCGATCACCCCGCGCATACCGTCGATGTAGACGGGCTGACCCTCGGCATTGCGGGCGACGATGCTGAAGCCCACCTTGTTGCGGCCCAGAGTCGCCAGGTAGCTTTGCGTGGCGACACGCGCCGCCAGGCCGTAAGCATAGGAATAGGACAGGTGCAGGAAACTGCGCCGGTCATCGAGTGCCACTGCTTCGAGCTTGATGCGGTAGCGGCTGGTGCCCAGCGGTCCATCGGGGGCATCCAGCAGCACCTGCAGGAACTCGGGCGTAGCCGTGGTGACCCGGTAGGCAAACTCGAACAGGTGGGCCTCGGCCAGCGCCTGCTCGAACTTGCGGCCGATATGGAGGCGCAGGACCTCACCGGCCGGAGCCGATGAGACGCGACAGCTTTTCACATTCAGGTGCAGGATGAGGATGTCACACCAGTGCGTGCTGCCTTGCAACGCCGTGCCGACCACGGCATAGGGCTGCTCGATCACGGCGTAGATATCGCCTTGCAAGGTGTCTCCTGTTTGCCGGGACTCGAGATGCAGCGGGCGTTGGAACGGGTTGTCGCTCAGCTGTTCAGCCAGGGCGGCATGCCGGGCCTTGAGTGATTCCGGGTCCTGAGCGTAGACCGGCGCGGCAATCAGCAGCGCTAGCAGCACGGTTGCGCGTAGCCACTGGAAGCCGCCTGCGCCGCCTGGCAGAGAACGCCTCACAGCCAGTACTCCCACAGGCGCCCGAGCAATTCCTTGACCCTCGCGTCGAGGGGGCGACGGCGCCATTGTTCCAGGCTGATCTGCTCCGATTTATCCAGGTCATCGAGAAAGGCCGCGCGCATCTTGCCGCCGAAATCCGTGCCGAGCACCACCGCATTGACCTCCTGGTTGTGCAGAAAACTGCGCCAGTCGAGGTTGGTCGAGCCGACGGTTGACCAGACTCCGTCGATCACCGCGGTCTTCACATGCAGCAAGGCATCGCGGCGCTGGTGCAGCTTGACTCCGGCCCGCAGCAACTCGCTGTAGTAGGCGCGGCCGGCATGCAAGACCAGCCAGGAATCACTGCTGCTGGGCAGGATCAGCTGCACGTCGACGCCGCGCGCCGCCGCCTGCTTGAGCGCCGCAAGCAGCTGCGGGTCGGGCACGAAGTAGGCATTGGTCAGCCAGATCTCGCTCTGCGCGCTACGCAGTGCCGAGATCAGGGTGACGTAGATCAGGCTGTAGGGATCGTCCGGCGAGCTGCCGACTGCACGTACCACATCGTTACCCTGGTGTTCGCTGACCGGGAAGTAATCGCGCTGTATGAGGGCGTTGCCTTGCTGCTTTTCCCAGGTCTGGATGAACAACTTCTGCAGCTCGCCGACCACCGGCCCCTCGAGCTGTAGGTGGGTGTCGCGCCAGGGTAGCGCACCGCCGGGGCGTTCTATCGATTGCTGGCTGAAGGAGCCGCCGGAATAGACGCTGCTGATGTTGACGCCGCCGAGGAAGGCAATGCGCCCGTCGACCACCAGCAGCTTGCGGTGGTCGCGCTGGTTGACGTCCCAGCCGGCCTTGGCGGTCATCGGGTTGACCGGGTTGAACTCCAGCACCTGGATACCGACCGCGCTGAGGCGGGTGAAGAACTTGGTCGGTGTGCCGAGGGTGCCGACGCTGTCGCGGATCAGGTTGACCTGCACACCGGCCAGCTGCTTGGCGATCAACGCATCGGCGAAGCGTTGGCCGACTTCGTCGTCTTCGAGGATGAAGGCTTCCAGGTTGATGTGGTCTTGAGCGGCGTCGATCGCATCGATCATCGCCTGATAGGTGTCGGGGCCGTCCTGCAGCAGTTCGACCTTGTTGCCGGTGGTCAGGGGGCTGCCGACGATGGCTTCTTCGACGGTCAGGTGCAGCGCGAAGATATCGGTTTCGGCACCGCGCGCCTGCAGCCGATCGAGAATGGCCTTGCTGTGCGCGGCCGAGAGAGGCCCGCGGGGGCCGTCGAGCTGCACCGGCAGCGCATCGCGGCGCGCCATATCGGGCGTAAGGGTTGGCAATGAGCTGCAAGCGCTGAGCGCCAGGCTGAGGATTGCCGTGATACACCGCTTCCAGCAATACGCCGCTTGCATGGGCCACCCTCCCGGGGAGGTACATCGCGCTGCAGCCGGCTGGCTGTCGATGCGCTCCGTACGCCTGAATGTACACGCATAAGGAGGGTCTCGACGCCTTATTCCGCGACTGACACCGTTCGGTGCCCGTCGCGGAGTCACGGCTATGTTCGATAACGCACCGAACTGATTGCGCTATCCGTTCAAGCTGTCCGGTGCCGGTCGAGAAGATTCGACCAAAGTCGTTCAGCGCAGGTCGACATGACTCGTTGTGGTGAGCGTAAAGCATTCAAGGAGATCGCCATGGGCTTGGGAACGATTCTGTTGATCGTACTGATACTGATGCTGGTGGGGGCAATACCCACTTGGCCGCATAGCCGGAGCTGGGGCTATGTCCCCACTGGCGGGCTGGGCCTGGTGTTGATCATCGTGTTGGTACTACTGTTGATGGGGCGGCTGTGAAAATGCCGCCTTCTGTGCGGCGCATCGAATGAGGTGTGGCGCTTCAGATAGAGCTACAGTTCTCGACACGTTATGTGCGATAGCGCACAGATAACCCTATCTATTAATACCGATAAGCTGATCCTGAGGGGCGGCTCTGCCCCCCCTCATTTATAGAGTGTGAGATGCCTGAGTTGTCCGCAACACCACAGAAAAATCATCTTTTGGCGGCCTTGCCTCTGGACGTCAAAAATCGCTTACAAGCTAAGTTGGAGCTGGTGCCACTGCCCCTGGGCAAGGTCCTGTATGAGTCTGGCGACACCTTGCGCCACGTGTATTTTCCGATCGATTCCATCGTCTCGCTGCTCTACGTGATGGAGAACGGCGCGTCGGCGGAAATTTCCGTGGTCGGTAATGATGGGTTGGTTGGCGTCGCTGTGTTCATGGGCGGCGAGAGCACCACCAATCGAGCCATCGTACAAAGCGCCGGATACGCTTATCGACTGCCGGCGCGGCAGTTCATGGAAGAGGTCAACCGCTACGGCGAGATGTTGCACCTGATGCTGCGTTATACCCAGGCGCTGATCACGCAAATGGCGCAGACGGCGGTGTGTAACCGCCACCATTCGATTGACCAGCAACTGTGCCGCTGGTTGTTGCTGTCACTCGATCGCTTGCCAAGCAATGATCTGGTCATGACCCAGGAGCTGATCGCCAATATGTTGGGCGTGCGCCGCGAGGGCGTCACCGAGGCGGCTGGCAAGCTGCACAAGCTGGGCATAATCGAATACAGCCGTGGGCATATCAGGGTACTCGACCGGGCTAGGCTCGAACAGATGAGTTGCGAGTGCTATGCGGTGGTCAAGAAGGAGACGGATCGTCTGCTGCCCTTTGCGGTGTAAGTGGTTTTGCTGGGTTGCAGCGCCGGGCAGCACACCATATCCCATGTCAATCAAGGTATTAGCGCCATCCGTACTATAGCGAACAGACAAGCCAGCGTCGCTCAATCAGACTGCCAAATCGGGACTGTTCGGCACCTTTCCTGTGTCGCTTCCCGACTTTCTCGTGCTGCAGGACGCAGGAATGTCAGCAGCAATACAGGCTCGTGTGGTTAACCAGCTGCTTGCAAGCTTGCCGCACAAGGAGTCGCAACGATTCCTGGAGTGCTGCGAGCCAGTCGATCTAGTGTTCGGCACCATCCTCTGCGAGCCGGATCAAACCCTACGCCACCTGTACTTTCCCCTCACCGGGTTTATCTCGCTGGTGACCACGCTGCGTGACCATCAGCCGCTGGAAATGGGCCTGATCGGCAATGAAGGCATGCTCGGCGCGACCCTGGTTCTGGGCGTGAACAGTGTGCCGATGCGCGCGGTGGTGCAGGGCAGCGGCACGGCATTGCGGATCAACGCTGTACATTTTCGTCGCGAGTTGCAGGCGTGTCCGGAGCTGCTGCGCACACTCAACCGCTACCTGTATGTACTGATGGCGCAGCTGTCGCAAACCGCCGCCTGCACCCACTTCCATGAAATCGAACCGCGTCTGGCACGCTGGTTGCTCATGACCCATGATCGCGCGCACGCCGATCACTTCTACCTTACTCACGAATACCTGGCCGACATGCTCGGGGTGCGCCGAAGTGGCGTCACCGTTGCCGCAGGTGTCTTGCAGCTGCGCGGGCTGATTCACTACACCCGTGGCGAGATCAGCATCCTCGACCGCAAAGGGCTGGAGGCCGCCTCTTGCGAGTGCTACGAGGCGGCCATCGATGACTACGCGCAGTTGCTCAAGTAGGCCGCAGGTGCTTGGTACAACAGGCTTCTGCAGCATTGCTTAGCGCGTTGTGCCGAGGCCCGTCTGCAGGAGTCGGGAGAACTGCTCTTCAACCAGCGGCCGGCTGAGATAGTAGCCCTGTCCTTCCTCACAACGCTGTTCTTGCAGAAATGCCAGTTGCGCTTGCTGCTCGACGCCTTTGGCGATCACCCGATGATTGAGACTGGCGCCGATGGCGATTACGGCACGAACGATTGCGCCATTGCCGTTAGCGGAGCTAATGGCATGGACGAACGACTGGTCGATTTTCAGGGAGTCGATCGGGAGCTGACTCAGGTAGTGCAAGTTAGAACAGCCGGTACCGAAGTCGTCCACCGCAATCTGGATGCCCATCTCCTTGAGTTGATGAAGTATCGCGATGCTGCCCTTGGCATCGCGCATCAGCACGCTTTCGCTCACCTCCAGTTGTAGGTTGCTGGGCGCCAATCCGCTGTCGCTCAAGATGGTGTGAACACCGGCAACGAAATCCTTATGGCGAAACTCTTTTGCGCAGAGGTTGACTGCAACCGGACTCGCCCGTGAGGTGACGTCTTGCCAGCGTTTGGCCTGGGCACAGGCTTCGCTCAGCACCCAGCGACCAATTGGCACAATCAGGCCGCACTCTTCCGCAATCGACACAAAACGGCCGGGTAAAACCAGCCCCCATTGCGGGTGATTCCAGCGCAGCAGTGCCTCCGCCCCATGATCGTGCCGCTAAGCAGATTGACCTTGGGTTGATAATGCAGGACGAATTCCTGTCGCTCCAAGGCCGCGCGTAAATGGCCTTCGATGAGTTGCCGCTCGTGCGCGTGGACGTTCATCTCATTTTTGAAAAACTGGAAGTTGTTGCGACCATGTTCCTTGGCCCGGTACATCGCGGTGTCGGCATGCTTGATCAGGTTTTCCGCGTTCAGGCCATCGCTTGGATAAATGCTGATGCCAATACTGGTCGTGACGTGCAGTTCATGCGCCGCGATGTGGTGTGGCCGTGCCAGTGAACTGAGGATCTTTTCTGCCGTTAGTGCGGCGTGTTGCGCCTGATGCTCTTGCGCGACCAGCACGACAAACTCGTCGCCCCCCAGGCGGCTCACCGTGTCGGAGTTGCGTACGCAAGCACACAGGCGCTGAGCAACCGATTGCAGCAGTTGGTCGCCGATGGTATGGCCCAGTGAATCGTTGATGTGCTTGAAGTTGTCCAGATCGAGGAAGAGTACGGCGAGATTGGTGCCGTGGCGTTCGGCCAGGGTTATCGCTTGTTCGATTCGGTCACTGAGGAGCAGGCGGTTGGGCAGATCGGTCAAGAAGTCGTGCTGCGCCAAGTGGGCCATTTTCACGGTCATCGCCTGCGCAGCGGTGATGTCATGGAACACGATCACGGCGCCGCTGATTTGGCCGTTGGCGTCGTGGATCGGTGCGGCGGAGTCTTCGATCATGGCTTCGCTGCCATCGCGGTTGATCAGAATCGTACCCGCGGCTAGAACCTGCGGCTTCCCCTGATCGAGTACCCGCTTGATCGGGTTGTGCACCAGCTTGCGCGTCTTACAGTTGACGATATGCATCACCTCGGCAATAGGACGGCCGCTGGCTTCCTGTCGAGACCAGCCGGTCATCTGCTCGGCCGCTACATTCAGGTAGTCGACATTGCCTGACAGGTCCGTACCGATGACGGCATCGCTGATCGAGTTGAGGGTGGTCTCGGCACGCGCTTTTTCCATCAAGACACTGTCCTTGACGGCACTGCGCTGGATGATATTGCGCAGCGATTGCACAACCAGGTAGCTGCCAAGATGACCTTTTCCCAAGTAGCCTTGTGCGCCGCGTTGTACCGCTTGCTCCGCGAGGTCTTCATCCGGTTCGCAGAGGGCTATGATGGGTGTGTGGGGTACCAGGGCGAACAACTTGTCGAAAGTCTCCAGACCTTGGCAATCAGGCAGTGAGAGCGCCGTCAGAATAGCGTCGATATCGCCGCTGTTGAGCCTTTCCAGGGCATCGGCAAGACAGGTCAGCCATTCGATGATGAATAGACCGTCTTTGGCCTTGCCCAGCACCTCCTGCAACACCGCTGCATCAGCGGCGTCAGCGCTGATGATCAGGATTCGATTGGGCATGTCGTATTCACTCCTTTGAACCATCTCCATGGCATGGCGAACCTATGCCTACAGCATGCAAGAGCGCTATCAGCGATCACCCGCTGAACTAAAACCTGAATGCATCTGGATAAAGACCTTTAAGTTCAGGCAAGGGCTGTGGCCGTTCAAGCGCCGTGGCAAATCTGGCTTGGTTGGCTGGTTCGTCACCCGGCTTGTTCGCTGCGCCGCGGTCAAGCGGAGTAAGGGACGAACGTGTAGCGTTGGTGTGCAATAAGGCCGATTGCCCTGGGTCGCTGATCCAGCTACCGCTGGCGTCAGCGCTCAAATGCGGATTCAACGCATAGGCTTTCCATACTTGGGTTTCCTGCCGGGCATCGACAACGTCCTGAGCGAGTGGCTGCGCGCCCACCGTGCTGCTTGTTGCGACTATGGCAAAGACGAAGCCAGAGGTGAGTGCGAATTTGTACCGGTGCAAGGGCATGCTGTGTCTCCACTGGGAACAGTGATGCAGTGGGTTGTGCCATCACCCTACTGTTCCCAAGAACTGTTGCTAACCCGGTTGTAGTCCTAAAGACCACCGTTCTGCGTTGGTGGTGCGCCAGGGGCAGTAATCGGTGGCTTGCTGGTTGCTGTTCGGGCATTCGAAATGCTGCCCGCAGCCCACAAAATAAATGGTCATCAAAGTCACAATGTCCATGACGATGTGGGTTGTCTGTGCGGTGGCGCACTTAGCCGCCGGAAATCAGGGTCATTGCTGATGCAGCCTTAAGGCGCAAGTGACACGCTTCAGCGCGACTGTTGGGCGCCGGCGTGAACCGCAATATCTGGCATCGTGTGCCTGGGGGTTAGTTTGATGATGTTCGGTCTCAGGAATGAGCCCTTAAGCGCACAGTCGACATACACCGCTGCAGCCCGGCAGTTGGTCGGCGACAAGCTGCTGGCGCATCGCCGCTATATCGAGGAGCACGGCGAAGATCTGCCAGAGATCCGCCAATGGCACTGGTTGGGTAAAACGGCTTGAGCGGCGGCGGGGCGGTCGGCGATTGTGCCGGCGCCTGTTAGGCTAGGGTCTGTACACGTTATTCAGGGAGACAATTTTGAGTTCACGCATCCATCCTTTGGCCGGCAAGCCGGCGCCTGTAGAGATGTTGGTCGATAT
>NZ_JBFIIG010000082.1:0-17343 GCF_041601375.1 Pseudomonas sp. | reverse complement strand
TAGGTGGACATCGGACGCCAGTCGTACAGCGGGCTTTCGGCTTGCGCAATAGTGCCCAGATCGAACATCGGGATGTAGATCTGCTTGAACTGCTCCGGCTTCACGCTGGCTGCGACAATCACGTCGATCTCCTCGTCGCTCGGCCACAGGTCCTTCAGGGTGACGGGGTTGCCGGCCTTGTCGGTACCCAACACGTCCTGCTCGATGTCGAAGCGCACGGTACCGGCGATGGCATAGACCACCACCAGCGGCGGCGAGGCCAGGAACGCCTGCTTGGCGTACGGATGGATACGCCCGTCGAAGTTGCGGTTGCCGGACAGTACCGCGGTGGCGTACAGGTCGCGGTCGATGATTTCCTGCTGGATCACCGGGTCCAGTGCGCCGGACATGCCGTTGCACGTGGTGCAGGCGTAGCCGACGATGCCGAAGCCGAGCTGCTCCAGCTCCGACAGCAGGCCGGCTTCTTCCAGGTACAGCTTGGCGACCTTGGAACCCGGGGCAAACGAGGTCTTGACCCACGGCTTGCGCACCAGGCCCAGGGCATTGGCCTTTTTCGCCACCAGGCCGGCGGCGACCACGTTGCGCGGGTTGGAGGTGTTGGTGCAACTGGTGATGGCGGCGATGATTACCGCACCGTCAGGCATCAGGCCTTCACTTTCTTCAATTTTGCCAGCTGCCAGTTTGGCTTCGTCGGCAATACCGCGCTCATGCAGCGCCGAGGTCGGCAAGCGGCGATGCGGGTTGCTCGGGCCAGCCATGTTGCGCACCACTGTGCTCAGGTCGAAGCTCAGCACCCGCTCGTACTCGGCGGTGACCAGAGCATCGGCCCACAGACCGGTGGTCTTGGCGTAGTTTTCCACCAGCGCTACCTGCTCCGGCTCGCGGCCAGTGAGTTTGAGGTAGTCGATGGTCTGCTGGTCGATGTAGAACATCGAGGCGGTGGCGCCGTATTCCGGGCACATATTGGAGATGGTCGCGCGGTCGCCGATGGTCAGGCTGTCGGCACCCTCGCCGAAGAACTCGACCCAGGCACCCACCACGCGCTCCTTGCGCAGGAACTCGGTGATGGCCAGCACGATGTCGGTGGCGGTGATGCCGGGCTGCCGCTTGCCGATCAGTTTGACCCCGACGATGTCGGGCAGGCGCATCATCGACGGCAGGCCCAACATCACGGTTTCTGCTTCCAGGCCACCGACGCCGATGGCGATCACGCCCAGGGCATCGACGTGCGGGGTGTGCGAGTCGGTCCCCACGCAGGTGTCCGGGAAGGCCACGCCGCCGCGAGCCTGGATCACCGGACTCATCTTCTCCAGGTTGATCTGGTGCATGATGCCGTTGCCGGCCGGGATCACGTCGACGTTCTTGAACGCGGTCTTGGTCCACTCGATAAAGTGGAAGCGGTCCTCGTTGCGACGGTCTTCGATGGCGCGGTTCTTGGCGAAGGCATCCGGGTCGAAGCCCGGGGCTTCCACGGCCAGGGAGTGGTCGACGATCAACTGGGTCGGCACCACCGGGTTGACCTTGGACGGGTCACCGCCTTTCTCGGCGATGGCGTCGCGCAGGCCGGCCAGGTCGACCAGCGCGGTCTGACCGAGGATGTCGTGGCAGACCACGCGAGCCGGGTACCAGGGGAAGTCAAGATCGCGCTTGCGCTCAATCAGCTGCTTGAGCGCATCGGTCAGCGCGTCCGGCTCGCAGCGGCGCACCAGTTGCTCGGCCAGCACGCGGGAGGTATAGGGCAGCTTGGCGTAGGCACCCGGCTGGATCGCATCGACCGCGGCACGGGTATCGAAGTAATCCAGCGCGGTGCCGGGCAGGGGTTTGCGGTAGTGATTGTTCATGGTTATGGGCGATCCTTGAGCGGCACGAACTTGAGGTCTTCGGGACCGACGTAGTTGGCGCTCGGGCGAATGATCTTGCCGTCGATGCGTTGCTCGATGACATGGCTGGACCAGCCCGAGGTGCGCGCAATCACGAACAGCGGGGTGAACATGGCGGTGGGCACGCCCATCATGTGGTAGCTGACCGCGCTGAACCAATCGAGGTTGGGGAACATCTTCTTGATCTCCCACATGGTCGATTCCAGTCGTTCGGCGATGTCGTACATCTTCATGCTGCCCTGCTCGATGGAGAGTTCGCGGGCGACCTCCTTGATCACCTTGTTGCGTGGGTCGCTCACCGTGTAGACCGGATGGCCGAAACCGATCACCACTTCCTTCTTCTCGACCCGGGCACGAATGTCGGCCTCGGCCTCATCCGGATTGTCGTAGCGTTTCTGGATCTCGAAGGCGACCTCGTTGGCCCCCCCATGCTTGGGCCCGCGCAACGCGCCGATGCCACCGGCAATGGCGGAGAACATGTCCGAACCCGTGCCGGCGATCACCCGCGAGGCGAAGGTCGAGGCATTGAATTCGTGCTCGGCGTAGAGGATCAGCGAACAGTGCATGGCCCGCACCCAGGACTCGCGCGGCGTCTCGCCATGCAGCAGATGGAGAAAGTGTCCGCCGATGGAATCGTCGTCGGTTTCCACCTCGATGCGCTTTCCGTTATGGCTGAAGTGGTACCAGTACAACAGCATGGAACCGAGCGAGGCCATCAGCTTGTCGGCGATGTCGCGGGCACCGGGATGGTTGTGGTCGTCCTTCTCCGGCGCCAGGCAGCCGAGCACGGACACGCCGGTGCGCATCACGTCCATCGGGTGAGCGGACGGTGGCAACTGCTCCAGGGCGGCTTTCAGCGCCGCCGGCAGGCCACGCAGGGCCTTGAGCTTGGCCTTGTAGCCGGCCAGTTCGGCGGCGTTGGGCAGCTTGCCGTGCACCAGCAGGTGAGCGATTTCCTCGAACTCACAGGTGGTGGCGACATCGAGGATGTCATAGCCACGGTAGTGCAGGTCGTTACCGCTGCGACCGACGGTGCACAACGCGGTGTTGCCGGCGGTGGTGCCGCTCAGGGCTACGGACTTCTTCGGCTTGAAGCCTGGGGTGGTGGTATCTGGGGTTGAGCTCATCGCTTGTCTCTCCTCATCCGATCCGGTCGGGTAGTTCTTGTCATGCGCGAACCGCTGCGGCTCGCGCGCCGGTTATTTCTTGGCGGCGAACAGCGCGTCGAGATGCTGCTCGAAGGCGTGGTAGTTGATGCGATCGTAGAGCTCCATGCGGGTCTGCATGGTGTCGATCACGTTTTTCTGGGTGCCGTCACGGCGCAGCGCGGTGTAGACGTTTTCGGCCGCCTTGTTCATGGCGCGAAAGGCCGACAGCGGATAGAGCACCAGGGACACGTCGACACTGGCCAGCTCTTCGGTGGTGTACAGCGGGGTGGCGCCAAACTCGGTGATATTGGCCAGAATCGGCGCCTTGAGGCGGTCGGCGAACGTCTTGTACATCGCCAGTTCGGTGATGGCTTCGGGGAAGATCATGTCGGCGCCGGCCTCGATGCAGGCCTCTGCGCGATCCAGTGCCGAGTTCAGGCCTTCGACCGCCAGCGCATCGGTGCGCGCCATGATCACGAAGCTGTCGTCGGTACGCGCATCCACCGCGGCCTTGATCCGGTCGACCATCTCCTGCAGGGTGACGATCTCCTTGTTCGGCCGATGACCGCAGCGCTTGGCGCCGACCTGGTCCTCGATATGAATCGCCGCGGCGCCGAACTTGATCATCGACTTGACCGTGCGGGCGACGTTGAACGCCGAGGAGCCGAAGCCGGTGTCGACATCCACCAGCAGCGGCAGGTCGCAGACATCGGTGATACGGCGCACGTCGGTGAGTACGTCATCCAGCCCGGTGATGCCCAGATCCGGCAAGCCGAGCGAGCCAGCCGCCACGCCGCCACCGGACAGGTAGATCGCCTTGAAGCCGGCACGCTTGGCCAGCAAGGCGTGGTTGGCGTTGATCGCGCCGACGACCTGCAGGGGGTGCTCCGCGCCGACCGCATCGCGAAAACGCTGGCCGGGACTGCTCTGACTGGAAAGCTGACTCATGACTCACCTCGGGGTTTGGCTGTTTTGGTTGGCGCGCCCTGCCCCATGGTCATGGTGTAGTGGCGCTCGATATTGCGCTTGGATGCACCGATATGCCGGCGCATCAGCAACTCGGCTAGCTCGCCATCGCGCTCGGCGATGGCGTCGAGAATGCGGTGGTGCTCGACGAACGCCTGACGCGGGCGGTTCGGCGTGGCCGAGAACTGCAGGCGGTACATGCGCACCAGTTGGTACAGCTCGCCACAGAGCATCTGCACCAGGGTACGGTTGCCGCTGCCCTGAATGATCCGGTAATGGAAATCGAAATCGCCTTCCTGCTGGTAGTAGCCGACGCCCGCCTTGAAGGCCGCATCCTGCTCGTGCAAATCGAGCACCCGGCGCAGGTCGTCGATTTCCGTCTGGCTCATGCGCTCGGCGGCCAGGCGGCAGGCCATGCCCTCCAGCGACTCGCGGATCTCATAGAGTTCGATCAGCTCGGCGTGATCGAGCGACACCACCCGCGCACCCACATGGGGAATTCGCACCAGCAGACGCTGGCCTTCCAGGCGGTGAATAGCCTCGCGCAGCGGTCCGCGACTGATGCCATAGGTGCGGGCCAGCTCCGGCTCGGAAATTTTGCTGCCTGGCGCGATCTCGCCTTTGACGATGGCCGCCTGAATACGGCGAAAAACATGCTCGGACAGCGTTTCCGAGTCATCTTGGGCGGTGCGAGGCAACTCGATGGCACTGGGCATATTGTCGACACCGTTAGCTACATTTGCCAAAAAAGTACCCTACAAGCGCAAATCTGTCAAACAATCAGCCAACACTGTCGACAATCTGCCGAATAACTAAAAGTTATGATTATTTACCCACACTTATGCAAACACCTATAAGCGTCTGTCGCCGCAACAAAACCCCCGTGATAGAATGCCCAGCCCGCTAGAGTTCGAACCAGACGCAGCAGCCATGCCGCCTCACCCGCGGGTCTTGTTATCCGACGACCGCGCTATACCTAATAGGTTTTATGAGACTCAAGCCCTTCGCCCTGCTGTTCTGCCTGCTGTTACTGCCTGGCCTGGGTCTCGCCGCCGCAGAGAAGGCCGTATACGGCCTGAATGAATACGCGATGCTGTTCAATCTCGGCCTGCAAGTGCCGGCCAAATTGGATACTGGCGCCAGAACGGCGTCCTTGAGCGCGCGCGATATCCAGCGTTTCAAACGCGAAGGCGAACCCTGGGTGCGCTTCTATCTGGCGATCGACGATGCTCATGCCCACCCGATAGAGCGCCCGCTGGCACGGATCAGCAAGATCAAGCGGCGCGCGGGCGACTATGATCCCGAGGAAGAAAAAACCTACACCGCACGCCCGGTAATCGAGTTGGATATCTGCATGGGCCAAGCCCTGCGCACGATAGAAGTGAACTTGACCGACCGTAGTGCATTCCAATACCCGCTATTGATCGGCTCCGAAGCGCTAAAACGCTTCAGCGCACTGGTCGACCCAAGCCTTAAATACGCAGCTGGCAAACCTGGCTGTCCCCCTGACGCGAACATTGGCGCCATCCTTAATGAGTAATACCCATGCGCTCTCTTAACCTGCATCTGAAAGTCCTGATCACGCTACTGGTGGGCCTGGGCATTCTGATTACGGCCTACCAGATCTTTATCCTCGGCATTCCGCTGACCGAAGATGAAACCGATGACCTGTGGAACATCGACGCCAGAGTCGAGTTCCAGGCCAGCCCGCGTGAGCCGGTCAAGCTGCAGATGTTCGTGCCGCCACTGAACCAGGATTACGTCAGCCTCAACGAGAGCTTCATCTCCAATAATTATGGTGTGAGCATCAACCGCGCCGATGGCAATCGCAAGGTTACCTGGTCTGCCCGGCGTGCCAACGGCAAGCAAACCCTCTACTACCGCCTGGTATTGACCAAACGCTACAGCGGCGAACAAGCCAAGAGCAAAGGACCGATCTTCCGCGACAGCATCCCAGTGGAAGGTGCCGAGAAAATTGCCGCCGAGGCCCTGCTCGCACCGATCCGCCAACACTCGGCGGACGTCGAAACCTTTATCAGCGAGACCATCAAACGGGTCAACAACGTCAACGACGACAACGTCAAACTGCTGCTGGGCGGCGACGCCTCGACCCCGAACAAGGCCGATGCCATCGAGCTGCTGCTGTCCATCGCCCATGTGCCGATGGAGCGCGTGCACACCATCCGTCTGGCGGCCGACATTCAGCAAACCCCTGAACTCTGGCTGCGCAGCTTCAACGGCGAAAAATGGCTCTACTTCAACCCGGAAACCGGCCAACAAGGCTTGCCGAGCGATCGCCTGACCTGGTGGACCGGCAACGACGACCTGGTCAACCTCGAAGGCGGCAAGCAAGCGCAAGTCAGCTTCACCTTGAGCAACAGCGAGATGAATGCCATCCGCCTGGCCAAATTGACCGACGAGAACACTGAAGCCGACTTCCTCGAATATTCGCTGTACGGGCTGCCACTTTCCACCCAGCAGACCATCCAGATCATGCTGGTGATCCCGCTCGGTGTACTGGTGATCCTGATCCTGCGCAACCTCGGCGGCCTGCAGACCCTCGGCACCTTCACCCCGGTCCTGATCGCCCTGGCCTTCCGTGAAACCCAGCTGGGCTTCGGCATCATCCTGTTCACCATCATTACGGCCCTGGGCCTGTCGCTACGCTCCTACCTCGAACACCTGAAACTGCAGATGCTGCCCAGGCTGTCGGTGGTCCTGACCTTCGTGGTGGTACTGATCGCGGTAATCAGCTTGCTCAGCCACAAGCTCGGCCTGGAGCGCGGCCTCTCTGTGTCGCTGTTCCCGATGGTGATTCTGACCATGACCATCGAGCGTCTGTCGATCACCTGGGAAGAGCGTGGCGGCGGTCATGCCTTCAAGGTCGCCGTTGGCACCCTGATAGCCGCGACCCTGTCCCACCTACTGATGAGCCTGCCGCAGCTGGCCTACTTCGTCTTCACCTTCCCGGCGGTATTGATGATCCTGGTGGGTTTCATGCTGGCGATGGGTCGCTACCGCGGCTACCGCCTGACCGAACTTTTCCGCTTCAAAGCCTTCCTGAAGGATTAGGAACCTGCCCTGCTGATTAATCATGGCTGCGCCATAGGCCATTTTTTCGCAGGGCAAGGCAGGAGGAGAGAAGATTGGTCATTCCAAAAGAACGACGACTAACGCAGCCATGCGGAAAAATGGCCATGTCCCTTCGGGTTGCGTCGCAAAACACGCCACGCGGTGTTGTGGGACTTGACAAGGGATCACCATTGCCTGCGTCCCACGCCTTGCCTGGCGTGTTTTGCGACAGCAACGCAGCCATGATTAATCAGCAGGGCAGGTTCTAAAATGCTAGGTCTCTGGAAAACATGGAAGGCCCTCGAAGCCAAAGGCATCATGGGCATCAACCGTCGCAATGCGGACTACGTGCTGAAGTACAACAAGCGCAGCCTCTATCCGATCGTCGATGACAAGATCATCACCAAGGAACGCGCCATTGCAGCCGGCATCGATGTGCCGGAAATGTACGGCGTGATCGAGACCGAAAAAGACATCGACAAGCTGCGCGAGATCATTGGCGAGCGGCCGGACTTCGTGATCAAGCCGGCCCAGGGCGCCGGCGGTGACGGCATCCTGGTCGTCGCCGACCGTTTCGAGGATCGCTATCGAACGGTTTCCGGCAAGCTCATCAGCCATGAGGAAATCGAACACCAGATCTCCAGCATCCTCACCGGCCTCTACTCGCTGGGCGGCCACCGTGATCGCGCACTGATCGAATACCGCGTCACCCCCGACTCCATCTTCAAGAGCATCAGCTACGAAGGCGTACCGGACATCCGCATCATCGTCCTCAAAGGCTACCCGGTGATGGCCATGCTGCGCCTGCCGACCCGCCAGTCCGGCGGCAAGGCCAACCTGCACCAGGGCGCGATCGGTGTGGGCGTGGACCTGGCGACCGGGGTGACCCTGCGCGGCACCTGGCTGAACAACAAGATCAGCAAGCACCCGGACACCACCAATTCGGTAGACGGCGTACAGCTGCCGAACTGGAACGGCTTCATGAAGCTGGCCGCCGGCTGCTATGAGCTGTGCGGCCTCGGCTATATCGGCGTGGACATGGTTCTCGACCAGGAAAAAGGCCCGCTGATTCTCGAGCTCAATGCGCGCCCCGGCCTGAACATCCAGATCGCCAACGACTGCGGCCTCACCCACCGCGCCCATGCCGTGGAAGCGCGCCTGGTCGAGCTGGCGAAAAAAGGCATCAGCGAGACACCGGAAGAACGCATGCGCTTCGCCCAGGAGCTGTTTGGTCACGCCCCAATAGCTGAAACATGAACCCAACAGCCTGCTGGGTTTTCACCCTACGGGCGCCGAAATCAGGCAGAGCACCCGCAGCATAAAAGCCCAAAATGCCGTTCACTCAGGCCAAGTGAGCGGCATTCTTGTAGCCGGCCACGCCGTGGCCCTGGGCTGCAAGCCCCGCCCTCCGCCACCACGAGCACGACCCAGCAATTTCCGCGCGCCCCTCGGGGGCCAGTCTCCGCCCAGCGCCCAGACAGAAGCGCTAGGATGAATCTGGCAGGCGTTCTACAATCGCCTGCCGCGCGCCTCTGAAAGCCTCGCATGCCTATTTGCCTTGTACACGCCCTGCCCTATCGTGCCGATCCGGCCATCTACTTCAGTGCCGTCCGTCACGCGCCAGGAGCAGTGCTGCTGGATGCCGGCCGCCCGGCAGCCCAGCGCGGACGCTATGACCTGATCAGCGCCTGGCCAGTGGCCGAGCTGATCCCCATGCCCGACGAATCGGCCAACGACTTCCTCCAGCGCCTGCGCGCCAGTCTGGCGGAACTGGGCGAGGCCAAAGCACCCGACGACTGCCCATTGCCCTTTGTCGGCGGCCTGATTGGCTACCTGGGCTACGACTTCGGCCGGCGCCTGGAAACCCTGCCCGAACAGGCAAGTGACGACCTGGGCCTGGCCGATGCGCAACTTGGTCTGTATGCCTGGGCTCTGATCACCGACCATCGGCTGGGCACCAGCCAGCTGATGTTTCACCCAGCACTGAGCAGTGAACAGCGACAGCAGTTGATCGAGCTGTTCGATGCGCCACTGGCGCCAGCGTCACAACCTTTCAGACTGGACAGGGCATTCCAGGCGGATATCGATGAAGGCGAATATCGCCATGCCATCGAACGCATCCAGACCTACATCCAGGCCGGCGACTGTTACCAGGTGAACTTTGCCCAACGCTTTCGCAGCCACTACCAGGGCGACCCCTGGACGGCCTATCGCAGCTTGCGTGCCGCCTGTCCCACCCCCTTCGCCGGCTACCTGGCCCTGGCGGATAACGGCGCGATCATCAGCCTGTCGCCCGAACGTTTCCTGCGGGTCAGCGAAGGTCGCGTGGAGACCCGCCCGATCAAGGGCACACGCCCACGCCACGGCGACCCCGAGCAGGATGCCGCGCAAGCCGACGCGCTATTGAGCAGCCCCAAGGATCGTGCCGAGAACCTGATGATCGTCGACCTGCTGCGCAACGACCTCGGCCGCAGTTGCACGACCGGTTCGGTCCGCGTGCCGGAGCTGTTCGCCCTGGAGAGCTATCCCAACGTGCACCACCTGGTCAGCGCGGTGACCGGCGAACTGGCACCAGGCAAAGATGCCCTGGACCTGATTGCCGGCAGCTTTCCCGGTGGCTCTATCACCGGCGCACCGAAAATCCGCGCCATGCAGATCATCGACGAGCTGGAACCCACGCGCCGCGCGCTCTATTGCGGCTCGTTGCTGTACCTCGACGTGCGGGGTGAGCTGGACAGCTCGATTGCCATCCGCAGCCTACTGGCCAAGGACGGGCAGATCAGCTGCTGGGGCGGCGGCGGGATAGTCGCCGACTCCGACTGGCAGGCGGAATACCAGGAGTCCATCACCAAGGTGAAGGTCTTGCTGGAAACGCTGGAGAGGTTGTAGCGGCAAACCGCAAGCGCGTCCCGGGGCGCCACCCTCGCCCTAGCCTTGCAAGCTCGCCGCTGCGGTTACAGGCTCAGGTCGCGGCTGGACGCCTTGATGAACTCGCGCTTGAGCTCATCGAAGGTGTGCACAGCCGGGAACTGCGGGAACTCGCGAATCACGTTTTCCGGGGCATGGAACAGGATGCCGGCGTGGGCCTCGCTGAGCATGGTGGTGTCGTTGTACGAGTCGCCTGCGGCGAGCACGCGGTAATAGAGGCTCTTGAGCGCGATCACCGATTGCCGCTTGGGATCCTTCTGGCGCAACTGGTAGCTGACCACGCGATCGTTCTCGTCGGTGACCAGTTTGTGACACAGCAGCGTCGGAAAACCCAGTTGACGCATCAGCGGTTGGGAGAATTCGTAGAAGGTGTCCGAGAGGATCACCACCTGGAAGCGTTCACGCAGCCAGTCGACGAATTCCACCGCACCGTCCAGTGGTTTAAGCGTGGCAATGACTTGCTGGATGTCGTTCAGCTTCAGGCCATGCTCATCGAGAATACGCAGACGCTGCTGCATCAGCACGTCGTAATCTGGAATATCCCGGGTGGTCGCTTTCAGCGATTCGATGCCGGTTTTTTCCGCGAAGGCGATCCAGATCTCCGGGACCAGAACGCCTTCCAGGTCGAGACAAGCGATTTCCACGGGGCACTCCTAGATTGAGCTTGAAAGAAGGCGGCACTCTAGCGGCTCGCCGCAGGCGGCGCAACGCGCGACTTATATCCAAACTCGACGGTCCTCCTTGCACTTGGTTATTTAACGGTATAAAGCCTTTTTGCTACCATCGGCGCACAGAGCGCCTCGAAGGCGCCAACACACCAGGTGCAATAGCCTGGCGGCACCCTCTTAGCGCCACCCCAACCAGGAATCCAGCCCGATGAGCCACCCATTCGATGTAGCCGAACTGGCCGCAACCTACGCCAACAAGTCGCCCCAGGACATTCTCAAACTTGCCTTCGAGCACTTTGGCGATGAGCTCTGGCTTTCCTTCAGCGGCGCCGAGGACGTGGTGTTGGTGGACATGGCCTGGAAACTGAATAAGAACATCAAGGTCTTCAGCCTCGATACCGGCCGCCTGCACCCGGAGACCTACCGCTTCATCGAGCAGGTGCGCGAGCACTACGGCATTGCCATCGAAGTGCTCTCCCCCGACGCCACCGCGCTAGAAGCCCTGGTCAAGGAAAAAGGCTTGTTCAGCTTCTACAAGGACGGCCACAGCGAATGCTGCGGTATTCGCAAGATCGCCCCGCTAAGGCGCAAGCTGGCCACGGTCAAGGCCTGGGCTACCGGCCAGCGCCATGACCAGAGCCCCGGCACCCGCAGCCAGGTCGCAGTGGTGGAAATCGACACGGCCTTCTCCACCGCGGAAAACACCCTGTACAAGTTCAACCCGCTGGCGCAGATGAGCAGCGAAGACATCTGGGCCTATATCCGCATGCTGGAACTCCCCTACAACAGCCTGCATGAGCGCGGCTTCATCAGCATCGGCTGCGAGCCCTGCACCCGCCCGGTGCTGCCCAACCAGCACGAGCGCGAAGGCCGCTGGTGGTGGGAGGAAGCCACGCAGAAGGAGTGCGGCCTGCACGCCGGCAACCTGATCGCGAAAATCTGAAGCACCGATGCGTGGCGTTCCGCTCGGAGGTAGGGCGGCTCGGGCGGCGTTCCGTTGGGAGCGCAGCGACAGCCCGCCGGATGTGTGTCGCTCCGTTTTGCCCAGGCTACGTCAGCAGCGGGCGCCAGGGGGCGGTCGCAGTACGCGGGAGTTTTTTCACAAGCTCTCAGAGGTTGTGAAAAAATCGAGCGCCGTAGCGAGAGCGTCTCCAAGCGTTCGCGGCAAGGCGCACTGCGTGAAAAGTAGGGGAGTTTAGTGAGCTAAATGACCCTGCTTTTCAAGTAGCGCAACGCCGCAGCGGGCGTTTGGAGGCGGTCGCAGTAGGCGAGAGTTTTTTCACAAGCTCTCAGTAAATCGGCAACTCGACATCGCGGAACAGCTCTTCCAGCTCGGACTTGTTGTGGCACTGCACCGCCTTGGCCAGCACATCGCGGGTCAGGTGCGGGGCAAATTTCTCGATGAAATCGCACATAAACCCACGCAGGAAGGTGCCGCGGCGAAAGCCTATCTTGGTCACACTGGACTCGAACAGATCGCTGGCATCGAGCACCACCAGATCCGGATCTAGCTTGGCGTCCACCGCCATCTTGGCCACGATGCCCACCCCCAGGCCCAGGCGCACATAGGTTTTGATCACGTCGGCGTCGGCCGCAGTGAACACCACTCTCGGGGTCAGGCCACGGTGGCTGAAGGCTTCGTCCAGCTTGGAACGGCCGGTGAAGCCGAACACATAGGTGACGATCGAATGTTCCGCCAGAGCCTCCAGGGTCAGCTTCGGCAGCTTGCTCAACGGATGGCCCTGCGGCACCACCACGCAACGATTCCAGCGGTAGCACGGCATCATTACCAGATCGTTGAACAACTCCAGCCCCTCGGTGGCGATGGCGAAATCCACGGTGCCGTCGGCGGCCATTTCGGCGATCTGCATCGGCGTGCCCTGGTGCATGTGCAGGGCGACGTCCGGGTATTGCTTGATGAATGCACTGATCACAGGAGGCAAGGCATAGCGCGCCTGGGTGTGGGTAGTGGCGATGGACAAGGTGCCCTTCTTCTCGTTGGAGAACTCCTGGGCGATCTGCTTGATGCTTTCTACCTTGCGCAGGATTTCCCCGGCAGTGGTGATGATCCGCTCGCCCGCCGGGGTAACCCGGGTCAGGTGCTTGCCGCTGCGAGCGAAGACCTCGACGCCCAATTCGTCCTCGAGCAAACGGATCTGCTTACTGATGCCCGGCTGCGACGTATAGAGACTTTGCGCGGTGGCCGAAACGTTGAGGTCGTGATGCGCAACTTCCCAGATGTAGCGCAGTTGTTGGAGCTTCATAGAAATCCCTCAAAGCAGATAAGCGGCCGTCCGGTGGCCGGCGGCGTCATATAACCATATATATGGTTTAACAATTAAATCTAGACGATTTCATTTGGCTCTGCCGATTTTTCTTTGAAATGTAAACGACCTCAATGGCAGTAAAAATATCCAGCGCCGTCGCGCGAGCGACTCCCGGCTTTCGCGGCATGGCGAGCCAGCAGCTGGGGCCTGGGGACGGTTGCAGTGAGTGAACGTTTTTTTCGCCCTCTCAAGCCTCCCCCCGGGCCCGGTGCTGCAACATCGGCACCAGATACACCGGGACTTCGGACAACTGCATCAGGCGCGCGGCCGTGCGGCCCAACGGGATATCCAGGCCGGCACCATGGCTGTGGCTGCCGACGACCAGCATATCCACCCCGCGCTTCTGCGCCTCCTCGAGAATCACCAGGGGGGGATCGCCCTGCACCACCTGCACGGCACGGATCAGCTCGAGCTCATGCTGGAACTCGCCTAGCTCATCGCGAAAGCCCTCCAACACCCGCTGCTCGATACTCGCCATGACTGAACTCAGGCCTTTGCTGCGCAGCTCCTTGAGCCGCTCTTCATCCAGGTAGGTTTGCAGCACCGACTCGGCAAACAAGCCCATTGGCTCCACTGCATGCACGACATACAGCCCGGCATTGAAAGCACGAGTCAGCGCCAAGGCATGCTGCAAGACATAGGGAGCATAAAGACCCAGATCGGTAGCATAGAGAATCGAACGAATCATGCGGTCTCCTAGACTGCCTAGCTGGCAGACCTGACTTGAGCTTAGCAGTGCCATCTGCAAGTCAACAAAACCGCAGTCATTCAGGACGAATGGTTATATGCACAGAATCTGGAAGCCACCAGGTGCTACATCCATATTCAGGCTGCGCGGCAAAACAACGCGAGAGCCGGCAGACTCTGGCAGCCGCCTGTAGCGAGGAAATCCCGGCCGGCGACTAGCGCTGCGGCTCGTTGCTCACGCCATGCGGTACATGTCCGGTGGCAACGACCTCGCGGGCGCTCTCGCAGTGCCCCGCCTGGTCGTCGAAAAATACGTCGGCACCGAAGGTTTCGAGGATCGCCGCCTTCTCCAAGCCGCCCAGAAAGTACGACTCATCCAGGCGAATATTCCACTCGCGCAAGGTGCGGATCACCCGCTCGTGGGCCGGCGCCGAGCGGGCAGTGACCAGGGCCGTGCGAATCGGGCAGGCCTCCTCGGGAAACTCCTGCTGCAGGAGATGCAGCGCCGCCAGGAAGGGCTTGAAAGGGCCGCCGCCGAGCAACTCGCGAGCCGACTCACGCTCGTGGCTCTGGAAGGCTTCCAGGCCGCCCTGCTGATAGACCCGTTCGGACTCATCGGAAAACAGCACGGCATCGCCGTCGAAAGCGATGCGCAGCTCATTGCTCGCCGCCCGCCGCGCCCCACCCGAGAGAATGGTGGCCGCTCCGAACCCAGAACTCAGCGCACTGCGCACATCTTCGGCGTGAGTCGAGAGAAACAGATGGCAGCCGAACGCCGCCAGATAAGGATCGGGGCTACGGCCGCCGACAAAGGCCGCGCGCGAGATGCCCAGGCCGTAGTGTTGGATCGAGTTGAACGCACGCAAACCGGTATCGGCGCTGTTGCGCGACACCAGAATCACTTCGACCCGTGCCTGACCCAATGCGCTGTTCAACCCCAGCAGCTTCTCGACCAGGGGAAAGGCATCACCGGGCATGAGGATTTCGTCCTCATGCTCGATCTGATAACGACGATAGGCCTCGACCCCTTCGCCCTCATACACGCGATGACTCTCGCGCAGGTCGAACAGCGCCCGCGAGGAAATCGCCAGCACCAGCTTGTCGCCCATTCCCTTGCTCATGCTCACCTCGGTATCTAAAAAAATCGGCCGTCATGCGAGACAGCTTGATGTGGGCCGGAGACAACCGCCTGGGCGGGCGCCTTCTTACCAGTGGTCCGTAACAAAGTCAGTCAGTTGCAATTCAGCCACTATACTGTTCATAGCGATGTCAAATTGATGGCATAGGGAGTCGGTAGTCATGCGTCGTTTTCTGCGTCATCCCAGCGATATGCCGGTGGAGCTGGTGCTCCGCAAGCAAGACTTTATCCCCAAACAACGGCTGAACAATATCAGCCTCGGCGGCGTAGCATGCGATTCAAGCCGCGGCTTTCGCCGCGGCACGGCAATTGAACTGCGCATCCCGCTGTTTGGCGAGCAGGCACGCTACCCCGGGGTAGTGGCTTGGTGCCGCAAACAACCCGAGGATTACCTGGTTGGCATCGCCTTTATCGACGAAGACACGTTATTTCGCGCACGCATGGTCGAACAGGTCTGTCAGATCGAACATTACCGCCGGCAACGTGAACTGGAGCTGGGCGAACATCTGGCAATCGAGGGCATAGCCCAGGAATGGATCGCCCATCACGCCGACGAGTTCTCCAATGCAAGCCTGTAATCGCTGTTTCGTTCCGTTTAACGACCTTAGACCCATTGTCTAGCCCGCCCGTAACGCGCTAAGGTTCTCTCCATCCCCGCTGTGCTCATAAATGCTGTGCTCCGCCACACGGGGATCGCTGGCGGCCGGCACCCGTGACCTGACGACCCTGACCTGATGAAAAGCACGATGGCTGACTTACCGATCGATGACCTTAACGTTGCCTCCAACGAAACCCTGATCACGCCCGATCAGCTAAAGCGCGAAATTCCGCTGACCGATGCCGCGCTGCACACTGTCGCCACTGGCCGCCAGGTGATTCGCGACATCCTCGATGGCAAGGACCATCGCTTGTTCGTGGTAGTCGGCCCCTGCTCGATTCACGACATCAAAGCCGCGCACGAATACGCCGAACGCCTCAAGGTACTCGCAGCAGAAGTGTCGGATAGCCTGTATCTGGTGATGCGCGTGTACTTTGAAAAGCCGCGCACCACGGTGGGCTGGAAAGGATTGATCAACGACCCCTACCTGGACGACTCGTTCAAGATTCAGGACGGTTTGCACATCGGCCGCCAGTTGCTGCTCGACCTGGCGGAAATGGGCCTGCCAACCGCCACCGAGGCACTCGACCCGATCTCCCCGCAATATCTGCAGGACCTGATCAGTTGGTCGGCCATCGGCGCACGCACCACCGAATCGCAGACCCACCGCGAAATGGCCTCTGGCTTGTCCTCGGCGGTTGGCTTCAAGAACGGCACCGACGGCGGCCTGACCGTGGCGATCAACGCGCTGCAATCGGTTTCCAGCCCGCATCGCTTCCTCGGCATCAACCAGGAAGGGGGGGTGTCCATCGTCACCACCAAGGGCAATGCCTACGGTCACGTGGTGCTGCGCGGTGGCAACGGCAAGCCGAACTACGACTCGGTCAGCGTTGCCGTTTGCGAGCAGGAGCTGACCAAGGCCGGCATCCGCCCGAACATCATGGTCGATTGCAGCCATGCCAACTCGAACAAGGATCCGGCGCTGCAACCCCTGGTAATGGACAACGTCGCCAACCAGATCCTCGAAGGCAACCAGTCGATCGTCGGCCTGATGGTCGAGAGCCATCTGGGCTGGGGCAACCAATCGATACCGAAAGACCTCAACCAGCTGAAATACGGCGTGTCCGTCACCGACGCCTGCATCGACTGGGACAGCACCGAGAAAACACTGCGCGGCATGCATGCCAAACTCAAGGATGTGCTGCCCAAGCGCCACCGCAGCTAAATGCCACACGCATAAAAACGCCGGGCTATGCCCGGCGTTTTTATGTAAGCCTCCGCGTCAGCCTTTGACACTATGGCGCTGACGACGCTCCATATATCGCTCGACATAGGAACAAGAGGGGATCACCGTGTAATCCATGTGCTCCGCGTACTGCAAGGCATGTTCGGTCAAGGCGGCGGCAATGCCACGACCGCGCAACGAATTCGGCACGAAGGTACGGTAAATATCCAAGGTCTGCTTGCCCAGGTCCATATAGGCCAGGTACGCACGATCACCATCCACTGTGGTCTCGAACTGATGACCCTTGAGGTCATGGTGAATGGACAACACCTTGCTCATCGCAACTCCTCTGAAAGTAACCTGCAAACCATAGCGTACCTTAGCGATATTTTCCCGGCGAAGCGACCACGGCATTGCGCCATCATCGTACTCGCAGTCGCAACCGTGCGCATTGACTGGCGCGGTCACCCCGGATTGCCTGCCCAGGCCGGGGCGAGGCCGCACGCCGACAACTCTTGACCTCGCCCGCTAGAACACACTCAAGAAAGCGATGCAGCACAGCACCGCGATGACCGGAACCACTACCGTCACGATGAAGATGTCCTTGTAAGCCTGCTTGTGGGTCAAGCCCATGATCATCAGCATGGCAATCACTGCGCCGCAGTGTGGCAGCGAATCAAACCCGCCCGAGGCAATAGCGGCTATT
>NZ_JBFIIG010000081.1:0-17400 GCF_041601375.1 Pseudomonas sp. | reverse complement strand
GCGCAGATCAGGTTGACCCCGCGCGCCCTCAGTTGTTCACGCACCTCGGCATCGAGGCGCTCGTCGGTGATCAGGGTATGGACGCTGCTCCAGGGCAGTTCCAGATTGGGAATCTTGCGGCCGATCTTGTCGCTCTCGACCATCACCACCACCTCGCGGGCCACCTCGGCCATCACCCGCGACAGGCCGAGCAGCTCGTTGAAGGTGGTGGTGCCGCGGGTCAGGTCGATGCCATCGGCGCCGATAAACAGCTGGTCGAAGTCGTAGGAACGCAGTACCTGCTCGGCGACCTGGCCCTGGAAGGATTCCGAATGCGGATCCCAGGTGCCGCCGGTCATCAGCAGCACCGGCTCGTGTTCCAGTTCGCTGAGGGCGCGGGCCACGTTCAGCGAGTTGGTCATCACCACCAGCCCGGGTTTGTGCCCCAGCTCGGGGATCATCGCCGCCGTGGTGGTGCCGCTGTCGATGATGATTCGTGCATGCTCGCGGATCCGCGCCACGCCGGCGCGGGCGATGGCCTGCTTGTAGGGGGAAATCGGCTGGCCGGCATCGCCGATCAGCTCCTGCGGCAGGGGCACCGCACCGCCATAGCGGCGCAGCAGCAAACCGTTCTTTTCCAGGGCGGCGAGGTCTTTGCGAATGGTCACTTCCGAGGTGGCGAAACGCTTGGCCAACTCATCCACACTCACCTCGCCCTGCTCGGCGAGCAAGGCGAGGATGGTGTGACGACGTTGCGGCGTGTTGCGTTTCGACATGCTAAGTTTCGATTCGAAAGATAATGGCGCGAATCAAAACCTAATGAAGCTTTTGAGTCAAGAGCCGCTGGGCGATCAGCCCGTAGAGCGTACTCGCCGAAGGCAGTATTCCGAACTCAATGGCGGGCTGCCGCTGCGCGGCGAGGCCGCCCTACTTGTTGATTTTCACCGGGCGCTTCCAGCCCTCGATGTTGCGCTGCTTGGCGCGGCCGACGGCCAGGGTATTGGCCGGCACATCGCTGGTCACCACCGAACCGGCGCCGGTGGTGGCGCCGTCGCCCAGGGTCACCGGCGCCACCAGGGCACTGTTGGAGCCGATGAACACGTCCTCGCCGAGCACCGTCTTGAACTTGTTGGCGCCGTCGTAGTTGCAGGTGATGCTGCCGGCACCGATATTGCTGCGGGCGCCGATCTCGGCATCGCCCAGGTAGCTCAGGTGGCCGGCCTTGGCGCCTGCGCCGAGCACGGCGTTCTTCAGTTCGACGAAGTTGCCGACATGCGCCTTGGCGCCGAGCACGCTGCCGGGACGCAGGCGGGCAAAGGGACCGCAATCGCTGCCCGCGCCCATTTCCGCGCCGTCCAGGTGGCTGTTGGCCTTGACCACTGCGCCCTGGCGCAGGGTGCTGTCCTTGATCACGCAGTTCGGGCCGATCTGCACGCCATCCTCGATGATCACCCGACCTTCGAGAATCACGTTGATATCGATCAGCACGTCGCGGCCCACCGTCACCTCGCCACGCAAGTCGAAACGCGCCGGATCGCGCAGGGTCACGCCCTGGACCATCAGGCTGCGCGCGGCGCGCTGCTGGTAATGACGCTCCAGTTCGGCCAGCTGCATGCGATCGTTGGCGCCCTGCACTTCCATGGCATCCAGTGGCTGTTCGGTGGCCACCACCAGGCCATCGGCCACGGCCATGGCGATCACGTCGGTCAGGTAGTACTCGCCCTGGGCATTGCTGTTGGACAGCCGGCCCAGCCAGTCGCCCAGGCGCTTGCCCGGTACGGCGAGAATGCCGGTGTTGCCTTCGCAGATCTGCCGCTGCTCGGGAGTGGCGTCCTTGTGCTCGACGATCGCCTTCACCACGCCAGCCGCATCGCGCACGATGCGGCCATAGCCGGTCGGGTCGATGAGGTCGACCGTCAATAGCCCAAGCTGCTCGGTGCCGACCTGCTCCAGCAAGCGCTCGAGGGTGGCGGTCTCGATCAGCGGCACATCGCCGTAAAGGATCAGCACGCGCTCGGCCGTCAGCGCCGGCAGGGCCTGGGCCACGGCATGGCCGGTGCCCAGCTGTTCGCTCTGCAGGACGAAGTTCAGGTCATCTGCGGCCAGTCGCTCGCGCACCAGGTCCGCGCCATGGCCGATCACCACATGGATGCCGGCAGGCGAAAGCTCCCGGGCGCGGTCGATGACGTGGCCGAGCATGGACTTACCGGCGATCGGATGGAGGACTTTCGGCAGGGCGGAGCGCATGCGGGTGCCCTGGCCGGCGGCGAGTATGACGATATCGAGAGACATAGGCAGACACTGATCCAGAAAATGCGGACAAAGAAAAAGGGTAGCCAAGGCTACCCTTTTACTGACGTGCGATGAAGTGCAACGACCAGCCTGGTATCAGCTACCGCCGTACTTCTTGCGCAGCTGCTGGACGGTGCGCAGCTGAGCTGCGGCCTCGGCCAGACGAGCGGCGGCGGAACCGTAGTCGAACTCGGCGCCTTTTTCATGCAGGGCCTTCTCGGCAGCCTTGACGGCTTCCTGAGCAGAGGCTTCGTCGAGGTCGGCAGCACGCTGCACGGTATCGGCCAAAACCTTGATCATGTTCGGCTGCACTTCAAGAAAGCCGCCGGAGATGTAATACACCTCGGCTTCGCCACCTTGCTTGATCAGGCGAATCGGACCTGGTTTGAGGTCGGTGATCAGCGGCGCGTGGCCTGGAGCGATACCCATATCGCCCAGGTTGCCGTGCGCAATCACCATCTCGACCAGACCGGAGAAAATCTCGCCTTCTGCGCTGACGATGTCGCAATGGACTGTCATAGCCATATCTAGCCTCACGTAAGCGCCCGTCTCCGGGCGCACGGGTGATTACAGTTTCTTCGCTTTCTCGATGGCTTCTTCGATGCCGCCGACCATGTAAAACGCCTGCTCCGGCAGGTGATCGTAATCACCTTTGAGGATGCCGCTGAAACCAGCGATGGTGTCCTTCAGGGAGACGTACTTGCCAGGCGAACCGGTGAAGACTTCGGCCACGAAGAACGGCTGCGACAGGAAGCGCTGGATCTTACGCGCACGGGATACCAACTGCTTGTCGGCTTCCGACAGTTCGTCCATACCCAGGATCGCGATGATGTCCTTCAGTTCCTTGTAACGCTGCAGCACGTACTGCACGCCGCGAGCGGTGTCGTAGTGCTCCTGACCGATCACGTTCGGGTCGAGCTGACGCGAAGTGGAGTCGAGCGGATCGACCGCCGGGTAGATACCCAGGGAAGCGATATCGCGGGACAGTACGACGGTGGCGTCCAGGTGGGCGAAGGTGGTCGCCGGGCTCGGGTCGGTCAAGTCGTCCGCAGGTACGTATACCGCCTGGATCGAAGTGATCGAACCCTGCTTGGTGGAGGTAATACGCTCCTGCAGGATACCCATCTCTTCGGCCAGGGTCGGCTGGTAACCTACTGCCGAAGGCATACGGCCCAGCAGTGCGGATACTTCAGTACCGGCCAAGGTGTAGCGGTAGATGTTGTCGACGAACAGCAGAACGTCGTTACCTTCGTCGCGGAACTTCTCGGCCATGGTCAGGCCGGTCAGTGCTACGCGCAGACGGTTGCCTGGCGGCTCGTTCATCTGACCGTAAACCAGGGCTACCTTGTCGAGAACGTTGGAGTCCTTCATCTCGTGGTAGAAGTCGTTACCCTCACGGGTACGCTCGCCCACACCGGCGAACACGGAATAACCGCTGTGCTCGATGGCGATGTTACGGATCAGTTCCATCATGTTCACGGTCTTGCCGACACCGGCACCACCGAACAGACCGACTTTACCGCCCTTGGCGAACGGGCAGATCAGGTCGATAACCTTGATGCCGGTTTCCAGCAGGTCGTTGCCGCCTGCCTGCTCAGCGAAGGAAGGCGCAGGACGGTGAATGCCCCAACGCTCTTCTTCGCCGATCGGACCGGCTTCGTCGATCGGGTTGCCCAGTACGTCCATGATCCGGCCCAGGGTCGCTTTACCGACAGGGACAGAGATGGCTGCGCCAGTGTTCTTGACGTCCAGACCGCGCTTCAAGCCTTCGGTCGAGCCCATCGCAATGGTACGCACCACGCCGTCGCCCAGCTGCTGCTGAACTTCCAGAGTGGTTTCGGCGCCTTGAACTTTCAAGGCGTCGTAGATGCCCGGAACCTGATCGCGTGGAAATTCCACGTCGATCACGGCGCCGATGATTTGTACGATACGTCCGCTACTCATAGCTGGATCCTCTGAATATTTGAACCGGTATCAGACCGCGGCAGCGCCGCCAACGATTTCCGAGATCTCTTGGGTGATCGCCGCCTGACGCGCCTTGTTGTAGATCAGCTGCAAATCGCTGATCAGATCACCGGCGTTATCGGTAGCATTCTTCATCGCGATCATCCGCGCCGCTTGTTCAGCCGCGTTGTTCTCGACCACCGCCTGGTACACCTGCGACTCCACGTAGCGCACCATCAAGCCGTCCAGCAGCTCCTTGGCATCGGGTTCGTAGAGGTAGTCCCAGTGATGCTTGAGCTTTTGATCCGGATCAGCCACCAGGGGAATCAACTGTTCCACTGTCGGCTGTTGCGTCATGGTGTTGATGAACTTGTTGGAGACCACGGACAAACGGTCGATGCGGCCATCGAGGTGCGCATCGAGCATGACCTTGACGCTACCGATCAGATCGTTGATCGACGGTTCTTCGCCCAGGTGGCTGATCGCAGCAACGATATTGCCGCCAAAGCTGCGGAAGAATGCCGCACCCTTGCCACCAATCACGCAGAGGTCGATCTCTATACCTTGTTCGCGGTTGACCAGCATGTCCTTGACCAAGGCCTTGAACAGGTTGGTATTGAGGCCACCACACAAACCACGGTCACTGCTCACCACGACATAACCGACGCGCTTGACTTCACGCTCGATCATGAATGGGTGGCGGTATTCCGGGTTGGCGTTGGCCAGATGACCAATCACCTGGCGGATACGCTCCGCATAAGGACGGCTGGCAGACATGCGCATTTGAGCCTTGCGCATCTTGCTGACAGCCACCTTTTCCATGGCGCTGGTGATCTTTTGCGTGCTTTTGATGCTCGCAATCTTGCTGCGAATCTCTTTTGCGCCTGCCATTTGACACCTATCGGGTTAGCAGGCGGAGGCCATCAGGCCTCCGCTGCGGCTTACCAGGTTTGGGTGGCCTTGAACTTCTCGATACCGGCTTTCAGGCCAGCGTCGATTTCGTCATTGAAGTCACCCTTCACGTTGATCTTCGCCATCAAGTCGGCGTGATCGCGGTTGAAGTAAGCAATCAGAGCTTGTTCGAAGCTGCCGATTTTTGCGATTTCGATGTCCTGCAGGTAGCCGCGTTCGGCCGAGTACAGGGACAGCGACATGTCGGCGATGGACATCGGCGCGTATTGCTTCTGCTTCATCAGCTCGGTAACGCGCTGACCATGCTCGAGCTGCTTGCGAGTGGCTTCGTCCAGGTCAGAGGCGAACTGGGCGAAAGCCGCCAATTCACGGTACTGAGCCAGAGCGGTACGGATACCACCGGAAAGCTTCTTGATGATCTTGGTCTGAGCGGCACCACCTACGCGGGAAACCGAGACACCGGCGTTCACAGCCGGGCGGATGCCGGAGTTGAACATGGCCGATTCCAGGAAGATCTGACCGTCGGTGATCGAGATCACGTTGGTCGGAACGAACGCGGAAACGTCGCCAGCCTGGGTTTCGATGATCGGCAGGGCGGTCAAGGAACCGGTCTTGCCTTTCACTTCGCCATTGGTGAACTTCTCGACATACTCTTCGGAAACGCGCGATGCACGCTCCAGCAGGCGGCTGTGGAGATAGAACACGTCGCCCGGGTAAGCTTCACGGCCTGGCGGACGGCGCAGCAGCAGGGAGATCTGGCGGTAAGCCACGGCTTGCTTGGACAGATCGTCATACACGATCAGCGCGTCTTCGCCGCGGTCGCGGAAGTACTCACCCATGGTGCAACCGGAGTACGGTGCGATGAACTGCAGCGCAGCGGATTCGGAAGCACTGGCGGCGACGATGATGGTGTTAGCCAAGGCACCGTTTTCTTCCAGCTTGCGCACCACGTTGGCGATGGTCGATTGCTTCTGACCGATTGCCACGTACACGCACTTAATGCCGCTGTTCTTCTGGTTGATGATGGCGTCGATGGCCAGAGCGGTTTTACCGATCTGACGGTCACCGATGATCAGCTCGCGCTGGCCACGGCCAACCGGGATCATGGCGTCGACGGCCTTGTAACCGGTTTGTACCGGTTGGTCGACCGACTTACGCCAGATCACGCCCGGTGCAACCTTCTCAACCGCGTCGCTGGCGACGTTGTTCAGCGGGCCTTTACCGTCGACTGGGTTACCCAGGGCATCGACCACGCGACCCAGCAGTTCCGGACCTACCGGCACTTCGAGGATGCGGCCGGTGCACTTGGCACTCATGCCTTCAGCCAACGACTGATAGGCACCGAGAACCACGGCGCCGACAGAGTCGCGCTCCAGGTTCATCGCCATGCCGTAGACGGCGCCCGGGAACTCGATCATTTCGCCGTACATTACGTCGGCGAGACCGTGAATACGCACGATACCGTCGGATACGCTGACGACAGTGCCTTCGTTACGGGCTTGCGAGGCGACATCGAGTTTCTCGATACGCCCCTTGATGATTTCACTTATTTCGGAAGGATTGAGTTGCTGCATAGCTCTGCTGCCCCTTCAAACTCAAGAATTCAATGCTTCGGCCAGCTTCGCGATTTTGCCGCGAACTGAGCCATCGATAACCAGGTCGCCGGCGCGGATTACGACACCACCTATCAGGCTGGCATCCTCCGTAGCGTGCAGGCGCACTTCCCGGCCGAGCCGTGCACTGAGAACCTTGGCGAGTTTGTCTTGCTGTTCATCGCTCAATGCGAAGGCACTGGTGACATCCACATCGACCGATTTTTCCTGTTCGGCTTTATACAGCTCGAACAGATCGGCGATCTCCGGCAACAGGGCCAGGCGATCGTTTTCGGCGACGATATGGATGAAATTGCGTACCTGGGCGTCGAACTTGTCACCACACACCTCGTTGAAGGTGGTGGACTTATCTGTACTCGTCAGACGCGGAGCCGTGAGCATGCGCTGGATGGTGTCGCCGCGCGACACCTCAGCGGCCAGGCCAAGCATGGCTGACCAAGAGGCCAGTTGCTGGTGGGCCTGGGCATACTCGAAAGCAGCCTTGGCGTAAGGTCGGGCCAGCGTGGTCAGTTCTGCCATGATCGCGCCCTCGCTTAAATTTCGGCTGCCAGTTTGGAAACCAGCTCCGCATGCGCGTTTTGGTCGATGGATGCGCCCAGGATCTTCTCGGCACCGCTGACGGCCAGGTTACCCACTTGGGCACGCAAGGCGTCTTTGACACTGTTCAGTTCCTGCTCGATCTCGGCCTGAGCCTGAGCCTTCACGCGGTCAGCTTCGACACGGGCCTGTTCACGGGCTTCGTCGACGATCTGGGATCCACGTTTCTTGGCTTGCTCAATGATTTCGGCTGCTTGGCCTTTGGCGTCGCGCAGTTGTTGGGCCACTTTATCTTGGGCCAACTCCAGGTCACGAGCCGCACGGCTGGCAGCGTCCAGTCCATCTGCAATCTTCTTCTGACGATCCTGCAAAGCCGTAATGACCGGAGGCCATACGAACTTCATGCAGAACAGCACGAAGATGAAGAAGGCAACGGACTGGCCAATCAGGGTTGCATTAATGTTCACGCCAACACCTCGCTCGTTCGTTGTCCGTCAAACCAATCCACTCGAATACTCGAGTGATTAGCCTGCAATTTGACCAACGAAGGGGTTCGCGAAGGTGAAGAACAGTGCGATACCAACGCCGATCATGGTCACGGCGTCGAGCAGACCGGCGACGATGAACATCTTGACTTGCAGCATCGGAACCATTTCCGGTTGACGCGCAGCGCCTTCCAGGAACTTGCCGCCCAGCAGGCCGAAACCAATGGCGGTACCCAGGGCACCCAGGCCAATCAGCAGTGCTACAGCGATCGCGGTCAGACCAACTACAGTTTCCATCTTTCCTCCCGACTTTTATGTCGTATTGGTTTAAGGTTTTCTAAGGTAAAGCGGTAAAGCTAAATCATTGCCTGTGTTGCCCTTGCGGGCGTCCACCTCGAGCGGGAGCGCACCCTGATCTGCCGTTCCCCACCAGGGAAGAGCATCGAGGATGCGCGTTGCGCGCTTAGTGGTTGTCTTCGTGCGCCATCGACAGGTAGACGATGGTCAGCATCATGAAGATGAACGCTTGCAGCACGATGATCAGGATGTGGAACACCGCCCACGCCCACTGCAAGACGATACCCAGACCGCCCAGCAGCAGACCGCCGCTGAACATGACTGCAATAAGAATGAAGATCAGCTCGCCGGCATACAGGTTACCGAACAGACGCAGCGCCAGGGAAATCGGCTTGGCGATCAGGGTCACCAACTCGAGCAGCAAGTTGACCGGCACGAACAGGGCCTGGACCAGGATGTTCTTGCTGCCAAACGGGTGCAGGGTCAGCTCACCGATGAAACCGCCGATACCCTTGACCTTGATGCTGTAGTAGAGGATCAGGGCGAACACCGACAGGGCCAGGCCCAGGGTCGCGTTCGGATCGGTGGTCGGCACCACGCGGAAGTACAGGTGCGGGTCGCCGACGAGGGTCGCGGCCAGCAGCGGCAGCCAATCCACCGGGATCAGGTCCATGAAGTTCATCAGGAAGACCCAGACGAAGATGGTCAGACCCAGCGGTGCGATCAGGGCGTTGCGACCATGGAAGGTGTCTTTGACACTGCCATCGACGAACTCGACCAGGACTTCGACGAAATTCTGCAGACCACCCGGTTGCCCGGAAGTGGCGCGCTTGGCAGCGGCGCGGAACAACAGAATGAAGATCAGGCCGAGCACCACCGACACCAACAGGGTATCGACATGGAATGCCCAGAAGCCCATTTCTTGAGCTTCCCTGACGTTGTGGGCAAAACTCCAGCCGTTGACCGGGTGCTGACCGTAGGTCAGGTTGGTCAAGTGATGCTGGATATAACCCGAAGCGGTTTCTGCTGCTGCCATATATCCCTCGAGCGCTAAGGTCTTAAAAATCTTGTTTTCATTAGCAAGGGCGCGAACCAGTTGACCAATTGGGTCAGCAGGAAGACGCCGAATACCGCCAGCGCATCCAATGGCTTCACGCCCGCGAACGTCAGTGCAAACAACACTGCCGTCAAAATCAGTTTGCCCGCTTCACCGGCATAAAAAGACCGGACTATCGCTTGGGCGGCACGCGCTCCACTGAATCGGAACGCCTTGTGGGCAAAGTACAGATTCGGCAACCAGGCAATCAGCCCGCCGCACAATCCCGAATAACCGGTTACCGCGCCACGTGTGGCATACAGCACCGCAGCCGCTAACAGTAGTACAGCCAGCTGGGTCAGCAAGACCGGAAACACCGCTAATCGATGAAAGGGCAGGCGATTTGGCGTGCGAACATCCATCGTCACAGTCCTTACGGCGTCGGCCGTCTCAAATCAACGACCTGGCATATTTCGTGCCGACAAAAGCGCGCAAAGTATAGGGGCGCAGCCCCCCCGGTTCAACTGTCAGGTAGTGATTTCCGTGAAGCCGCTACCTGATCAATTGTTTCAGCGAATGTGGGCCAGAACGCCCTGCAATTCATCCAGCGAGTTGTAGCGAATCACCAGTTGGCCTTTGCCCTTTTGCCCGTGCTTGATCTGCACCGGAGAGCCCAGGCGCTCGGCCAGGCGCTGTTCCAGACGACTGATGTCCGGGTCGCTTTTGGCCGCGGCTTCGACCTTGGGTTTGCCGTTCAACCACTGGCGTACCAGGGCCTCGGTCTGGCGCACGGTCAGCCCGCGTGCGACAACGTGTCGCGCCCCCTCGACCTGTTGTTCCGCCGGCAGACCGAGCAGGGCTCGCGCATGGCCCATCTCCAGGTCGCCATGGGACAGCAGGGTCTTGATCTCCTCCGGCAGACCGATCAGGCGCAGCAGGTTGCTGATGGTCACGCGGGATTTGCCCACGGCCTCGGCCACCTGCTGTTGGGTCAGCTGGAATTCCTGCTGCAGCCGCTGCAGGGCAACGGCCTCGTCGATCGGGTTGAGGTCTTCGCGCTGGATGTTCTCGATCAGCGCCATGGCAATCGCCGCCTCGTCGGGCAGTTCGCGCACCATCGCCGGGATCTTCTCCAGGCCTGCCTGCTGGCAGGCACGCCAGCGCCGCTCGCCGGCAACGATCTCGAAACGCCCTTGGCCAATCGGCCGCACCACGATCGGCTGCAGAACACCCTGGGCCTTGATCGACTGGGCCAGTTCGTCCAGTGCGGTGGCATCCATGTCGCGCCGCGGTTGGTACTTGCCGCGCTGGATCAGATCCAGTGGCACGTATTGCAGCTCGCGGCTATCGACCTGGGCGGCTTCTTCCTGCAGTGCGGTGACGGTGGTGCCCCCCAACAGGGCGTCCAAGCCTCGTCCCAGCCCTCGTTTCTTGGCGGCCATGCGAAGTTCCTTATGCGGTTGCGGTGTGGGCGCTGGCGCGCTGACGGCGAACCAGCTCGCCAGCCAAGGCCAGGTAGGCAATGGCGCCACGGGATTGCTTGTCGTAGACCAGCGCCGGCATGCCGTAGCTGGGAGCCTCGGCCAGGCGGATGTTGCGCGGGATAACGGTCTGGTACAGGGTGTCGGGGAAATGCTGCTTGAGCTGCGCCGAGACATCGTTGGTCAGGCTGATGCGCGGGTCGTACATGGTCCGCAGCAGGCCTTCGATCTTCAGCGAGGGGTTGAGCATCTGGGCGATGCGCTGGATGCTGTTGATCAGGTCGCTCAAGCCTTCCAGGGCGAAATACTCGCACTGCATGGGGATGATCACCCCATCGGAAGCCACCAGGGCATTGACCGTGAGCATCGACAGCGCCGGCGGGCAGTCGATGAGGATGTAGTCGTAGTTCTCGCGGATCGGCGCCAAGGCGTTACGCAGGCGACTTTCCTTCATTTTCATTTCCAGCAGGCCGACTTCCGCGGCCGTCAGGTCACGGTTGGCCGGCAGCAACTGGTAACCGCCGTGCTCGGAATACTGCATGGCCTCGACCAGGTTGCATTCGCCGATCAGCACGTCGTAGATCGAATGCTCCAGGGCATGTTTATCCACACCGCTGCCCATGGTCGCGTTGCCCTGTGGATCGAGATCGATCAGCAGCACCCGGCGCTTGGTCGCAACCAGCGAGGCCGCCAGATTGATGCAGGTGGTGGTCTTGCCCACGCCGCCTTTCTGGTTGGCGATTGCGAATACTTTAGCCATGTTGCGTTCCCCCTAGACCGAGCGACGCAGTATCAGCAGATGACGCTGACCTTGGCAACCGGGAACCTTGAGCACGTGGCTGGCTGCCAGGCGGAAGTCGCTCGGCAGGGCTTGCAGTTCGTCGTCCGGATGCACGCCTTTCATGGCCAGCCATTGGCTCTGGTCATCGCCGAGATGGCGGGTCCAGTTGGCAAAATCCTCCAGGCTGCTGAACGCCCGGGAGACGACACCGCTGAATGGCTGCGGCGGCGTGAAGGCCTCGACCCGGCTGTGGATAACTTCCAGGTTGGCCAGTTTCAGTTCCAGCTTCACCTGGGTCAGGAAGCGGGTTTTCTTGCCGTTGGAGTCGAGCAGGGTCAAGCGTCGCTCGGGGAACAGGATGGCCAGGGGAACGCCCGGCATGCCGCCGCCACTGCCGACGTCCAGCCAGTTATCTCCAGCGTCGCGCACGTAAGGCACCACACTCAGGCTGTCGAGCAGGTGACGCGAGACCATTTCGTCGGGATCGCGCACCGCGGTGAGGTTGTAGGCCTTGTTCCACTTGATCAGCAGCGCCAGGTAGGCGAGCAGCTGCTGCTGTTGTGCGGGCGACACCTCGACGCCCAGCTCGCGGGCGCCTCGCGCCAGTTCTTCGGCGTGCTTGGCGGTTACCTCGGACATCAGGCGCTTTGCTCCAGCCGGCGACCGGCACCGCGTTTTTTCAGGTGGATCAGCAGCAGGGAAATCGCCGCCGGGGTAACCCCGGGAATCCGCGAGGCCTGGCCGAGGGTCTGCGGACGGGCATTGCCGAGCTTGTGCTGGATTTCCTTGGACAGGCCGGAAATCCCGTTGTAGTCGATATCCGCGGGCAACTGGGTGTCCTCGCTGGCGCGCAGGCGGGCGATCTCATCCTGCTGACGGTCGATGTAGCCGGCGTATTTGGTCTTGATCTCGACCTGCTCGGCGACCTGTGGGTCTTCAGCACCCGCACCGGTCAGTTCGACCAGGCCGGGATAATCGATCTCCGGGCGCGACAACAGGTTGAGCAGGTTGTACTCGTGGGTCAGCGGCGTGCCGAAGCGCGCGGCAATCGCCTCGCCCTCGGGCGTGCCGGGCCGCACCCAGGTGCTTTTCAGGCGCTGCTCTTCCAGGGCGATGGCCTCACGCTTGGTCGCGAACGCGGCCCAGCGGACGTCATCGACCAAGCCCAGCTCGCGACCTTTTTCGGTCAGGCGCAGGTCGGCGTTGTCTTCGCGCAGGATCAGCCGGTATTCGGCGCGCGAGGTGAACATGCGGTAGGGCTCCTGGGTGCCCAGGGTGATCAGGTCGTCGACCAGCACGCCGATGTAGGCCTCGTCGCGCCGCGGGCACCAGCTGTCCTTGCCCTGCGCGCGCAACGCCGCATTGGCGCCGGCGAGCAGACCCTGGGCGCCGGCTTCTTCGTAACCGGTGGTGCCGTTGATCTGGCCGGCGAAGAACAGGCCGGCGATGACCTTGGTTTCCAGGCTGTATTTCAGATCGCGCGGATCGAAGTAGTCGTACTCGATGGCGTAGCCCGGCCGCACGATGTGGGCGTTTTCCATGCCGCGGATGGAGCGCACCAGCTGCAACTGCACGTCGAACGGCAGCGAGGTGGAAATGCCGTTGGGATAGAGCTCGTGGGTGGTCAGCCCTTCCGGCTCGATAAATACCTGATGGCTGTCCTTGTCGGCGAAACGGTGGATCTTGTCTTCGATCGACGGGCAGTAACGCGGACCGACGCCTTCGATCAGCCCTGAGTACATCGGCGAACGGTCGAGGTTGGCGGCGATGATTTCGTGGGTCCGGGCATTGGTGTGGGTGATCCAGCAACTGACCTGGCGCGGATGCTGCTCCCGGCTGCCGAGGAACGACATCAGCGGAATCGGCGTATCACCGGGTTGCTCGGTCATCACGGAAAAATCCACCGAACGGCCATCGATGCGCGGCGGGGTGCCGGTCTTCAGGCGGCCGACTCGCAGCGGCAATTCACGCAGGCGCTGGGCCAGGGCGATCGAGGGCGGATCGCCGGCACGGCCGCCGGAATAGTTCTGCATGCCGATGTGGATAAGTCCGCCGAGGAAGGTGCCGGTGGTCAAGACCACCGAATCGGCGAACACCCGCAGGCCCATCTGGGTCACAACGCCTTTGACTTCGTCGTTCTCGACGATCAGGTCATCGGCGGCCTGCTGAAATATCCACAGGTTGGCCTGGTTTTCCAGGGTTTCGCGAATGGCGGCCTTGTACAACACCCGGTCGGCCTGGGCCCGTGTGGCACGTACCGCTGGGCCCTTGCGGCTGTTGAGCACGCGGAACTGGATGCCGCCCTTGTCGGTGGCCGTGGCCATGGCGCCACCCAGGGCATCGATTTCCTTGACCAGGTGGCTCTTGCCGATCCCGCCGATGGCCGGATTGCAGCTCATCTGGCCGAGGGTTTCCACGTTGTGGGTCAGCAGCAGGGTTTTTACCCCCATGCGTGCCGCTGCCAAAGCAGCCTCGGTGCCGGCATGACCACCGCCGATCACGATCACCTGAAAACGGGAAGGGAAATCCACCACGCACCTCGTGCCTGTTGAGAAATAAGGGGCTTTTGGCTTCGAAAAGCTGGAAAGCCGGGAAGTATAGGGATTTAGCCGGTGTGAAAGAAGCCTTTTGCACAAAAAATAGCCAGCCCGCCTCGGCCTTCTCGGAGCGGTCGGTTAATAAAGAATAAAAGAATGAATTTATATAGATCTTTGTTTTTATGTTTATTAAGTATGCAACGCTTTTCTGTGGATAGATGGCTACAGCCCAATGCTCACGTGGCTTGCAGCGATTCAAAAGGCTGTGCTGATCCTGCCGTCAGCCTGTTCGGTAGCGGTAGACAGCCTGTGGATGAAAGTGATGGTTATCCACAGGGGCGTTTATCCTCAGTTTTATCACCGGGTTATGGACCGGGCTCAGGGGCGGTTTTCCACAGGGCTCAGGTGGATAAATAAGTGCGGGGGCACGCGTATTTCGCCCAGGCGGATGCCGGCCGGAATGACAGAAAGAGAGTTTTCAGGGGCTCGGTAGCCAGGGTGGGGTTTGGCGTAGGAAGGAAATACTGGATTAGAAAGGAGGGGGGATGCGCCTCAACCCATCAAGGATATGAAGGATTGCGGCCTGCTCCGAGAGCGGCTTGGAGAAACACTGCACGGCAGCGAAGGGTATCGCTGCGCTCATCCTACGCGACCCGCACATCCTACGGACATGACGTCATGCCGGGTGAGGCGCAGGAGGGATATTTTGGATTCGAGAGGGTTTCAGATGCGGCGTAACCCATTAGATAGGTGGCCCGCACCATCCTACTTGCCGATACAGAAGCTGGAAAAGATCCGCCCGAGCAGGTCGTCGGAGCTGAACGCCCCGGTGATCTCGCCCAGAGACTGCTGCGCCAGGCGCAGGTCTTCGGCGAGCAGCTCACCGGCCCCGGCCAGGGTCAGTTGCGCGTGGCCGTGGTCGAGATGGGTGGCGGCCAGGCGCAACGCCTCCAGATGCCGCCTGCGGGCGCTGAAGCTGCTCTCGGCAGTCTGTTCATAGCCCATGCAGGCCTTCAGGTGCTCACGCAGCAGCTCCAGACCTTCGCTGGATCTGGCCGAGAGGCTGATGGTCACATGACCGTCACTGCCGACTTCCAGGGCAATGGCTTCGCCCGACAGGTCCGCCTTGTTGCGGATCAGGGTGACCTTGCCCGGCGCGGGGCGCTGATCGACAAACTCCGGCCATAGCGAGAAGGGGTCGTCGGCTTCGGGCGCGGTGGCATCGACCACCAGGAGAATACGGTCGGCTTCGCCTATGGCCTTCAGCGCGCGCTCGACGCCGATCTTTTCCACCTGGTCCTCGGTGGTGCGCAAGCCGGCGGTATCCACCACATGCAACGGCATGCCGTCGATGTGGATATGTTCGCGCAGCACGTCGCGGGTGGTGCCGGCGATCTCGGTGACGATGGCGGCCTCGCGCCCGGCCAGGGCATTGAGCAAACTGGATTTACCGGCATTCGGCCGGCCGGCGATCACCACCGTCATGCCATCGCGCAGCAGTGCGCCTTGCCCGGCTTCGCGCAGCACGCCAGCCAGGTCGGTGCGCACGCCCTCGAGCAGGTTGAGCACGTGGCCATCGGCGAGGAAGTCGATTTCTTCTTCGGGGAAGTCGATGGCCGCCTCGACGTAGATGCGCAGGCTGATCAGACGTTCGGTCAGGCCCTGCACGCGCCGCGAGAACTCGCCCTGCAGCGAGCGCAGGGCATTGCGTGCAGCCTGTTCGGAGCTGGCCTCGATCAGGTCGGCAATCGCCTCGGCCTGGGCCAGGTCGAGTTTGTCGTTGAGAAACGCGCGTTCGCTGAACTCGCCGGGCCTGGCCTGGCGCGCACCGAGTTGCAGGCAACGCCGCAGGAGCAAATCGAGCACCACCGGGCCGCCGTGGCCGTGCAGTTCCAGCACGTCTTCGCCGGTAAAAGAGTTGGGCCCGGGGAAGTACAGGGCCAAGCCCTCATCCAGCACCTGGTCGGCATCGGCGAAGAAGGGCCCGTAATGGGCATAGCGGGGTTTCAGCTGGCGCTGGCAAAGCGCCAGGGCCAGTTGCCCGGCCAGGGGGCCGGAGACACGGACGATGCCGACACCGCCACGGCCCTGAGCTGTCGCGACGGCGGCAATGGTTTCACGGGCTGCTGACATGCTCGACTCCAAACGCTGGATAGCAAGACGCCCCTCGATGGGGGCGTCCTGGGTAACGGCTTGCTGGCAGGCCGTTGAACAACGACCTGTCAGCGCTCAGACGCTCCGGCCGATCAAGCCGCAGCCGCCTTGGTCTGCGCTTCGATCTTGCGGGTAATGTACCACTGCTGCGCGATGGACAAGACGTTGTTGACCACCCAGTACAGGACCAGACCGGCAGGGAACCAGAGGAAGAAGAAGGTGAAGATGATCGGCATCAGCTTCAGCACCTTGGCTTGCATCGGGTCCGGCGGTGTCGGGTTGAGCTGCTGCTGGATGAACATGGTGGCGCCCATGATGATCGGCAGGATGAAGTACGGATCCTTGATCGCCAGGTCGGTAATCCAGAACATCCAGGGCGCCTGGCGCATCTCCACGCTTTCCAGCAGGGTCCAATAGAGCGCGAGGAATACCGGCATCTGTACCAGAATCGGCAGGCAACCACCCAGGGGGTTGATCTTCTCTTTCTTGTACAGCTCCATCATGGCCTGGGACATCTTCTGGCGATCGTCACCGTGCTGCTCTTTCAACAGCGCCAGTTTCGGCGCCACGGCACGCATGCGCGCCATCGACTTGTAGCTGGCGGCAGACAGTGGGAAGAAGATCAGCTTGATGATGATGGTCAGGACGATGATCGACCAGCCCCAGTTCCCCAGGATGCTGTGGATATGTTCCAGCAACCAGAAGATCGGCTGGGCGAGGAACCACAGGATGCCGTAGTCGACCGTCAACTCCAGGCCGGGGGAGAGGGTTTTCAGGTGACCCTGAAGCTTCGGCCCGGCATACAGAATCGCACTGACTTCGCCTTGGCCGCCGGCAGGGACCTGAACGGCCGGTCCGGTAAAGCCGACGATGTAGTTGCCTTGGCTGTCTTTGCGGGTCTGCACCAGATTGGTGGTGCCTTTCTCGGGAATCCAGGCGGTGACGAAATAATGCTGCAGCCAGGCTACCCAGCCGCCTTCGACGGTTTCCTTGAAGGGTTGCTTGTCGATATCTTTCATCGACACTTTCTTGTACGGCTCTTCGGCGGTCCATAGCGCGCCGCCCAGGTAAGTGGCGGTGCCGGTGGCAGTGGTCGAAGAGGGGTCGTCACTGTCGTCGCGCTTGAGCTGGGCGAACATGTTGCCGCTCCAGGCTTTGTCCGACTGGTTGTCGACCAGGTAGCTGACCTCCACCTGATAGGACGCCGGGTCGACGCAGCCGGGCTTTTTCAGCTGCTGTTCCTTGGCCGAGCACTCGGGATTCAGGCCGCGGGTGAAGGTGAAGCGCTTGATGTAGTTGACGCCGTCTTCGCTGAGCTTGAGGTCGACCTGCAGTTCGTCCTGGCCTTCGGC
>NZ_JBFIIG010000080.1:0-17609 GCF_041601375.1 Pseudomonas sp. | reverse complement strand
GGCGTCGGCGATCTGCGCGGTGTAATAACCCTCGCCGCAGCCGATATCCAGCCAGCGAGCAGGCGCGTAACCCGCGGCCAGTTCGGCCAGGCGCCTGGCCAGCGGCGCGTAATGGCCACCGTCGAGAAAGCGTCGGCGCGCCTCGACCATGGCGGCGTTGTCGCCGGGGTCGCGGCTGTTCTTGTGCTGCACCGGCAACAGGTTCAGGTAGCCCTGGCGCGCACGGTCGAAACGATGTCCGGCCGGGCAGATCACGCCGTTGTCGACGGCGCTCAAGGCGCCCTGGCAGAGGGGGCAGGTCAGCATCAGGCGAGCAGCTTGACGAGGGTCTGATAGTAGATCTCGGTCAGCACTTCCAGATCGCTGGCCAGCACCCGCTCGTTGATCTGGTGGATGGTGGCGTTGACCGGGCCGAGTTCGACCACCTGGGTGCCCATGGTGGCGATGAAACGCCCATCGGAGGTGCCGCCGCTGGTCGAGGGCCGGGTCTCGCGACCAGTCACGTTCTTGATGCTGGCGGCCACGGCGTCGAGCAGGGCGCCCGGTTCGGTGAGGAACGGCAGGCCGGACAGGGCCCATTCGACGTGGTAGTCGAGGCCGTGCTTGTCGAGGATCGCATTGACCCTGTGCTGCAGGCCTTCGACCGTGGATTCGGTGGAGAAGCGGAAGTTGAAGATCGCCTGCAGCTCGCCGGGGATCACATTGGTGGTGCCGGTGCCTGCATTCAGGTTGGAGACCTGGAAACTGGTCGGCGGGAAGAAGGCGTTGCCGTCGTCCCAGTGTTCGGCGGCCAGCTCGGCCAGCGCCGGCGCGGCCAGGTGGATCGGGTTCTTCGCCAGGTGCGGGTAGGCCACGTGGCCCTGCACGCCGCGCACCGTCAGCTTGGCGCCGAGCGAGCCGCGGCGGCCGTTCTTGACCACGTCGCCGACCAGCGAGGTGCTCGAAGGTTCGCCGACGATGCACCAGTCCAGGCGTTCGCCGCGCGCGGCCAGGCGCTCGACCACGGCCTTGGTGCCGTGCTGGGCCGGGCCTTCTTCGTCGCTGGTGATCAGGAAGGCGATGCGGCCGTTATGTTGCGGGTGGTCGGCGACGAAGCGCTCGACGGCGATGATCATCGACGCCAGGCTGCCCTTCATGTCGGCGGCGCCGCGGCCGCAGAGCATGCCCTGCTCGTCGATCAGCGCGTCGAACGGCTGGTGCTGCCAGGCCTGCAGCGGGCCGGTCGGGACCACGTCGGTGTGCCCGGCGAAGCACAGCACCGGACCCTCCTGCTGGCCATGGCTGGCCCAGAAATTATCCACTTCCTCGATGCGCATGGCTTCGATCTGGAAGCCGAGGGCTTGCAGGCGGCGCATCATCAGCTCCTGGCAGCCTTCGTCGACCGGGGTGACGGACGGGCGGCGAATCAGCTCGCAGGCGAGTTCCAGGGTGGGCGTCAGGGTCGGGGCGGGGGCAGTCATTGCGGCTCCAGAGCGGCATCAAGCGGAAAGGCCGCCATATTAAAGCAAAACGGCGGCCCGGGCCTGCGCCTGCGGTTACAACGCGCGCAGCAGGATGCGCTCGCTGACCTCCAGGTCGATATCGCGGTGTTCGCCGAGGGCGATCAGTTGGTGGCGTTGCAGTTGCGCCAGCACCTGGGGGATTGCATCGGCGTCCAGGCCGTGTTCGGACAGGCGGGTCGGCACGCCCATGCGCTTGAAGAAGGCTTCGGTGGCGGCGATCGCCGCGTCTATGCGTGCGTCGTCGGCGCCTTCGCGCAGCTGCCAGACCCGTTCGGCGTATTGCAGCAGCTTGGCGCGCTTGGCCTCGCGGCGTTCGGCGAGTAACGCCGGCAGGACCACGGCCAGGGTCTGCGCATGGTCGAGGTGGTAGAGCGCGGTCAGCTCGTGGCCGATCAGGTGGGTCGCCCAGTCCTGGGGCACGCCGCAGCCGATCAGGCCGTTGAGCGCCTGGGTGGCGCACCACATCAGGTTGGCCCTGACCCGGTAGTCCTCGGGGTTGCTCAGGGCTTTTGGACCTTCCTCGATCAGGGTCTGCAGCAGGCCTTCGGCGTAGCGGTCCTGCAGCGGTGCGTCGGCCGGGTAGGTCAGGTACTGCTCGATGGTGTGGACGAAGGCATCGACCACGCCGTTGCCGACCTGGCGCACCGGCAGGCTGAAGGTGGTGCAGGGGTCGAGGATGGCGAAACGTGGGAACAGCAGCGGGCTGGAGAACGGCAGCTTCTCCTGACGCGCCACATGGGTGACCACGCCGTGCTGGTTGCTTTCCGAGCCGGTGGCGCCCAGGGTCAGCACGCAGCCCAGCGGCAGCGCGGCTTTGGCGCGGGTACCGGTGAGCAGCTCGAGCGGGTCGCCGGCATGGCACAGCGCCGCGGCGATGAACTTGCTGCCGTCGATCACCGAGCCGCCGCCGATGGCCAGGATGAAATCGCAATGGTCGCGCCTGGCCTGTGCCACGGCGCGCAGCAGGGTGTCGAACTGCGGATTGGCTTCGATGCCGGCGAAGCGGCTGATGGCGAAGCCCGCCAACGCCTCCTCGACCTGGGCCCAGACGCCGTTCTGGAAGATGCTGCCGCCACCGTGGGTGACCAGCACGCGGCTGCCGGCGGGGATTTCCTTGCCGAGCTTGGCGATCTGGCCTTCGCCGAAATGGATCTTGGTCGGGTTGTGAAAACTGAAATTACGCATGGCAGGCTCCGGCAGGCTGGTTTCTTGCGGTCGGCGGACTATAGCGCCGCGGGTTCGAGTAATGCCGTATAGGTGGTCATTCACAGCCCTCTGCCTCGAATCGGCACTTGGGTGCGGCCAGCCAGCTTCCTATAATGCGCGCCTGCCCGGGGTATGGGGATTGAGGTGATGAAATGACGATCGACGAACAACGCTTTGCTGGCATTGCCCGCCTGTACGGTCGCGAGGGCGCCGAGCGCCTGGCCGCGGCGCATGTCGCGGTGGTCGGCATTGGCGGCGTCGGTTCCTGGGCGGCCGAGGCGCTGGCGCGCTCGGGGGTCGGCGAGATCTCGCTGTTCGACCTGGACGATGTCTGCGTCAGCAACACCAACCGGCAGATCCAGGCGCTGGACAGCACGGTCGGCCAGGCCAAGGTCGAGGTGATGGCGGCGCGCATCCGCGCGATCAATCCCGCCTGCGTGGTGCACGCGGTGGCGGACTTCGTCACCCGCGAGAGCATGGCCGAGTACATCACCGGGCAACTCGACGCGGTGATCGACTGCATCGACAGCGTCAACGCCAAGGCGGCGCTGATCTCCTGGTGCAAGCGGCGCAAGATCCAGGTGGTGACCACCGGCGGCGCCGGCGGGCAGATCGACCCGACGCAGATCCAGGTCGGCGACCTGAACAAGACCTGGAACGATCCGCTGGCCTCCAAGGTGCGCTCGACCCTGCGCCGCGACTACAATTTCTCGCGCACGCCGGGGCGCAACTACAGCGTGCCCTGCGTGTTCTCCACCGAGCAACTGCGCTACCCCAAGCCGGACGGCAGCGTGTGCCAGTACAAGGGTTTCGTCGGCGAAGGGGTCAAGCTCGACTGCGCCGGCGGTTTCGGCGCGGCGATGATGGTCACCGCGAGCTTCGGCATGGTCGCCGTGGCCAAGACCGTGGAGAAACTGGTGGCCGGCGCGCGCAGGCCGGCCGAGCGTCAGGCATCATGAGGGTGCTCCAGACTCTGCCGCTGTGACTAGGCGGGAGGCAAGCGGACTCGGGTCGCGTAGGTTGTTTTCGTCGTTCTGGAGCTCGAGGTGGCTGTAATGATTCGCGGATTTCACCCTGCTGCATTGCTCCATGTGCGTGTTGCGTGCCGTGCCCTGGGCGGCCAGTTGCTGATTGTCTTCGCCCTTGCGTTCAGCTCCGCCGGCATGGCGCAGCCAACCGTGCTGATAGGCACGGGCGATTGGGCGCCCTACGTCGACCAGAACAGCAGTGATCAGGGCGCCATGCCGCGCCTGATCCGTGCGGTATTTGCCGAGGCCGGCTATCGGGTGGAGTTCCTCTTCCATCCCTGGGATCGCAACGCGCTGAAGCTGCAGCAGGGCACGCTTGACGCAATCATGCCCTATATCTGCACGGCGGCACGGCGCAGCTTCAGCACCTGCAGTGATCCGCTGATTCTCGGCGAGGTGGTGCTGTTCCACCGCAAGGGGTTGAGCTTCGATTGGCAGGGGATCGAAGACCTGCGGGCGTTTCGCATTGGCACCACCTTGGGCTACTCCTATGGCTCCCGGTTCGATGCAGCCGAGCTGGCCGGGCAATTGCAGGTGGTGCAAAGCGGCAAGGAGGACACCGCTTTTCGTCTGTTGGAGCTGGGCCGTATCGACCTGCACCCGCAGGACCGCGCGGTGGGCTACGCCATGCTGCAGCGGATGTTCTCTGCCGAGGCGCGTGCCGTGATTACCCATCATCCGCTCAGCCTGGTTAGCGACCCACTGCATCTGTTGTTTCGCAAGGATGACCCGCGTGGCGCTGAACTGCGCAAAGTCTTCAATCGCAGCTTGCAGAATTTTGTCGTAAGGGGCGATTTAGAGCGCCTGCAGCAGGCTCTGTATAACGGCAATGCGGATCAGTGGCGGCCAACCAGGAAGCCTTGATTGCAGGGGCGGTTGGCTAGGACGATGGCTGTCTGGTCAGCTCGCGCATGCGCTGCAGCACGGCATTCAGGCCGTTGCTGCGCGAGGGCGAGAGCTGGCGCGCCAGGCCGAGCTGGCCGAACCAGTCGGCCAGGTCGATCTCGGCCAGTTGCGCACCGGTCAGGCCGTTGACCCGCGCCAGCAGCAGCGCCAGCAGCCCGCGCAGTAGGCGCGCATCGCTGCTGGCGCGGAACTGCCAGCACTGCTCCTGGCGTTCGGCGACCAGCCAGACCTGACTTTCGCAGCCGTGCACGCGATTGGCCTCGCAGCGCTCCTCCTCGCTCAGCGCCGGCAGCCGTCCGCCCCACTGCATCAACAGGCGCGCACGCTGTTCCCAGCCCAGGCACTGGCCGAAGGCGGCGAGCGCTTGCTCGGCGCCGGCGGGCAGGTTCATCGCAGCAGCTCCAGGGCCTGGTCCAGCGCGGCGAAGAAACGCTCGAGGTCCGCGCCGTCGTTGTACAGGCCCAGGGAGACGCGGATGGCGCCGGCCAGGCCGAGGCTTTTCAGCAGCGGCATGGCGCAGTGATGACCGGCGCGCACGGCGATACCCTGTTCGGTGAGCAGGTGGGCGAGGTCGGCGTTGTGCATGTCCTCGACGACGAAACTGGCCAGCGCCACTGTGGGTGCGCCGAGCAGGCGGATGCCGGCGCGCGCCCTGAGCCCGGCGAGCAATCGGGCATGCAGCGCGGCTTCGTGGGCGGCCACGGCGGCGGCGTCCAGCGCGGCCAGGTAGTCCAGGCTGGCGCCGAGGGCGATCACTCCGGCGATCGGCGGCGTACCGGCCTCGAAGCCCAGCGGCGCAGCGCGAAACTCGGCGCTCTGGTAATCCGCCACCCGCACCATCTCTCCGCCGAACTGCCAGTGCCTGAGGCGCTGCAATGCCTGCTTGCGGCCATAGAGCAGGCCGACGCCATCGGGCCCATAGAGTTTGTGGCTGGAGCAAACATAGAAATCGCACCCCAGGGCCTCGACGTCATGCCGGCCATGCACCACGCCCTGGGCGCCATCGACCACGGTCAGCGCGCCCCGCGCTTGGCCCAGGGCCAGCAGTTCGGCCAGCGGCTGCCAGCAACCGAGCACATTGGACAGCTGACTGAGCGCCAGCACGCGGGTGCGCGGGCCGATCAGGCCGGCCGCCTGTTCGAGGTCGATCAGGCCGCTGTCATCCAGCGGCAGAACGACCAGCTCGAGGTGGCGACGCTGGGCCAGCTGCTGCCAGGGCAGCAGGTTGGCGTGGTGTTCCAGGGCGCTGATGACGATCTGCTCGCCGGCTTGCAACTCATGCTCCAGGCCATAGGCGAGCAGGTTGAAGGCCTCGGTGGCGCTGCGGGTAAACAGGATCTGCGCCGAGTCCGTCGCATTCAGCCAGCGCGCGGCCTTGTCACGGCTGCTTTCGAAGGCGCGGGTCGCCCGCTCGCCCGGCAGATGCTGGGCACGATGGACATTGGCCGCACCGCCAGCGTAATAGCCGAGCAGGGCATCGAGCATGGCCTGCGGCTTTTGCGCGGTGGCGGCGCTGTCCAGGTAGGTCTGGCCTTCGGCGTCGAGGGCCAGGATGCCGGGGAAGTCAGCGCGCCAAGGGGAGATCAGGGACATGGGGTTCACCCGATGGTGCGGGGATCGTTCGTAGGGGGCGCGGAGCCGCCCAGGTCGTGCGCACCAGGTGCTGCTCGATGTGCGAATGGTGCGCGCGGCGCACCCTACTCGGATCAGTTGTGGGCGTGCAGGGCTTCGTTGAGCTCGATCGCCGACTTGTGGGTCTTGCACTCCACGGCGCCGGTTTGCGAGTTGCGGCGGAACAGCAGGTCCGGTTGGCCGGCCAGTTCGCGCGCCTTGAGCACCGTGACCATCTGGTTCTGGCCATCGAGCAGCGTGACTTTGGTGCCGGCGGTGATGTAGAGACCCGACTCCACGGTGTTGCGGTCGCCCAGGGGGATGCCGATGCCGGCGTTGGCGCCGATCAGGCAGCCTTCGCCCACGGAGATCACCAGGTTGCCGCCGCCGGACAGGGTGCCCATGGTCGAGCAGCCGCCGCCCAGATCCGAGCCCTTGCCGACGAATACCCCGGCGGAGACGCGGCCTTCGATCATGCCCGGACCTTCGGTGCCGGCATTGAAGTTGACGAAGCCTTCGTGCATCACCGTGGTGCCTTCACCGATGTAGGCGCCCAGGCGCACGCGGGCGGTGTCGGCGATGCGCACGCCGCTCGGCACCACGTAGTCGGTCATCTTGGGGAACTTGTCCACCGAGAAGACTTCCAGCAGTTCGCCTTTCAGGCGCGCTTCCAGTTGGCGTTCGCCCAGTTCGAGCAGGTCGATGGCGCCCTGGCTGGTCCAGGCCACGTTCGGCAGCAGCGGGAAGATCCCGGTCAGGTTCAGGCCGTGTGGCTTGACCAGGCGATGGGACAGCAGGTGCAGCTTGAGGTAGGCCTCGGGCGTGCTGCTCAGCGGCGCATCTTCGCCAAGGAAGGTGGCAACCAACGGCTGGTGGCTTTCCGCCAGGCGGGTGAGCAGGGCTGCCTGGGCGGCGTCGATGCCTTTCAGGGCTTCGGCCAGCTCGCCTGCCTGCTGGGTGCTGAAGCCGATCGCCTGGTTGCCACCGCTGTAGCCCAGTTTCTCCGCGGCCTTGGCCACCAGTTCGGCCGCTGGCTTGAGCATCGGTTGGGCATAGAAGACTTCCAGCCAGTTGCTTTGACGGTTCTGGGTGCCGACACCAAAGGCCAGGCTGAACAGGGTCGTGGTCATGTTGCTTTCCTTAACGCGAATTCAATGGGAGTTGTTCAAACCAGTTCGGCGGCATAGCGCTCGGGCTTGAAGCCAACCAGGGTCTTGTTGCCGAGATCCAGCACCGGGCGCTTGATCATCGACGGCTGGGCGAGCATCAGCTCGACCGCCTTGTGCTGGTCGAGGTCGGTTTTGTGCGCCTCGTCCAGTTTGCGGAAGGTGGTGCCAGCACGGTTGAGAATGGTTTCCCAGCCATGCTCGTTGCACCACTTGTCCAGGTTCTCGCGGTCGATACCAGCGGCTTTGTAATCATGAAAGACGTAGCTTACCCCGTGCTGGTCGAGCCAGGTACGGGCTTTCTTCATGGTGTCGCAGGCTTTGATGCCAAACAGGGTAGTGCTCATGCTTGCAGGCTCTTTACAAAGTCACGGATACGTTCGGCCGCTTGCACGCACTCGGCCAGCGGCGCGACCAGGGCCATGCGCACGCGATTGGCGCCCGGGTTCACCCCGTCGACACTGCGCGACAGGTAGGAACCGGGCACCACGGTCACGTGCTCGCGGGCGAACAGCTCACGGGTAAAGGTTTCGTCGTCCAGCGGGGTTTTCGCCCACAGGTAGAAGCCGCCATCCGGGCGCTGTACATCGAGCACGCCGTCGAGAATCGCCAGCACCGCGTCGAACTTCTCGCGATACAGCGCGCGGTTGGCCGCGACGTGCTGCTCGTCGTTCCAGGCGGCAATGCTGGCCAGCTGGGTTTGCACCGGCATGGCGCAGCCGTGGTAGGTACGGTACAGCAGGAAAGATTTCAATATGTCGGCGTCGCCGGCGACGAAGCCCGAACGCAGGCCCGGCAGGTTGGAGCGCTTGGACAGGCTGTGGAACACCACGCAGCGCTTGAAGTCGTTGCGGCCCAGTTCGGCGCAGGCCGTCAGCAGCCCGGCGGGCGGCTGCTGCTCGTCGAAGTACAGCTCGCTGTAGCACTCGTCGGCGGCGATGACGAAATCGTACTCATCGGCCAGCTGGATCAGCTTCTTCAGGACGGCCGGTGGAATCAGTGCGCCGGTCGGGTTGCCGGGCGAGCAGAGGAAGAGGATCTGGCAGCGCTGCCAGACGTCGCTGGCGACCGCGTCGAAATCCGGGTTGAAGCCGTGCTGCTCCAGGCACGCCAGGTAGTGCGGCTGGGCACCGGCGAGCAGGGCCGCGCCTTCGTAGATCTGGTAGAACGGGTTGGGGCTGACCACCAGGCCGCCGATGTCGCGTTGCACCACGGTCTGGGTGAAGGCGAACAGGGCTTCGCGGGTGCCGTTGACCGGCAGTACATGGCGCGCCGGGTCGAGCGCACCGGCCGGCAGATCGAAGCGCCGGCTGCACCAGCTGGCGATCGCTTCGCGCAGTTCGGCTATGCCCAGGGTGCTGGGGTAGACCGCCAGCTTCTCCAGGTTGGCGCTGAGCGCCTCGGCGACGAATGCCGGCGAGCGGTGCTTGGGCTCGCCGATCGACAGGGCGATGGCCGGCTTGTCGCCGGGCGGCCGGGCGCCGGCGAGCAGGGCGCGGAGCTTCTCGAAGGGGTAGGGCTGCAGCTGGTTCAAGGCGTCGTTCATTATTCTTTCCTGGGTGCTACAAGCGGCAGCCGTACGGGATTTGGCTTGCCGCTGTCTCGATCAAATGGGTATCCGGCTTGGCTCTGAGCCCTGCCCGTTGGCGTCCGAGAGCTGCTCGATGATGGTTTCCTGCAGCTGGCGACAGAGTTCGGGGTCGGACAGCGGCTGGTTGTGGCTGTCGGTGACGAAGAACACGTCTTCCACCCGTTCGCCGAGGGTGGCGATCTTGGCGTTCTGCAGCGACAGGTCGAAGTCGAGGAAGATCCGTCCGACGCGTGCCAGCAGGCCGGGGCGGTCGGGGGCGGTCAATTCGAGGATGGTCACCGGGCGTTGCGCGTCGTTGTGGATGGTCACCCGCGGGGCGAAGGCAAAATGCTTGAGCTGGCGCGGTACCCGGCGCTGGATGATGCTCGGGTACTCGTCGGGGTTCTTCAGTGCGTCGATCAGGCCCTGGCGGATCTGCTTGATGCGCGCCGGATTGTCGCCAATCGAGCCGCCCTCGGCCTCCAGCACGATGTAGGTGTCGAGGGTGAACTGGCTGGTCGAGGTGAGAATCCGTGCGTCATGGATGTTCAGGTTGAGCTGGGCCATGGCCGCCACGGTCACGGCGAAGAAGTCGTGCTGGTCGGCGGCATAGATGAAGATCTGGGTGCCGCCCTCGAATTCGCGCTGGGTGGTCTCCTTGATCAGCACCAGCGGATTGCCGTCGTTGGCGTGCTGCAGGATCGCCTCGGCATGCCAGGCCACATCGCCTGCGGTGTGGCGCAGGAAGTAGTCGTCGCCCAGCTGCGACCAGAGCTGCTCGGCGTCGTCCGGGTCGGTGCCGCCGCGCACCAGGATGTCCAGGGCGGCGCTCTGGGTCAGGCGAATCTGCTCTTCACGATCCAGCGGGTTTTCCAGGCCGCGGTTGAGGGCGCGCTTGGTCTCGGTGTAGAGCTGGCGCAGCAGGCTGGCGCGCCAGGAGTTCCACAGGCTGGGGTTGGTGGCGTTGATGTCGGCCACGGTCAGCACATAGAGGTAGTCCAGGCGCGTCTGATCGCCGACCAGACGGGCGAAATCGAAGATCACCTGTGGGTCGGAGAGGTCCTTGCGCTGGGCGGTGGTCGACATCACCAGATGGTTCTGCACCAGCCAGACGATCAGCTTGCTGTCCCAGTTGGGCAGTTGATGGCGCACGCAGAAGGCTTCGGCATCTACCGCGCCCAGCTCGGAGTGGTCGCCGCCGCGGCCCTTGCCGATGTCATGGTAAAGACCGGCGATGTATATCAACTCGGGTTTGGGCAGTTTGCCGATCAGCTTGCTGGCCAGGGGGAATTTCTCGGCCAGCTCCGTCCACTTGAATTTGCGCAGGTGCTTGATCAGGTTGAGGGTGTGCGCATCGACCGTATAGATGTGGAACAGGTCGTGCTGCATCTGTCCGACGATATGCCCGAACTCGGGCAGGTAGCGCCCGAGAATGCCGTAGCGGTTCATGCGGCGCAGGTTGCGGTGGATACCTTGCGGGGTCTTGAACAGCTCGATGAACAGGCTGGTATTGCGGATGTCATTGCGGAATTCGTCATCGATCAGATGACGGTGATCGCGCAGCAGGCGAATGCTGTCGGCGCACACGCCTTTGATCTCGGGGTGCTGGGCCATCAGCACGAAGATCTCCAGAATGGCGAAGGGCGTGCGTTTGAAGACGTTGGGGTGGGTGACTTCGATATAGCCGTCGCGAAGTTGGAAGCGGCTGTTGAGCGGCTGCGCCTGGCCGCTTTGGCCGGCGCGGAGGATTTCTTCCTCGAAGTGCTGATTGATCAGGTCGCTCAGTTCGGCGATGCCCATCACCACGCGGTAGTACTTCTGCATGAAGCGTTCGATCGCCAGTTTGGCGTTGCCGTCTTCATAGCCCAGCAGGCTGGCGATCTCGCGCTGGTGGTCGAACAGCAGGCGGTCTTCGGCTCGGCCGGCGAGCATGTGCAGGGCGTAACGGACCTTCCACAGGAATTCCTGGCTGGACACCAGTAGGGCGTATTCGCTTTCCAGGAGAAAGCCCTGGCCGACCATGGCGTGCAGATTCAAGGTGCCGAAATGCCGGCGGGCGACCCAGAGGATGGTCTGGATGTCGCGCAGGCCGCCCGGCGAGCCCTTGACGTTGGGTTCTAGGTTGTACTCGGTGTCGTTGTACTTGGCATGGCGGGCACGCTGCTCTTTGCGTTTGGCCAGGTAGAACTGCTTGCTCGGCCACATCTGCGCGGTGCTGGTGACGTCCTGCATGCGCTGGCGCAGGCGTTCGGGGCCGGCGATGGTGCGGCTTTCCATCAGGTTGGTGACCACCGTCAGGTCGGCGCGGGCTTCTTCGGCGCACTCGTCGACCGAACGCACACTTTGCCCGACTTCCAGGCCAATGTCCCAGAGCAGGGTGAGGAAGCGTTCGATCGGCTCGCGGAAGGTTTCGTGGTCGGCGCTGTCGAGCAGGATCAGCAGGTCGATGTCCGAGTAGGGGTGCAGTTCGCCCCGGCCATAGCCGCCCACCGCCAGCAGGGCGATGTCGGCGTCTTCGCTCCACTCCAGGCGATCCCAGGCTTCACGCAGGATCTGGTCGGTGAACCAGGCGCGATCCTCGACCAGTCGGCGCACCTCGCGACCTTCCTTGAAGCGCGCGTCGAGCACCTCGTGGGCGCGGCGGATGACCTTCTTGAAGGCGCCGATGGGGCTGGCCTTCAGCGCCAGTTCGGCCTGGAATTGCCCGCGGTCGAACAGCTCGGAGTCTACCTGCGGCATGCGCCGATCTTCCTCTATAGGGGCGGCGATCATCAGGCCGACGTGCGGGGGATGGTGTCGTCGCTGCGCAGGGTGAAGATCTCGTAGCCGTCGGCGGTGACCAGGATGGTGTGCTCCCACTGCGCCGAGAGCTTGCGGTCCTTGGTGATCGCGGTCCAGCCATCGCCGAGCAGGCGGGTTTCCGCGCGGCCCTGGTTGATCATCGGCTCGATGGTGAAGGTCATGCCTTCTTTCAGCTCCATGCCGGTGCCGGCGCGACCGTAATGCAGCACCTGCGGCTCTTCGTGGAACACCGCGCCAATGCCATGGCCGCAGTACTCGCGCACCACCGAGAAACCGTTCTTCTCCGCATGCTTCTGGATCACTTCACCGATGTCGCCCAGGCGGGTGCCGGGACGCACCAGCTGGATGCCTTTATACATGCACTCCTGGGTGATCTTGGCCAGGCGCTCGGCCCACTCCGGCACCTTGCCGACCATGAACATCTTGCTGGTGTCGCCGTGATAGCCGTCCTTGATCACGGTGATGTCGATGTTCAGCACATCGCCGTCTTTAAGCGGCTTCTCGTTGGGGATGCCGTGGCAGACCACATGGTTGACCGAGGTGCAGATCGACTTGGGGAAGCCCTTGTAGTTGAGAGGCGCTGGGATGGCCTGCTGCACATTGACGATGTAGTCATGGCAGAGGCGATCCAGTTCTTCAGTGGTGACGCCGGGCTTGACGTGTTCGCCGATCATTTCCAGTACGTCGGCGGCCAGGCGGCCGGCTACGCGCATTTTCTCGATTTCTGCGGGGGATTTGATGGTGACGGTCATATGCAGCTCTCGGGCGCGAACGGAAAGGGCAACATCTTAACAGCTTCAAGCCGCAAGCCATAAGCCGCAAGCAGGAGGCTGCCAACCTGGCGCTTTAAGCTTGTAGCTTGCGGCTGCCTTCTATGGTATAAAACGCGCCGCTTTACGGGCTGTCTGCCTGGGAGCTTTAATCCACACACGTATCGACACGATTTCCTGGGTGCCTTTCGCCAAGTGCGCAAGGTTGGAGATTGGGGTACGTGGAGGCCTAACCCGACTTATCAAGGAACTATCATGTCCCAAGTCAATATGCGCGATATGCTGAAGGCCGGTGTGCACTTCGGTCACCAGACCCGTTACTGGAACCCGAAAATGGGTAAGTACATTTTCGGCGCGCGTAACAAGATTCACATCATCAACCTCGAAAAAACCCTGCCGATGTTCAATGACGCGCTGTCGTTCGTTGAGAAGCTGGCCTCGGGCAAGAACAAGATCCTGTTCGTCGGCACCAAGCGTTCCGCTGGCAAGATCGTCGCTCAAGAAGCAGCGCGTTGCGGCTCGCCGTACGTCGACCATCGCTGGTTGGGCGGCATGCTGACCAACTACAAGACCATCCGCGCTTCGATCAAGCGTCTGCGTGATCTGGAAGTTCAGTCCCAGGACGGCACTTTCACCAAGCTGACCAAGAAAGAAGCCCTGATGCGCACCCGTGATCTGGAAAAACTGGATCGCAGCCTGGGTGGTATCAAGGACATGGGCGGTCTGCCGGACGCTCTGTTCGTGATCGACGTCGACCACGAGCGCATTGCTATCACCGAAGCCAACAAGCTGGGTATCCCGGTCATTGGCGTGGTCGATACCAACAGCAGCCCGGAAGGCGTTGACTACATCATCCCGGGTAACGACGATGCCATCCGCGCCATCCAGCTGTACATGGGCGCCATGGCAGATGCCGTAGTTCGCGGTCGCACCAACACCGGCGGCACCGACGAATTCGTCGAGCAAGCCCCGGCAGCTCCTGCAGCCGAAGCGGCTCAGGGCTAAGCGGTAAGCGCCAAGCGTTACTCGCTACGCAAAAAGGGGGCTAGGCCCCCTTTTTGCCACTTTGAAAACCATTGTCGGCCGGTTGTTGTTCGTCGGATCCAGGCAATGTGTTTACAGAATTGATCGCCCGTTCAGGCGGGTGGAATGGTTAACAACCTATCCAAGAGGAATTTGAAATGGCAGAGATTACTGCGGCATTAGTCAAGGAGCTGCGTGAGCGCACTGGCGAAGGCATGATGGATTGCAAAAAGGCCTTGACCAAGGCCGGCGGCGACATCGAGAAAGCCATTGATGATATGCGTGCTTCCGGCGCGATCAAGGCGGCCAAGAAGGCGGGCAACATCGCTGCCGAAGGTGCTATCGCGGTCAAGGTTGCCGAAGACGGCAAGTCGGCCGTGATCCTCGAAGTCAACTCGCAAACCGACTTCCTGGCGCTGCAGGACGATTTCAAGAATTTCGTCAACGGCAGCCTGGAAAAGGCCTTCGCTGACAAGCTGGCCGATGTGGCGCCGCTGATTGCCGCTCAGGAAGAGGCGCGCCTGGCCCTGGTGGCCAAGGTCGGCGAGAACGTCAACATCCGTCGTCTGGCTCGCGTTGAAGGCGACGTGGTCGGCGCTTACCTGCACGGCAACAAGATTGGTGTGGTCGTGGTCCTCAACGGCGGTGACGCCGAGTTGGCCAGGGACATCGCCATGCACGTGGCCGCCAGCAACCCGGAATTCCTGCTGCCTAGCGAAGTTTCCGCCGAAGCGATCGAGCGCGAGAAAGCCGTGTTCATGAGCCTCAACGAAGACAAGATCAAGGGCAAGCCGGCCGAAATCGTCGAGAAGATGGTGGGTGGCCGTATCCAGAAGTTCCTCGCCGAAGCCAGTCTGGTCGAGCAGTCCTTCGTCAAAGACCCGGAAATCAAGGTCGGTGCTCTGGCCAAGAAGGCTGGGGCTGAAATCGTTTCCTTCACGCGCTTCCAGGTTGGCGAAGGCATCGAGAAGCCGGTAGACAACTTCGCCGAAGAAGTTGCTGCGCAACTGGCTGCCAGCAAGCAGTAAGACGCTTTATAGTTGTCGCCCCGAAGAGGCTGCCCGCTTATGCGTGCGGCCTCTTTGTCGAATTAGGGGGTTGTTTGTTTGACGCGCTCGCGGTTGGCGCTGCACAAATGGCTCCGGGCGCTGTCGAAGCGCTCGATTAATCCGTGCCGCAAGGCGCGCAACGAATGTAAACGCCGCAGGAGAGACTGGTAATGGCTCAGCAGGTGAGTGGTCGTCAACCGCGCTATAAGCGCATTCTGCTCAAACTCAGCGGCGAGGCCCTGATGGGGTCGGAAGACTTCGGTATCGACCCCAAGGTGCTCGATCGTATGGCCCTGGAAGTCGGCCAGTTGGTGGGCATCGGCGTGCAGGTCGGTCTGGTCATCGGCGGCGGCAATCTGTTCCGCGGTGCGGCGCTCTCCGCGGCCGGCATGGATCGGGTCACCGGCGACCACATGGGCATGCTGGCCACCGTGATGAACGCCCTGGCCATGCGCGATGCGCTGGAGCGTTCGAATATCCCGGCGATCGTGATGTCGGCGATTTCCATGGTCGGGGTGACCGATCACTACGATCGGCGCAAGGCGCTGCGTCATCTGAAAACCGGTGAGGTGGTGATCTTCGCCGCTGGCACCGGTAATCCGTTCTTCACCACCGATTCGGCTGCCTGTCTGCGCGCAATCGAGACCGATGCCGACGTGGTGTTGAAGGCGACCAAGGTGGACGGGGTGTACACCGCCGATCCGTTCAAGGATCCGCATGCGGAGAAATTCGACCACCTGACTTACGATGAAGTACTGGATCGCAAGCTCGGCGTGATGGATCTGACGGCCATCTGCCTGTGCCGCGATCACAAGATGCCGTTGCGCGTCTTCAATATGAACAAACCCGGTGCCCTGCTGAATATCGTGCTGGGCGGCGCCGAAGGTACTCTGATCGAGGAAAGTGAAAAATGATCAACGAGATCAAGAAAGACACCCAGGAACGCATGCAGAAGAGCCTGGATTCGCTGATTCATGCTTTCAGTCGCATTCGCACCGGCCAGGCCCACCCAAGCATCCTGGGTGGGGTGATGGTGCCTTATTACGGTACCGACACCCCCTTGAATCAGGTGGCCAACGTGACCGTCAAGGATTCGCGCACCCTGCAGGTCGTGGCGTTCGAGCGCGGCATGCTGGCTGCCGTCGATAAGGCGATCCAGAGTTCCGGTCTGGGCTTCAATCCGACCAACCTGGGTGAGCTGCTGCTGATTTCCATGCCGGCGCTGACCGAAGAAACCCGCAAGGGCTTCACCAAGCAGGCGCGTGATGCGGCCGAAGATGGCCGTATTGCCGTGCGCAATATCCGCCGCGATGCCTTGAGTCAGCTGAAGGATCTGGTCAAGGAGAAGGAAATCAGCGAAGACGAAGAGCGTCGCGCCGCCGATGATATCCAGAAGCTGACGGACAAGTTCGTGGCGGAGATCGAGGTGGCCGTGAAGCAGAAAGAAGCGGATCTGATGGCCGTTTAGCGGTCAGGAGATCTCCATGCACAAGTCCAAAGACGGCGCTAAAGCGGCCGTGCCACGTCATGTGGCGATCATCATGGACGGTAATAACCGCTGGGCGCGCAAGCGGCTGCTGCCGGGGATTGCTGGGCATAAGGCCGGTGTCGATGCGGTGCGCGCGGTCATCGAGGTGTGCGCCGAGGCCGGAGTCGAGGTGCTGACCCTGTTCGCCTTCTCCAGCGAGAACTGGCAGCGCCCGGCCGACGAGGTGGGGGCGCTGATGGAGTTGTTCCTCGGCGCGCTTCGTCGTGAGGCGAAGAAGCTCGACGAAAACGGCATCAGCCTGCGCATCATCGGCGATCGCTCGCGCTTTCATCCGGAGTTGCAGGCGGCCATGCGCGAGGCCGAGGCCTTGACCGCTGGCGATAAGCGATTCGTCCTGCAGATTGCCGCCAACTATGGCGGCCAGTGGGATATCGCGCAGGCGGCGCAGCGTCTGGCCCGCGAGGTTCAGGGCGGGCACTTGCGTCCTGACGACATTACCCCCGAGCTGTTGCAGAGCTGTCTGGCGACCGGCGATTTGCCCTTGCCCGATCTGTGCATTCGTACGGGTGGCGAGCATCGCATCAGTAATTTCCTGTTATGGCAGTTGGCCTACAGCGAGCTGTATTTCTCTGACCTGTTCTGGCCGGACTTCAAGCACGACGCCATGCGCAAGGCCTTGGCGGATTACGCCAAGCGCCAGCGGCGTTTTGGTCGATCCGCTGAACAGGTCGATGCCGAGGCACGTGCCTGATGCTTAAACAACGGATCATCACTGCATTGGTGTTGCTGCCCATCGCCCTGGTCGGGTTCTTCCTGCTCGACGGGGCGGCCTTTGCGCTGTTCATCGGTGCGGTGGTCAGCCTGGGTGCCTGGGAGTGGGCGCGTCTGGCGGGCCTGGCCGGGCAGCCGTTGCGCGTGGCCTATGCTGCGGGCGTCGCGGCGCTGCTGTTCGGCCTCTATCAGCTGCCGCTGCTGGCGCCCTGGCTGCTGCTGCTCGCGGTCGTCTGGTGGGCGCTGGCCACTGTGCTGGTCATGAGCTATCCGGCCAGTAGCCGCTATTGGACCGGGCTGCCGGCCAGGCTGTTGATCGGTCTGCTGATCCTGCTGCCGGCCTGGCAGGGTCTGGTGCTGTTCAAACAGTGGCCCTCGGCCAATGCGCTGATCCTGGCGGTGATGGTGCTGGTCTGGGGGGCGGATATCGGTGCCTATTTCACCGGCAAGGCCTTCGGCAAGCGCAAGCTGGCGCCGCGGGTCAGTCCGGGCAAGAGCTGGGAGGGCGCGGCAGGCGGTCTGTTCGTCAGCTTGCTGATCACCCTGGCGGTCGGCCTCTACCAGGGCTGGCTCTTCAGTGAATTGCTCCTGGTGCTGGCGGGTGCGGCGCTGGTGGTGTCGATTTCGGTGGTCGGCGATCTGACCGAGAGCATGTTCAAGCGGCAGGCCGGGCTCAAGGACAGCAGCAATCTGCTGCCGGGGCACGGCGGCGTGCT
>NZ_JBFIIG010000079.1:0-17635 GCF_041601375.1 Pseudomonas sp. | reverse complement strand
GATGCGTTCGATATCGCTGTTGAACTGCAGATCCAGGCCGCGCTTGCTCAGTTCTTCGCGCAGGTGCTGGCGCACTGCGCCGTCGAAGCCGCGCAGAAACAGCTCGCGGCGATAGAGCAGCGAGGTCTGGGCGCCGAGGCCATGGAAAATCGAGGCGAACTCCACGGCGATATAGCCGCCGCCGACCACCAGCACACGCTTGGGCAATTGTTCGAGAAAGAAGGCTTCGTTCGATCCGATGGCATGTTCATGCCCCGGGATCTTCGGGATATGTGGCCAGCCACCGGTGGCGATGAGGATGTGCCTGGCGCTGTAACGCTGGCCGCCCAGCTCAACGCTATGCTCATCGAGCAGGCGTGCGTGACCCTCGAGCAGGGTTACGCCACTGCCCACCAGCAGGTTGCGGTAGATGCCGTTGAGACGTTCGATTTCACGGTTCTTGTTGGCGATCAGGGTCGGCCAATCGAACTTCGCTGCAGCTGATAGCGACCAACCAAAACCCTGGGCCTGCTCGAAGTCTTCGGCGAAGTGCGCGCCATACACCAGCAGCTTTTTCGGCACACAGCCGACGTTGACACAAGTGCCGCCCAGATAACGGCTCTCGGCTACGGCCACGCGGGCACCATAACCGGCGGCAAACCGCGCAGCACGTACACCACCGGAACCGGCGCCGATTACAAACAGGTCGAAATCATAGGTCATGGTCAGCCTCCTTAGCAGGCCGCCAGCATAACCCAGTCGCACCTGAAGCCTGAGAGGTTGTGAAAAAACTCTCGCCTGCTGCGACCGCCTGGAGACAGCCTCGCGACGGCGCTCGATATTTTCACAAGCGCTGAGCCCAGGCCTAAACTTGCTGAGTCACCAAGAGGAAAAACGCCATGCGCCCTACCCTCACCCATTTGGCTTTGCATGTGCCGGATCTGGATGCCTGTGTGGCGTTCTATGCGGAGTTCTGCGGCATGCGGGTGATCCACCAGCGTGCGGGCAAGGGTTCGCGCATCGTCTGGATGGCCGAACCCGGCAAGGAACACACCTTCATTTTCGTGATCATGCCGGGCGGGCAGGATCGGCAGCTGGCCGCCGACGATTACAGCCATTTTGGTTTTGCCGTGGACAGCCGTGAGCAGGTCGACAGGGTCGCCGCCAAGGCGCAAGAGGCCGGCTGCCTGATCTGGGCGCCGCGGGATGAGCCCTACCCGGTCGGCTATTACTGCGGGCTGCGTGACCCGGCGGGCAACTACGTCGAGTTTAGCTACGGGCAACCACTGGGGCCCGGTTCGCAGGCGATGCCGATTCCCTGATGCAAAAAAAGCCACCCGAAGGTGGCTTGCGTTGCTGCACTAGCGGTTCAGGAAACCTTGCCTGACTTATAGAAGTGCTCGAAACAGAAATTGGTGGCGTCGATATAGCCTTCCGCGCCGCCGCAGTCGAAGCGCTGACCCTTGAATTTGTAGGCCAGCACGCAACCATTCTGCGCCTGCTTCATCAGCGCGTCGGTGATCTGGATTTCGCCACCCTTGCCCGGTGGGGTGTCTTTGATGATGTCGAAGATGTCCGGGGTGAGGATGTAGCGACCGATGATCGCCAGGTTGGACGGTGCATCTTCCGGCTTGGGTTTCTCGACCATGCTATTCACCCGGTAGATGTCATCGCGGATCATCTCGCCAGCGATCACGCCGTACTTGTGGGTCTCCTCCGCGGGTACTTCCTGAATGGCGACGATCGAGCAACGGAACTGGTTGTACAGCTTGACCATCTGGGTCAATACGCCGTCACCTTCCAGGTTCAGGCACAGGTCATCTGCCAGTACCACGGCGAAGGCCTCGTCGCCGATCAAGGGACGCGCGGTTAGAATTGCATGGCCGAGACCTTTCATTTCGACCTGACGGGTGTAGGCAAAACTGCACTCATCGATCAGGCGGCGGATGCCTACCAGGTATTTTTCCTTTTCGGTATCGCGGATCTGCTGTTCCAGCTCGTAGCTGATGTCGAAGTGATCTTCCAGTGAGCGCTTGCCACGGCCAGTGACCATGGCGATCTCCGTCAGCCCAGCTTCAAGCGCCTCTTCGACGCCATACTGGATCAGTGGCTTGTTCACTATCGGCAACATTTCCTTGGGCATGGCCTTGGTTGCAGGTAGAAAGCGTGTGCCGTAACCGGCTGCTGGGAACAAGCATTTCTTGATCATGAGACTCCTTAATAATGCGCGAATGCCAAAATAGTCTATCAGGCTGCACCGGCCAAACAATGCCCGAGGGTCGAGCGACCCATGCCAGGGTAGGAAAAAACCTGATCGGCGAGCTGCGTCAGATCATGAACCCAGCAATTGCAGCCAGCTATCAGGTTGGTGCTGAAGGCCGCGGCCCAATACCGCCGACAGGCTGCTAGACCGGTGTTTGCAATCGTTCAAGCATGGTTTCCTGCAGGTCATGAAGATCGCCGAGTCTCGCCTGTACCTGCGCGTCACGCCCTTCGACATGCAGGTCGCAGAGCTCGCTCGTTAGGGTATGGAGTTGGGCATATAGCTCGCTGACGGCAGCAAAGGATGACTGGCCAGCATACTGCTCCAGGTCTCCTCCCATCAGCCATTGTGCGAAGTGGCTCAGGATCGGCTGGGTCGTACGCTCACCCTCGAGGTAGCTGTCCATGGCCTTTATCCAGGCGCGCAGTTCGACGCCGGCCATCAGGCGCGTTGTGTCTTCGTTGCTCGCCAATGGCAAGTTGCTCCAGCCAGAGCGCTGCCACCAGGTGGCAACCCAGTTGGGCAGTTCGTCTGCAGCCATCGGCGCGGCGATACCAAACCCCTGGGCCTGCTCGCAACCCAGTTGCAGCAATAGAGCGCCGTGCTCCAGGCTTTCGACGCCCTCGGCGATGACCTCGAGGCGGAATGCGCTGGCCAGGCCAACCACCCCCCGAAGGATGGACAGGTCATCGGGGTCGTCGAGCATGCCGAGGACGAAGCTCTGGTCGATTTTGAGCAAGGCCACCGGCAGATGTTTCAGGTAGGTCAGCGAGGAATAACCCGTACCGAAATCATCCAGCGCGAACATCACGCCAATTTCACGACAGGCCTCGATCACCTGGTACACATGTGCAACGTCTTCCAATGCACTGGTTTCCAGTATCTCCAGTTGCAAACGCGAGGGTTTGACCTGTGGATGGGCCTGGAGAATGGCGCGCAGGCGGTCGACGAAATTCTTCTGCTGCAACTGGCGAGCACCAACATTGACGCTGACTTCGATGTCCAGCCCGACCTTGAGCCACTCTTCCATCTGGCTCAGGGCTCGATTTATTGCCCACTCACCGATTTCGATCGCCAGCAGATGATCCTCGATCACCGGTAGAAATATCGCCGGAGCCAAAAGCCCGCGCTCTGGGTGTTGCCAGCGGATCAGGGCTTCGACCCCGATGACCTCACCGCTACGCATATTCACCTTGGGTTGGTAATGGAGGACGAACTCGCGCTCGGCCAATGCCAGGCGAATGTGTTCCAGGCTTTCGTGATGGCCGCGTACGCTACGGTCCTGATCGACATCGAAGAAGTGCAGGCGGTTCTTGCCGGCCAATTTGGCCTGATACATGGCCTGATCGGCCTGACGTATCAGTTGATCGGCGTCCACCTCATCCTGCTGCGGACAGAAGGTCACCCCCATGCTGGCCGACACTTGCAGCGCAAGGTCGCCGACATGCACCACTTGGCCCGCCGCGGCGAGCAGCCGGCTGAGCATCGGCATGCTGGTGGCTACATCCGGCAGGTCGACCAGCACGGCAATGAACTCGTCGCCACCAATACGGGCGAGGGTGTCGCACTCGCGCAACGCCTGTTTCATGCTGGCAGACAGGGCAATCAGCAATTTGTCGCCGGCCTCATGTCCGTGCTTGTCGTTGATCGCCTTGAAACCGTCCAGATCCAGGTAGACGACTTCCAGCAGTTGTCCGCGCCGTTGCGCCTGGGCGATGGCATGCCGCAGGCGATCGGCCAGGAGCACGCGATTGGGCAGCGAGGTCAGGGCGTCATAGTGCGCGATGTGCTCGAGCTTGCTCTGGTTCGCCTTGATTTCGGTGATGTCCGAGAACAGCGCAACATACTGGACGACGTCACCGTTGGAGTCGCGCACGCTACTGATGGTTTGCATCGCGGCATAAATTTCGCCGTTTTTACGCCTGTTCCAGACCTCGCCGCACCAGTGGCCTTTTACCCGCAAGTTGTGCCACATGGCCTCGTAAAACTCGCTGGGGTGGCGGCCCGAGCGGAGTATTCGCGGGGTGCGCCCTATGGCTTCGTCGCGGCTGTAGCCGGTGATATGGGTAAACGCGGCATTGACGTTGATTATGCTGCCATCGGCCGCGGTAATCATGATGCCTTCGCGGGAATGCGAGAACACGTTGGCCGCGAGCTGGAGTTTTTCTTCGGCTAGTTTGCGTTTGGAAATATCCCGCAGAAACACGAAAACCTGGCCCCCGGAGGCCTCTCGATAAGTGCCGCTGACTTCGACCTGCCAGAGGGATCCGTCCTTGCGCCGATGGGTCGTCTCGAACTGTCCGTGGCCGGTCTCGATAAGCGTGAGGGTCTGTTTCACCGTCGCGGCGGCGCACTCCTCTACCGCCAGGTCGAGGACATGCATCTTCAGCAGTTCTTCACGACTGTAACCCGACTGCATGCAATAGCTTGGATTTACATCGAGGATATGGCCGTGAACATCAACCCGCCAAAAGCCGTCCAAGGTCGCGTCCAGTATGCTGTGCAGGGCCTGGTAGCTCTCCTGCAGGGCATCTTCGGCGAGCTTGCGGGCGCTGAAATCGCTCAGCACGATGCGCAATGTCGGTACGCCGTGTTCGTCTTGCGCCTTGGTGGCGTCCAAGTGTACCCAGAGTACGGCTCCATCACTCTTGACCATACGCAGCTCGCACATCTGTGGTGCGCCGGTGGCGATCAGCCGTTTACGCAGCTGGTAGAAATCATCCTGGTCCTCGCGATAGATGTAGCGCGTGATCGGCTGCCTGACCAGCTCGGCGCGGATCACCGCCAGTAGATGGGTCGAGGTCAGGTTAGCCTGGAGTATGATCCCCTGCACGCTGAGCGTCAGGTAGCCGACCGGGGCCAGGTCATAAAGATCGAAGTAACGCTCTTTAGCCTCTTCGATCTTGGCATGCGCATGGCGCAATTCGTCGTTCTGCATCTCCAGTTCGACCTGGTGCACGCGCAACTCGTGCAGAGCCTGTTGCACCGCCTCAGGTGACAGGAGCAGCTGCGGCTCTTGCGGCTCCCTCGCATCGTCTTCAAGGATTTCTTCCGCAATTCGACGCAACAACGCCCCTGGCTTCGGCGAAGTGGCGTTTGATTGGTGTCGAGTGTCCTTATCTTTCATGACAGCCCTTATTCACCCGAGAGGTGCGGATCCGGCTTTGTATCTACAGCATCCTGCTCCTGGTCGGGGACTTCAATCGAGGCACCGGTAATTCCGATCACACTGCCTGCGTCATTACGCAGCGGTTCCACGGTCAAATCACAGGGGGTCGGTTTACCATAGATATTGCTGTGAACGCGCCGCCGTGTGCCCTCCCCGCTCTCTAGTACTTGCCGTTTGATTGCGCTCAAGCTGGCTGCAGCATCTGCCGGCAACAGGTCGGTATCGGTCTTGCCGAGAAACTGCTCGGCTGGTACTGCCAATTTGGAATTATAGATCCATGTGTAGCGTAATTCCCTGTCCTGGTTGAATACCACGACAGGCGTAGCCTCCAGGGCCACGCGCAAACGTGCCTCGTTGACCCGCAGCGTCTCTTCAGCCTGCTTGCGCTCGGTGATATTGAGCATTGTCCCGATCATGCGGATGGCCTGCCCGCGCTCGTTGCGCAGGACGAACCCACGATCGAGCACGGTTGCATAGGTCCCATCGGCCTTGCGAAAGCGATACTCATCGTCCCAGTGCGTGCGCGAGGCGTCGGTCACGGCGGCGTGGATGCCGTCGTTGACCCGCTGGCGATCCTCGGGGTGGATGCGTTCGAGCCACCAACTGGTCGATTGTGGCGCCGAAACTATGTCGGTCCAGCCGAACAGCGGGATTCCCGCCTCGTTCCAGCGTTGCTCGCCCTTGATGATGTCCCAATCCCAGATGACGTCTCTTGCGGCCTTGGCCGCCAGCCGGTAACGCTCTTCGTTGAGGCGCAGCGTCTCATGTTCATTGATGTCGACATAGGTGATCACCGCGCCTTCGATCACGTTTTCCAGGGTGCGGTACGGCAGAATGCGCATCTTGTACCAGCGCCCTTCGATGGTCTGCACATCGATCTCTTTGGGCGTCAGGGTATCCAGCACCGACTTCACGTCGGCCACCAGGCTGTCGTAGCCAAGCAGATTGGAGGCGATGTGACCGACCGGCCGACCGACATCGCTGGGGATCAGGTTGATGATCCGCGATGCCGCCGGGGTGAAACGCAGAATACGCAGATTGAGGTCGACGAAGACCGTGCCGATGCCGGTGCCGGCCAGCAGGTTGTTCATGTCGTTGTTGGCCTGCGACAACTCGAGGACCTTGGTCTGCAGCTCGGCATTGATGGTGGCCAGCTCCTCGTTGACCGATTGCAACTCTTCCTTGGAGGTCTCCAGCTCCTCGTTGGTGGATTGCAGCTCCTCGTTGACCGACTGCATTTCCTCATTGGAGGATTTGAGTTCTTCGCTGGAGGTCTCCAGCGCCTCGATGGTGCTCTGCAGGTAGTCTTCCTTGCTTTGCAGCTCCTGTTTGAGCGACTCAAGACGCGTGTCTATTCCGCCATCGGGTTCTTCGCTGGCCACACCGGCCTGCACGGCAGCCTGCTGCACCTGGGGCGCCGCCGGACCTGGCGCTTCCTCCAGGATGACCAGGAACAGGGACACGTCCAAGGTGGCCGCGGGCCCTGATTTCACCGGGCAAACATTCAGGTTGACCGGGGTGAAATGGCCGTTGGTCTTGACCTGCAGCGCCATGACTCGAGCGCTCTGGTTGCTGGTCGCCACCTGATGCAGGCTCTTGGCCAGACTGGAGCGCAAGCCCTCGCGCGCCATCTTGAGGATATTGTTGATGCCCGCCTCGCCCGGCGCAGGCTCCAGATACATGCCGCTGCGGCCATGCAGGTAGAGGATGTCGCCTTGGGCGTTGACCAGCGCCGCAACCGCCGCGAGGTGCTGCAAGAGCGCCTGCTCGGTTATCTCGCGCAGTGGCAGTTTGCTGGGGGAAACTGTCTTGGCACTGCCTGGCGGGCGCGCAACGCTAACCATGTCGGAGGCTGTCAGCGGGGACAGAAAGCGACTGAGGAAGGTGCGGCGCATACCATGAAAGTCTTCCTTGCGCTGATAAAGCTTCGACTTGCGATCGAGCACGCTGAACAGGTCGTCAAAATCGCCGACTCCTTCAGAGGTGCCAAGAAACAGGATGCCGCCTGGCTTGAGTGCGTAGTGGAACAGCGGAATGATCTTTTTCTGTAGTTCGGCACCCAGATAAATCAGCAGGTTGCGACAACAAATCAAATCCAGTTTGGAAAATGGCGGGTCCTTGATCAGGTCCTGCTCGGAAAACACCAGCATGTCGCGAATGCTTTTGTGAATCCGGTAGCCGCTGCCGTCCGGCTCAAGGGTAAAAAATCGCTTCAAGCGTTCAGGGCTGATGTCGGCGGTTATGCTGGTCGGGTAAATGCCGGCGCGGGCCGTGGCAATCGCGCGGCTGTCTATATCGGTGGCGAATACCTGAACCGTGTAATCCTGCTGGAGCGTCTCGCGGTATTCCTGCAGGAGAATGGTTAGCGAGTAGGCCTCCTCGCCGGTCGAGCAACCGGTCGACCAGACCCTGATTGCCGAGCCCGGTGGATTGTTGGCAAACAGCTTGGGGATGACCAATTCCTCAAGCGCCTTGAACGCTGCCGGGTCCCGGAAGAAATTGGTCACGCCGATCAACAACTCGCGAAATAGCGCCTCCGCCTCGCTCGGCACCTGATGCAGAAACCTGACGTAGCTGTCGATGCTGTCCAGCTGATGGACCGCCATGCGCCGTTCGATGCGGCGCAGGATAGTGCTCGGTTTGTACTGCGAGAAGTCGTGACCAACATGGCTGCGTAGCGCGATGAATATCTTCTTCAAGGCGTCTTCGGCCTTGGATGCCGGGATGCTGGCCAGCAGCGGAGGCTTGCCGAACGCATGGGCCACATAAGCCATGAGTTGCACCGGCATCTCGGCCGGCGGCAGCACGTAATCGACCAGTCCGGTGGCGATGGCGCTACGCGGCATGCCGTCGAACTCCGCGGAGTCGGGATCCTGGGCCATGAACATGCCGCCCTCGGCCTTGATCGCCCGCACGCCCAAGGTGCCATCGCTGCCGGTGCCGGAGAGCACGATCCCTATAGCCCGCTCCCGCTGATCCAGGGCCAGCGAACGGAAGAAAAAATCGATCGGCAGGCGTTGCCCGCGCGGTTCGACCGGTGACAGCAATTGCAAGGTGCCGTCGATAAAGGCCATGTCGCGGTTGGGCGGGATTATGTAGGCGCAGTTTGGCTGTACCTGCATGCCATCCTCCACCTCGAAGACCTGCATACGGGTGAAGCGTCCAATCAGATCCGTGAGCATGCTTTTATGGTCAGGCGCCAGGTGCTGGACCAGCACAAACGCCATATTCGGATTGGTGTCGGCCGGCATGCCGAAGAAAAACGCCTCGAACGCAGCCAGCCCACCGGCCGACGCACCTATTCCCACTACAGGAAACCCCGCACTGCCTGCTGGCGGCGCGGGTAGCTCAGTATTGCTGTCAGTGGTCAACTTATCCTTAACTGCCCGTGCGCCATTCGGCTCCTGCGCCTTTTTGGCGGAGCCTGTTTTTCTTTTCGCCATTATCGACACCTTGAATTCAACATGCAGTGTAACGCCGGCTTCCAGGCAATGGCACCCTGGCCAGGGTGCACCTCTCCTTCTGCTCGGGAAAATAACGATTTGAATCACGGGCAGTGATTAAGCGATAGGAATAACAGCCGCTTGCATCTACAACAACCGGCCATGCCGGGTGTTTTTGCGGCTTGCCGCCTCGGCAAGTGGCTGCTGGCAATCATCGATAATGGAACAACTGCGCGAGCGCGCGAGGATTTTTTTGCAAATTGGCAATTTTTTTTAATAAAGCAAATTTTGTGGATGGCACGAAGCTTGCGATTTGCGATAGTGACCGTCATCAGCGGATGAGGAATGCGGTATGGATCGCAAGTACTACGATGAAATGTACGATGCACAGGGTGAGTGTCGCCCGCATTATCTAGAGTTCGCCCGCTGGCTTGCGGCTATCCCTGCGGAGCAATTGGCCCAACGCCGCCGCGAGGCGGATCTGCTGTTTCACCGCGCCGGCATCACCTTCACCCTGTATGGCGATGAGCAGGGCACCGAGCGGCTGATCCCCTTCGACACCATTCCGCGCAGTATCCCCGCCAGCGAATGGCGCATCGTCGAGCGTGGCTGCATCCAGCGCGTGCAGGCGCTGAACCTGTTCCTCGCCGACCTCTATCACGAGCAGCGCATCGTCAAGGCCGGGATCATTCCGGCCCAACAGGTGCTGGCCAACGAGGGCTACCAGATCGCCATGCAGGGCCTCGACCTGCACCGCGGCCTCTATGCGCATATCGCCGGGGTCGACCTGGTGCGCGATGGAGATGGTAGCTACTACGTGCTGGAAGACAACCTGCGCACCCCGAGCGGCGTCAGCTACATGCTCGAAGACCGCAAGATGATGATGCGCCTGTTTCCCGAACTGTTCGCCGCGCAGCGCATCGCGCCCATCAACCATTACCCGAGCCTGCTGCTCGACACCCTCAAGTCCTCCAGCCCGCTGGATAATCCCAACGTGGTGGTGCTGACCCCGGGACGCTTCAACAGTGCCTATTTCGAGCATGCCTTCCTCTCCCGGGAAATGGGCGTGGAGCTGGTCGAGGGCGCGGACCTGTTCGTGCGTGACGACAGGGTCTATATGCGCACCACCGCCGGGGCCAAGCAGGTGGACGTGATCTACCGCCGCCTGGATGATGACTTCCTCGACCCGCTGGCCTTCAATCCGGATTCCATGCTCGGCGTGCCCGGCCTGCTCTCGGCCTACCGCTCGGGCCATGTGGTGCTGGCCAATGCCATCGGCACCGGGGTGGCGGACGACAAGTCGACCTACCCCTATGTCGACGCGATGATCCGCTTCTATTTGGACGAGGAGCCGATCCTCAAGAACGTGCCGACCTGGCAGTGCAGCAAACCGGCTGATTTGTCCCATGTGCTGGCCAACCTCGGCGAGCTGGTGGTCAAGGAAACCCAAGGCTCCGGTGGCTACGGGATGCTGGTCGGGCCGGCCGCGAGCAAGGCCGAGATCGAAGATTTTCGTGCCCGCCTGACCGCCAGGCCGGAAGCCTATATCGCCCAGCCGACCCTGTGCCTGTCGACCTGTCCGACCTTTGTCGAAAATGGCATCGCGCCGCGGCACATCGACCTGCGCCCGTTCGTCCTGTCCGGCCGCGAAGTGCGCCTGGTGCCCGGCGGGCTGACCCGGGTGGCGTTGCGCGAAGGTTCGCTGGTGGTCAACTCGTCGCAAGGCGGCGGGACCAAGGACACCTGGGTGGTGGAGGACTTGAAAAATGCTGAGTAGAACTGCCTCCGATCTGTACTGGATGTCGCGCTATCTGGAGCGCGCGGAAAACCTCGCGCGCATGCTTGACGTCAGCTATTCGCTGTCGCTGATGCCGCAGGATGGCCGTGGCGATGGCCTGGAAGAGCTGGCCATGCCGCTGTTGATTACCGGCACCCTGGACGAGTACATGGCGCGCCATGGCCAGTTGCACGGCGAGCGCATGCTGTACTTCTTCGCGCTGGACGCCGAGAACCCGGCGAGCATCTACAGCTGCCTGGGCGCGGCGCGCAGCAATGCCCACGGCGTGCGCGGGCGCATCACCGCCGAGATGTGGGAGAACATCAACGCCACCTGGCTGGAGATTCGCGGCATCGCCGAGCAGGGCCTGGGGCGCTACGGCATCAGCCGCTTCTGCGAGTGGGTCAAGGAACGTTCGCACCTGTTCCATGGCGCCACGTCCGGCACCATCATGCGCGGCGACCCCTACCGCTTCATTCGCCTGGGTACCTTTATCGAGCGGGCCGACAACACCTTGCGCCTGCTCGATGCGCGCTACGAGATGCTCGGTGAGGACATCGACGCGGTCGACGGTCGCCCGGCGCGCAGCTACTACCAGTGGAGCGCGCTGTTGCGCGCACTGTCCTCGTTCGAGGCCTTCGCCGAGATCTACCGCGGCTCGCCAGGCACGCGCAAGGTCTCGGAATTGCTCCTGCTGCGTCCCGACATCCCGCGCTCCCTGCGCGCCTGCATGGACGAGCTGCACCTGATGCTCGCCAGCCTGCCAGGTGACAACGGGCGTCCGGCCCAGCGTCTGGCCGCCGAACTGGAAGCGCGGCTGCGCTACACCAGCATCGACGAGGTGCTCGACGAGGGCCTGCATGCCTGGCTCACCGACTTCATCCTGCTGGTGCGCAAGCTGGGCCAAGCCATCCACAGTTCCTACCTGGAGGTCGTATGAGACTGTCCATCAGCCACGACACCACCTATCACTACGAAAACCAGGTGCGCACGAGCATCCAGTACCTGCGCCTGACCCCGCACGACAGCGAGCGCCAGCGCGTGCTCAACTGGGAGCTCAAGCTGCCGCGTCCGGTACGTGCTCAACTCGACCCGTACGGCAACATCCTGCATGTGCTGACCATGGATGAGCCTCATGAGTCCATCCTCATCGGCGCCAGCGGCCAGGTCGAGATCGATGTCGCGTGCGAGTTCGAACACGAGCGCCAGTCGGCGTTGCCGTTCCTGCGTCACACCCGTCTGACCGAGGCCGACGGAGCCTTGCGCGAGTTCGCCCTGCAGCACTGCAAGAGCCGTCGCGACCGCAGCGCCTTGATCGACCTCATGCAGGGCCTGCATGCGCACATCGGCTACCTGTCTGGCAGTACCGCCGTGGAAACCAGCGCCGCCGAGGCCTTCGCCGGGCGACAAGGCGTGTGCCAGGACCATGCCCATGCCTTTCTCGCCTGCGCGCGCAGCCTGGGCATCCCGGCGCGCTATGCATCCGGCTATCTGTACACCGACAGCGACGACCACCTGGCCAGCCACGCCTGGGCCGAAGCCTGGCTGGAGGGCGCCTGGTACAGCTTCGATGTGACCAACTGCCTGGCCAGGCCGGAGCGCCATTTGAAGCTGGCGGTCGGCCGCGATTACCTGGATGCCTGCCCGGTGCGCGGCATGCGCCGAGGCGGCGGCATCGAGCAGATGCATGCACATGTGGAAGTGGAGGCTGCTCCGCGGCTGCAGGTACAGCAGCAATAACCTCAGCGGCTGCATGCGCGATGGCGCCAGGCGCGGAGTTCGTTACAGGTGCAGGTGGCCTGCCCCGCCCTGCCGCGGCTATGCCCCGGCCAGCTCTTCGCTGGCCGGGATTACGGTCACACGGACCTGCAGCTCTTGTTCGCCACCGCCCAGCACCACGCCACGCAGGGGCGTCACATCGCTGAAGTCACGCCCCCAGCCCAGGGTAATGTGCTCCGCCTGGACCAGGCAGCGGTTGGTCGGGTCGAAGTCCACCCAGCCAAGTTGCGGGCAGAACACCGAGACCCAGGCATGTGATGCATCGGCGCCAATCATCCGTGGCTGCCCTGCCGGTGGGTGGGTGAGGATATAACCGCTGACGTAACGCGCCGAGAGGCCGAGGCTACGCAGGCAGCCAATCATCAATTGGGCGAAATCCTGACAAACGCCGCGCCGGCCTTTGAGCACGTCGGCCAGGGGGGTGGAGATCTCGGTGGCGGTTCCGTCGAATTCGAAATCGTCAAAAATGCGCCGGGTCAGATCCAGGGCGGCCTCCAGATGCGGCCGTACTGGGCTGTAACTGTCGCGGGCGTAGGCTGCGAGTTCGGAACCGCACTGGATATGTGGCGAGTCATAGAGATAGCGCACCGCTTCAAGCGTCGCCGGGTTGCGCGCCTGCCGCAGCATCTGTGCCAGCGTTTCCCATGGCATCCCGCCTCTTACCTGCTCCAGCCCCGGGCGCGGCTTCAGCAGCACGGTCGACTCGGCATGCACCAGCAGCTCCTTATGCGATTCGGTGATGGTGATGTTGCGCGTGTGGTTGCCAAAGTAGTCCAGCGCGTCGAGGCAATGTTCGTGCTGCGGCTCAACCCAGATAGCCTGCGACTCGGCCTGCTGATACTCGAATGAGCGCGGTGACAGGTGCAGGTATTGCTGCGAGAGCGTCACCGGAAACTGGTAGCTGTAGTGGGTTTCATGCACCACGCGGTAGCGCACGGGCAGTGAACTACCTTTGCGGAAATGGCTCATGCAGTGCCCCTGCCGCGCGGTTCGCCAGCGGTGTAGCTGAAGAATCGTGCGCTGATCTGCTGCGATAATTGCACGCTGGCCTGGTTGATGCGCTGCAGCAGGCTGATCAGCGCTGGGTTAGCGCAATACAGGTCATCATCCGGATCGAGCGCCAGTAAGGCGGTTTTCAGCGGCAGCAACAAGGTCTCGCCACAACTGCCGTAGGTCAGCGCCAATTTATCCAGACTCTTCAAGATTCCCGCCATTTGGAACAGTACCGAGCGCGGGTTGCTGCTGTCGAGCAGCAATAAATCCAGCACCGGCAACCACTCGGATTGCGCCCGATAACGGGAGCGGTAGGTGACCATGCTGTCGGCCAGTTCAAGCAGCCAGTCCAGGCTGCCGTCGGTCTCCATCGTCAGCGCGCGCTGCAGTACCAGGGTCTGGAACTGCAGACGTTCCAGACGCCGGCCGATGGAGAGAAAACTCCAGCCCAGATCGCGGGTCATGCCATCGAGGGCGAAACCGGACAGGGTCATCAGGGACGCGGCCGCATCATCCAGTGCGCTCATGGCCTCCGATGGTGTCAGCCGTGCATCGCTGTTGGCGCTGCGCTGGAGCATGCGATTGAGGGCGCGCCAATTGTCCGCTGACAAGCGTTCGCGCAGCTGGCTGGCGGTGTTGAAAAGCTGCTGCTGCTGGCTGGCGAGCCCGGGCACGTCGGGCGAGACCACGGCCAGCAGCAAGGCCGCCTCGATCCGCGCATCGCTCCAGCTGACCACCGGGGGCGGGCTCTGGGTCTGGCTGGGCGCTGGCCCGGCGACCTGGCTTTGCTGCTGCTGGGCCTCCTTGTCCGGAGTCTCGATCAGTTGAAACCAGGCACATAGCGCTTTCAGCGTGACCCATTCGGCACCGCGCTCCTGCGGGCTGACATTGAACAGCACATGCAGCGTGGTGCGCATCAGGCGCGCGATATTGTCACAGCGCTCGGTATTGCGCCCCAGCCAGAACAGGTTTTCGGCCATGCGGCTGGACAGGTGGGTGTCGTCGCGAATCAAGTCTTTGCTGGTGGTGGTGCGCGTGGGCTGGCGGTGAGCACCGGCCTGCGCCCGCGCCTGTACCCAGGTGTCCTTGCTGCTGCCACCGCGCTGCATGGTGATGACCCGCGAGTCGGGCCCGGTGGCAACCCGGGTCAGCCCGCCGGGCATCACCACGTAGCCGTCGGCAGTGGCACAGGCATACACCCGCAGGCCGACGGCGCAGGCACTCAAACCGGCTGGCGCGCTGGCTTTCCACACGGGCGACTGCGACAAGCGCACCAGTTCCTGGGCGACATAGTTGCGTGGATTGGCGCGCATCTTGGCGATCAGGGCCGCACGCGCCTCACCGCTGAGGCCCTGGCCAAACACCGAGAGTTGGCGCAATTGCGGAAAGCTCGACTTGATCACCAATTGATCGAGATTGGCCAGCACCTGCTCGAGCGCCGCGGGTTCGCCGCACCACCAGGTCGCCACCGAGGGCATCTGCAACGGCTCGCCGAGCAGGCGCTCGCACAGTGCCGGCAAGAAGCCCAGCAGCGCCCCGGACTCCAGGAGGCTGGAGCCCAGGCTGTTGGCGATCAGCACATTGCCGAGGCGGGCCGCCTCTGTCAAACCGGCCACGCCCAGCGCCGACTCGGCGCGCAGTTCCAACGGGTCGCAGAAATCATCATCGACCCGGCGCATGATCACATGCACGCGCTGCAGGCCGGACAGGGTTTTCAGCCAGACGAGGCCGCCGCGCACGGTGAGGTCGCTGCCCTCGACCAGCGGCAAACCGAGATAACGGGCCAGGTAGGCTTGCTCGTAATAGGTCTCGTTGTAGGGGCCGGGGGTGAGCAACACGATCAGCGGCGACTCGCTGCCACGCAGCGGCACCCCACCATTGGCGGCGCACTGCCGCCCCCAATGGGCCAGGCTATCGCGCATGCTGCTGAAAAAGCCGGCTAAATCCTGCACCTTGAGGTCACGCAGCTGGTCTGGAAAGGTTCGCGCGATCACCGCGCGGTTTTCCAGCGCATAGCCGGCACCCGAAGGTGCCTGGGTACGATCGGCCACCACCCACCATTGACCGTTGGGCGCGCGCGCCAGGTCGACCGCATAAAAATGCAAGGCCACATTGTCGAGGTGCCGGATGCCGTGGGCCGGGCGCAGAAATCCGGCATGACCGTGAATCAACGCCGGCGGCAGCAGGCCTTCCTGGAGCATGCGCTGGTCGCCGTAAACGTCGCCGAGTATCCGGTTCAGCAGGGTTGCGCGTTGGGCCACCGCCGCTTCGATGCCCGCCCATTCGTCATGAGGCAGGATCAGCGGTAGCACATTCAGATCCCAGGGACGCTGCATGCCCTTGGTGTCGGCATAGACGTTGTAGGTCACGCCGTTTTCGCGAATCTGGCTTTCAACCGCCTCCAGGCGCTGGCGCATGATCTGCGGCGACTCTTTGGCCAGACTGGCGAGCATGGCGCGCCAGTGCTCGCGTGGCTGCTTCGAGGCATCGAGCAGCTCATCGAAGCTGTTGGGCGCTGCGCGGTACTCGGCGAGTAGTTTCTTCAACATTGTCTCAGTTCTTCTGCTCGCGAATAACGCACAGTATGGCGCTTGGGTTTAATAGGGTTGCCAGCGCAAATCGAGTGTCATCGGGAAACTCGGATTGAGTTCTTCCTTGTACACGCGCATCGGCCCGGGTGTATGGCCGTGGGCCCAGAAGCGGGCAAAACGCCGCGCTTCAGCGGCATTGGCATTCACCGGCGAACTCTCTTCACTGCGGCCACCCGGGTGCACCACATGGTAGGTACAGCCGCCGATTGCCCGGCCGCTCCAGTTATCGACCAAATCGAAGGTCAGGGGTGCCTGCACCCTGATAGTCGGGTGCAGCGCAGACCAGGGGCTCCAGGCGCGGAAACGTACGCCAGCAACGTACTCGCCCGGTACTCCGGTCGGGTGCAAGGGCAAGCGCCGGCCGTTGCAGGCGATCTCGTGACGGCCATCGGTAAGGCCACGGACCAGCAGCTGCATGCGCTCCACCGAGGAGTCGACATAGCGCGCCGTGCCGCCGCCGCTCATCTCTTCACCCAGGACATTCCAGGGCTCGATGGCCTGGCGCAACTCCATCTCGACCCCTTCATAGACCACGGTGCCGAAGCGTGGAAAGCGGAATTCGATAAAGGGCTCGAACCAGTGTTCCTCGAAGGCGTAGCCCGCCGAGCGCAAATCCTTGACCACATCGCGAATATCCTGGGCGACGAAGTGCGGTAGCATCCAGCGATCATGCAGTGCGGTGCCCCAGTTGACCAGCTTGGCCTGGTACGGCTCGCGCCAGAAACGTGCGACCAGAGCGCGCAACAGGAGCATCTGCAACAGGCTCATGCGCTCATGCGGCGGCATCTCGAAGGCGCGAAACTCGACCAGACCGAGGCGGCCCGTGGGACCATCGGGCGAATACAGCTTGTCGATGGAAAACTCGGAACGATGGGTATTGCCAGTCAGGTCAACCAGCAGGTTGCGCAGCAAGCGGTCGACCATCCAGGGCTTGTCGCCCGGCTGCAGCGTCGGCAGGACCTGATCCATCTGCTGGAAGGCAATCGCCAGTTCATAGAGGTTGTCGTCGCGCGCTTCATCGACCCGCGGCGCCTGGCTGGTCGGGCCGATAAAGGTGCCGGAGAACAGGTAGGACAAGGCCGGGTGGTTCTGCCAGTAGGTGATCAGGCTTTTCAGCAGATCCGGTCGGCGCAGCATCGGGCTGTCTTCGGCGGTCGCGCCGCCCAGGGTGGCATGGTTGCCGCCACCGGTACCGGTATGGCGACCGTCGTGCATGAATTTCTCGGTACCCAGCCGGGTCAGGCGGGCTTCCTGATACAGGGTCGACATGTTGTAGACCAGCTCGTTCCAGCTGGCGGCCGGGTGGATATTGACCTCGATCACGCCCGGATCCGGGGTGACGCTGAGCAGCTTGATCCGCGGGTCGCGCGGCGGCTGATAGCCCTCGATGCGCAGCTTGAGCTTGAGCTTGGTGGCGGTATGTTCGACTGCCGTCACCAGTGCCAGGTAATCCTCGATGCGCTTGAGCGGCGGCATGAAGACATGCAGGCGCCCTTCCCTGACCTGCACGCAGAGCGCCGTATGAATCACCTCGCGCGGTTCGATCGAACTCTCGGCGGCGACACTTGCAGCATTCTTGCGACTGAGGGTCGGGCGTTTCTCACTCTTGCCAGGCGCCGCGGCCACGGCCGGGGCGACAGT
>NZ_JBFIIG010000078.1:0-17910 GCF_041601375.1 Pseudomonas sp. | reverse complement strand
GGCTTTGCCGGGCGTTTTTGTGAGCGCCGTTTCAGTTAATACAGAAAAGCGACCTCAGCGGGTGTGAACATATCGAGCGCCGTCGCGAGACTGTCTCCAAGCGTTCGCACCTTGCCGCGGGCGCCCGGAGGCGGCCGCGGCAGGCGAGAGGCTCAGGCCATCTCCACCGTGGTTTCGAACTCGAAGGTCAATTCGTCGCCACTCAGGTCGATATGGGCCACGCCTCCATGCTCGGCCAGTTCGCCAAACAGGATCTGCTCCGCCAAGGGCCGCTTGATCTTTTCCTGGATCAAGCGCGCCATGGGTCTGGCCCCCATCTGCACGTCGTAGCCCTTCTCGGCCAGCCAGCCGCGTGCGGCATCACTGACCTCGAGCATCACGTGCTTGTCTTCGAGTTGCGCCTGCAGTTCGGTGAGGAACTTGTCGACGATGCTCTTGATCACTTCATGACTCAGGCGGCCGAACTGGATAATGGTGTCCAGACGATTGCGGAACTCCGGGGTGAAGCTCTTCTTGATCACTTCCATGGCATCGGACGCATGGTCCTGATAGGTGAAGCCAATGGATGCCCGCGCCGCGGTTTCCGCCCCGGCATTGGTGGTCATGATCAGAATCACGTTGCGGAAGTCGGCCTTGCGCCCATTGTTGTCGGTCAGGGTACCGTGATCCATTACCTGCAACAGCAGGTTGAAGACTTCCGGATGAGCCTTCTCGATTTCATCGAGCAGCAACACGCAATGCGGCGTCTTGGTAATGGCCTCGGTCAGCAGGCCACCCTGATCGAAACCGACATAGCCTGGCGGTGCACCGATCAGTCGGGAAACCGTATGCCGTTCCATGTACTCGGACATATCGAAACGCACCAGCTCTACGCCCAGCGCCTTGGACAGCTGGCGAGCCGCCTCGGTTTTACCGACCCCGGTAGGGCCGGCAAAGAGGAACGAGCCCACAGGCTTGTCTGGCGCCTTAAGGCCGGCGCGTGACAACTTGATCGCCGTAGACAGGGAGTCGATGGCCGCTTCCTGACCGAACACCGTGAGTTTGAGGTCACGCTCCAGGTTGCGCAGCAGTTCCTTGTCCGAGCTGCTGACGTGTTTTGGCGGAATTCGCGCGATTTTTGCCACGATATCCTCGACCTGCGCCACTTCGATGCGCTTGACCCGCTTTTCCGCGGGCTGCAGGCGTTGATAGGCACCCGCTTCGTCGATTACGTCAATGGCCTTGTCCGGCATGTGCCGATCGTTGATATAGCGCGCAGCGAGCTCGGCCGCAGCGCGCAGCGCCTCATCGCTGTACTCGATGCTGTGGTGCTGCTCGAAACGCCCCTTGAGGCCTTTGAGAATGCCGTAGGTATCGTCCACCGAGGGCTCGCTGACATCGACCTTCTGGAAGCGCCGCGCCAGGGCGCGGTCCTTCTCGAAGATGCCGCGGAATTCCTGGAAGGTGGTGGAGCCAATGCAGCGGATCTCGCCCGAAGAGAGCATCGGCTTGAGCAGGTTGGAAGCGTCCATTACCCCACCAGACGCGGCTCCGGCACCGATTATGGTGTGGATCTCGTCGATGAACAGAATGGCGTGCGGGCGCTTGCGCAGCTCGTTGAGCAGCGCCTTGAGGCGCTTCTCGAAGTCGCCACGGTATTTGGTGCCGGCCAGCAAGGCCCCCAGATCCAGGGAGTAGACCACACTGGTAGCCAGCAGGTCGGGCACCTGATTGTCGACGATGCGCTTGGCCAGACCCTCGGCGATAGCGGTCTTGCCCACGCCGGCTTCGCCGACCAACAGTGGATTGTTCTTGCGCCGCCGCGCCAGGATCTGCGCGACCCGCTCGACTTCCAGCTCTCGGCCGACCAAAGGATCGATCCGGCCCTGACGGGCCAACTCGTTGAGATTGCTGGTGTAGGCATCCAGAGGATTGCCTGAGGCCGAGGACTCGCCGCCCTCGTCATCCTGCATTTCCTGTTCGCTGTCCGTATGGCCACCATGCCCCGGCACTTTGGAAATGCCGTGGGCGATGAAATTGACCACATCGATGCGCGCGACACTCTGCTGCTTGAGCAGGAACACTGCCTGGCTTTCCTGTTCGCTGAAAATCGCCACCAGCACGTTGGCACCGGTGACCTCTCGCTTGCCGGAGCTTTGCACATGAAATACTGCGCGCTGCAATACCCGCTGAAAGCCCAGGGTCGGCTGAGTCTCGCGCTCTTCGTCATGCTGTGGAATCAGCGGTGTGGTGGAATCGATGAACTCCTGAAGGTCGTGGCGCAATTTGTCGAGGTTGGCACCGCAAGCGCGCAATACGCTGGCGGCGGCCTCGTTATCCAACAAAGCTAACAGGAGGTGCTCAACCGTCATGAATTCATGACGCTTGGTGCGAGCCTCCTTGAAGGCCAGATTGAGGGTGACTTCGAGTTCTCGATTTAACATGGCTTCACCTCATGCCCAAGCGGTCGGCGTTAACCGTCCTTCTCTATCTCACAGAGTAGCGGATGCTGGCTTTCTCTAGCGTACTGATTAACCTGCATTGCCTTGGTTTCGGCGATGTCGCGGGTAAACACTCCGCAAACTGCCCGTCCCTCTGTGTGGACGGTCAGCATGATCTTGGTCGCCAGCTCCCGGTTTAAGTTGAAAAACACCTCGAGCACTTCGACCACAAAATCCATAGGTGTGTAGTCATCGTTGAATATGACCACCTTATACAGCGGTGGTGCCTGCAGCGCGGGCTTGGATTCCTGTACGGCAAGGCCGGTGGAATCGTCCTCATGCGTTGCTGGACGGTCCTGATTGAATGTTAGTCGAATCTGGCTACGTGCATGCATGCTGGAATAAAGGTTCTTGGCTGGGCGAGTACGGATGGTAGATGGAGTTTGACCGGCTTCACCGGCAGTTGCAGCATCGCCTTGACTAACGGCAAAACGGTGTTACAAACAATGAATACCCACCTGTGTAGGTATGAGGGATTCCGCGCCCTCGCCCAAGCCAATTTATTCGTCGCGCGCGGAATCAGTAGTGGATGATACTCCAGTGGTGGAGTTCTTTGCAGAGGGATATCAGCATGCTTAGCGGTAAGGTCAAGTGGTTCAATAACGCCAAGGGCTATGGGTTCATCCTGGCCGATGGCCGGGACGAGGATCTGTTCGCTCATTACTCGGCGATTCAGATGGACGGTTATAAAACCTTGAAGGCTGGCCAGGCGGTGAGCTTCGATATCATTCAAGGCCCTAAAGGGCTCCACGCCGTGAACATCAGCACGCTGTCGGTCACCACCGAAGCACCTGCCGCTGCAAGCCAGCCCCACGGCAATACGTCTGAAGTCTGAATGACTGGCTCTCCATAACAAATATCCATAACAAAAAAGACCGGTCAGTTGACCGGTCTTTTTCATACCGCCGATCGGCTCACATATGAGAGATCATGGCGTCGCCAAACTGCGAGCAGGACAGCAACTGGGCGCCCTCCATCAGGCGCTCGAAGTCATAGGTCACAGTCTTGGCCGAGATAGCGCCGTTGGTGCCCTTGATGATCAGGTCAGCCGCTTCGACCCAGCCCATATGACGCAGCATCATTTCGGCAGACAGGATCAGCGAGCCCGGATTCACCTGATCCTTGCCGGCGTACTTCGGTGCCGTGCCATGGGTGGCCTCGAACATGGCGATGCTGTCGGACAGGTTGGCGCCAGGCGCAATACCGATACCGCCAACCTCCGCCGCCAGGGCGTCGGATAGATAATCGCCGTTAAGGTTTAGCGTGGCGATTACATCATATTCGGCCGGACGCAGCAGGATCTGCTGCAGCATGGCGTCGGCGATGGCGTCCTTGACGATGACGTTCTTGCCTGTTCTCGGGTTCTTGAACTGCATCCAGGGCCCACCATCGAGCAGGGTCGCACCGAACTCTTCTGCGGCAATCTCGTAGGCCCACTCCTTGAAGGCACCTTCGGTGAACTTCATGATGTTGCCTTTGTGCACGATGGTCAGCGAGTCGCGGTCGTTATCGACCACATACTGCAGCGCCTTGCGCACCAGACGCTTGGTGCCTTCCAGGGAAACCGGCTTTACGCCGATGCCGCAGTTTTCGTCGAAGCGGATCTTGGTGACACCCATTTCCTCCTTGAGGAACTTGATGACCTTGTCGGCTTCCGGCGAACCGGCTTTCCACTCGATGCCGGCATAAATATCTTCGGAGTTTTCCCGGAAGATGGTCATGTCGACGTCGCCCGGCTTCTTCACCGGGCTAGGTACGCCTTGGAACCAGCGTACCGGGCGCAGACAAACGTACAGGTCCAGTTGCTGGCGCAGGGCCACGTTGAGGGAACGGATGCCGCCACCGACGGGAGTGGTCAGCGGACCCTTGATGGAAACGACGTAGTCTTTGACCGCATCCAGGGTTTCCTGCGGCAGCCAGGTGTCCTGGTCATACACCTGAGTGGCTTTCTCGCCGGCGTAAACCTCCATCCAGGAAATCTTGCGCTGACCACCGTAGGCTTTCTCGACGGCCGCATCGACGACCTTGATCATCACCGGACTGATATCGACACCGATGCCGTCACCCTCGATGTAAGGGATGACCGGATTGTTCGGTACGTTAAGCGACATATCGGCATTGACGGTGATTTTGTCACCGGTTGCTGGCACCTGGATCTTTTGGTATCCCATGCTGGACTCCGCTTTGTGGTTAGAAATCATAGCTCTCCCGAGCGTAACCCACTTGATTCGGGCGAGACCACCTGTTCCTTGGTCTATAGGAGACTGGCGAATTTAACGTCGTTCTACTGAGGAGAACCCGGGTTTGGTCATTTTTTCGTTAAATAGCCCAGCTATTCGCCTCGGGAAAGCAGCCAACTTGCCTCAAGCCGGACTGCCCCTCGCTACGAACAGCCAAGCCCGACAGGCTCCTGTAGGCACAAGGGCATTCTTCAGCACCTTAGTGCAATGGTATACTGCGCGCCGTGACTAACGAGTCATAAGGGTTTGCCTGTCTTGAACGAGGCAGCCGGCCCTTGAACCGGTCGAATTGCTACCGCAAGTCATCCGTTCAATTGCTCAACGCTCTACTGGTGCATCCCACATCAATGCGACAAATCCTCGACTTTCGGCTCATTGACGACTTTGAGCGAACGCGCCTACCTGCGCATCTCGAGATTCTGTGCTCGCTTAGCAAAGAAGAGAGTTAATCCTAAATGTCCAACCGTTCGAAGATCATCTACACCTTCACCGACGAAGCCCCAGCCCTTGCCACCTACTCGCTTCTGCCAATTGTAGAAGCTTTTGCTGCATCCGCTGACATAGCCGTCGAAACCAGTGACATCTCTCTTGCAGGGCGCATCCTTGCAAGCTTTGCCGAGCACCTGGAGGCTGACAAGCGCGTCCAGGACGACCTCGCCAAGCTGGCCGTTCTGGCCACTACGCCAGAAGCCAACATCATCAAACTACCCAATATCAGTGCCTCGGTACCGCAACTCAAAGGTGCCATCGCAGAACTGCAGGCCCTGGGTTACAACATCCCCGACTTCCCGGAAGACCCGCAGAGCGACGCGGAAAAACAAGCCCGCGCGCTCTACGGCAAGATTCTCGGCAGCGCCGTGAATCCGGTCCTGCGCGAAGGCAACTCCGACCGTCGCGCACCCGCCGCGGTCAAGGCCTTCGTCCGCAAGCACCCGCACTCGATGGGCAAGTGGAGCATGGCCTCCCAGTCCCATGCCGACTACATGCGCGGCGGCGACTTCTTCTCCAGCGAACAGTCGATCACCATGGACAAAGCCGGTGACGTGCGCATCGAGTTCATCGACAAGAACGGCAAGGTCGAAGTCAAGAAACAGCTCGCCCTGCTGGAAGGCGAAGTCTTCGACAGCATGTTCATGAGCTGCAAGAAGCTGCGCGAGTTCTTCGAAGCGACCCTGCAGGACTGCAAGGAAACCGGCGTCATGTGGTCGCTGCACGTCAAGGCGACCATGATGAAGGTCTCCCACCCGATCGTCTTCGGCCATGCAGTCAGCGTTTACTACAAAGAAGCCTTCGACAAGCACGCGGCACTGTTCGCCGAGCTCGGCGTCAACCCGAACAATGGCATCAGCAGCGTCTACGACAAGATCAAGTCCCTGCCCATTTCGCAGCAGGAAGAGATCCTCCAAGACATCCACGCCTGCTACAGCGGTCGCCCGGAAATGGCCATGGTCGACTCGGTCAAGGGCATCACCAACCTGCACATCCCGAGCGACGTGATCGTCGACGCCTCGATGCCGGCGATGATCCGCAGCTCCGGGCAGATGTGGGGCAAGGATGGCAAGCTCAAAGACACCAAGGCGGTGATGCCGGAAAGCACCTACGCCCGCATCTACCAGGAAATGATCAATTTCTGCAAAACCAACGGCGCATTCGACCCGACCACCATGGGCAGCGTGCCGAACGTCGGCCTGATGGCGCAGAAGGCCGAAGAGTACGGCTCCCACGACAAGACCTTCGAAGTGGCAGTCGACGGCACCATGCGTGTGGTGCTGGCTGACGGCAGCGTGCTGATGCAGCACGAAGTGGAGGCCGGCGACATCTGGCGCGCCTGCCAGACCAAGGACGCGGCCATTCGCGACTGGGTCAAGCTGGCCGTTACCCGCGCCCGCCAATCCAGCACGCCGGCCATCTTCTGGCTCGACCCGGAGCGGGCTCACGATCGGCAGCTGCAGAAGAAGGTCGAAGCTTATCTGCAGGAATGCGACCTGAGCGGCCTGGATATTCGCCTCATGGGCTACAACGAAGCCATCCGCATCAGCATGGAACGCCTGATTCGCGGTCAGGACACCATCTCGGTGACCGGCAACGTGCTGCGCGACTACCTGACCGACCTGTTCCCGATCATGGAGCTGGGCACTTCGGCCAAGATGCTCTCCATCGTGCCGCTGATGGCGGGCGGCGGCATGTACGAAACCGGTGCCGGTGGTTCGGCGCCGAAACACGTGCAACAGCTGATCGAAGAGAACCACCTGCGCTGGGACTCGCTCGGCGAGTTTCTGGCTCTGGCGGTGTCTCTGGAAGAGACCGGCATCAAGACCGACAACCCGCGCGCCAAGCTGTTGGGTAAAACCCTGGATGCCGCCACCGGCAAGCTGCTCGACAACAACAAGTCGCCGTCGCGTAAAACCGGTGAGCTGGACAACCGTGGCAGTCACTTCTACCTGGCGATGTACTGGGCCCAGGAGTTGGCCGCGCAGACTGAAGATGCCGCCTTGCAAGCACACTTCAGCCCGCTGGCGAAAAACCTGACCGACAATGAGGCCACCATCCTTGCCGAACTCGGCGCCGTGCAAGGCTCGCCGGTCGACATCGCCGGCTACTACCGCTCCAGCCCGGAGCTGACCAGCAAGGTCATGCGCCCGAGCGCAACCTTCAACGCCGCGATCGCCTCGCTGCTGTAAGGTGCAACACCCGGTGCCTGAGCGCACCGCATGACCAGAGACCCCGGCCAAGCGCCGGGGTTTCTGCTTGTGTAGCCAGGCGCAGCGCCGGCCGGCGACTGCCATGATCGATATCCACCTGCAGGACACACACACATGGATTGGCATCCCCACATCACAGTGGCCACTATCGTCGAAAACCAGGGCCGCTTTCTTCTCGTCGAAGAGCTCAAGGGCGGGCGTCTGGTGCTCAATCAGCCCGCCGGCCATCTCGAGGCCAACGAAACCCTGCGCGAGGCCGCGGTGCGCGAGACGCTGGAAGAAACCGGCTGGGATGTCGAGCTCACCGGCCTCGTCGGTATTTATCTGTATACCGCGCCGAGCAATGGGGTGACCTATCAACGTGTCTGTTTTGTCGCCAAAGCGCTGCGTCATCACCCGCAGCGCAGCCTGGACAGCGGCATCGTCGGCACGGCATGGCTGACCCGGGATGAGCTGTCCGGCCAGCCAGAGCGCTGGCGCAGCGAGCTGGTCCTGCGCTGCATCGACGACTACCTCGCCGGCCCGCTGCATGACCTGGAACTGGTTCGTGATTGAATACCGTCTTAGCCTTGGCCGCGCCAGCCTGTTAGAATTTGGTCTTTTGTGCAGACCCCCCCATGCGTGATCCAGCCCTCCCCAGCCCAGAACAGCAACGCGTCATAGTCGGCATGTCCGGCGGTGTCGACTCGTCCGTCTCTGCCCTGCTGCTGCTCGAACAGGGTTACCAGGTCGAAGGCCTGTTCATGAAGAACTGGGACGAAGACGACGGCACCGAATACTGCACCGCCATGGATGACCTGGCCGATGCCCAGGCCGTGTGCGACAAGATCGGCATCAAGCTGCACACCGCCAACTTCGCCGCGGAGTACTGGGACAACGTGTTCGAGCATTTTCTCGCCGAATACAAGGCCGGGCGCACGCCCAACCCGGACATCCTGTGCAACCGCGAAATCAAGTTCAAGGCCTTCCTCGACTACGCCCTGGCGCTCGGCGCCGACCTGATCGCCACCGGCCACTATGTGCGCCGCCGTGATCGCGATGGCCGCACCGAACTGCTCAAGGGCCTGGATCCGAACAAGGACCAGAGCTACTTCCTGCATGCCGTGGGTGGGGAGCAGATCGCCAAGACCCTGTTTCCGGTGGGCGAACTGGAAAAGCCGGCCGTGCGCGCCATCGCCGAGCAGCACCAGCTGGCCACGGCCAAGAAGAAAGACTCGACCGGCATCTGCTTCATCGGCGAGCGACGTTTCAGTGACTTTCTCAAGCAGTATCTGCCGGCCCAGCCGGGCGACATCGAAACCACCGAAGGCGAGGTCATCGGCCGCCACCACGGCTTGATGTACCACACCATCGGCCAGCGTCAGGGCCTGGGCATCGGCGGCTTGAAAGACGCCAGCGAGGAGCCCTGGTACGTGCTGCAAAAAGACCTGCAGCGCAATGTGCTGGTGGTCGGTCAGGGCAACGATCACCCCTGGCTGTTTGCCAGCGCCCTGCTCGCCTCCGATATCTACTGGGTCAACCCGATCGAGCTCAGCCAACCGCGCCAGCTGACGGCCAAGGTGCGCTACCGCCAAGGCGATCAAGCCTGCATCCTGGAAAAAACCGCCAGCGGCTATCGCGCCAGTTTTGCCATGCCGCAACGCGCGGTCACGCCCGGCCAGTCGGTGGTGTTCTATGACGGCGAAGTCTGCCTCGGCGGCGGCGTGATCGAAACAGCAGAACCCTGGAGCAGCAAGGATAAGCACCCATGAGTCCAACGCAGGAACAACTGGTCGCCCTGGGCGCGGTTTTCGAAGCCGCAGTGCTGGTCGACAAACTGGCCAAGACCGGACAGGTTGGCGAGCCAGGGCTGGCATGCATGCTGGGCAGCCTGCTGGTGCGCGACCCCAAGAGCACCCTGGACGTGTACGGCGGTGACGACCTCAACCTGCGCGAGGGCTATCGCGCCCTGATCAGCGCCCTGGAGCGCGACCCGACCAGCCTGCAGCGCGAACCGCTGCGCTACGCCCTGGCCCTGCTCGGGCTGGAAAGGCAACTGGCCAAGCGCGACGACATGCTGCAGGTCATGGGCAGCCGCCTGGACCAGATCCAGAACCAGGTCGGCCATTTCGGCCTGGTGCACGACAACGTCATCGCCGCCTGCGGCAGTCTCTACGAGGACACCATCAGCACCTTCCGCCAGCGCATCCAGGTACAGGGCGACATGCGCCACCTGCAGCAAGCGAGCAACGCCGCGAAGATTCGCGCCCTGCTGCTCGCCGGTATCCGCTCGGCACGGCTGTGGCGCCAGCTCGGCGGCCACCGCTGGCAACTGGTGTTCAGCCGCGGCAAGCTGCTCAAGGAACTCTACCCCCTGCTACGCGGTTAGCCGTGCACACCCGCATGGTCAAACCCATGCAGGGTGCCGCGCTGCTGGCGCTCTCGGCGCTGCTGTTCTCGCTGATGGGGGGCGGCGTGCGCGAAGTCTCCGCCAGCGTCAACAACGAGTCGGTGGTGTTCTTTCGCAACCTGTTCGGTGTGCTGTTCTTTCTGCCGCTGATCCTGCTCAGGGGCGTGGCTCCGCTCAAAACCACGCGCATCAAGGCGCATCTGTGGCGCACCGGCTTTGGCCTGGCGGCGATGTACTGCTTCTTCTACGCGCTGGCCCACCTGCCTCTGACCGACGCCATGCTGTTCACCTACTCGGCCCCACTGTTCACCCCGTTGATCGCCTGGTGGTGGCTGAAGGAGCCGCTGAGCAAGCGCATCCTGCTGACGACCGGCATCGGCCTGTTCGGCGTGCTGCTGGTGGCCAAACCCTCGAGCGCCTTGCTCAGTGGCAATGCCTTGATCGGCATGGCGGTAAGCGTTCTGGCGGCCTTTGCCTTTGTCTCCATTCGCGCGATGAGCGATACCGAACCGGCCTATCGCATCGTGTTCTATTTCTCGCTATTTAGCGCGCTGGCTTCCGCAATCCCGCTGACCTGGGCCTGGCAACCTCTGAGTAATCATGAGCTGAGCCTGTTGCTGGTGATCGGTCTGCTTGCCACCATCAGCCAGATCGTCATGTCCGAGGCCTATGGCATGGCGCCGCCCGGGTTGATTGGGCCCTTTGCTTACCTGGCCATCGTCTTTGCCGGCGTGATCGCCTGGCTGCGCTGGGGCGAAACCCCGGATCCGACCTCGCTGATCGGTGCCGCCCTGATTTTCGCCGCCAGCCTTCTGTCGATTGCCCGACGCAGCCGCTGAACGGCTAGCGAGCAAACGCGGCCAGAGCGACGATTTAATGTATGATATGCGCCCTTTTCGTCAGCCGATTGTCCGAGAACGCCCTCTTATGCAGCTTTCCTCGCTCACCGCGGTTTCCCCCGTTGATGGCCGCTATGCCGGCAGAACCAGCGCCCTGCGCCCCATTTTCAGCGAATACGGCCTGATCCGCTTTCGCGTTCTGGTCGAAGTGCGTTGGTTGCAACGCCTGGCGGCCCACGAAGGCATCGGCGAAGTCCCCGCCTTCTCGGCTGAAGCCCAGGCGGTACTCAACCAACTGGCGGACAACTTCGCCCTCGAGCACGCCGAACGCGTCAAAGAGATCGAGCGCACCACCAACCACGACGTCAAGGCCGTGGAGTACCTGCTCAAGGAACAGGCCGCCAAGCTGCCGGAGCTGGATAACGTCAGCGAGTTCATCCACTTCGCCTGCACCAGCGAGGACATCAACAACCTGTCCCACGCCCTGATGCTGCGCGAAGGCCGCGACACCGTGCTGTTGCCGCTGATGCGCCAGACTGCCGAGGCCATCCGCGAGCTGGCGGTGAAATTCGCCGACGTGCCGATGCTCTCGCGTACCCACGGCCAGCCGGCCTCGCCGACCACCCTGGGCAAGGAGCTGGCCAACGTGGTCTATCGCCTCGAGCGGCAGATCGCCCAGGTCGCGGCTGTACCGCTGCTGGGCAAGATCAACGGCGCCGTGGGCAACTACAACGCCCACCTATCGGCCTATCCGCAGGTCGACTGGGAGGCCAACGCCCGCGCCTTCATCGAAGGCGACCTGGGCCTGCAGTTCAACCCCTACACCACGCAGATCGAACCGCACGACTACATCGCCGAGCTGTTCGACGCCATCGCCCGCTTCAACACCATCCTGATCGACTTCGATCGCGATATCTGGGGCTATATCTCCCTGGGCTACTTCAAGCAGCGCACCATCGCCGGCGAAATCGGCTCCTCGACCATGCCGCACAAGGTCAACCCGATCGACTTCGAGAACTCCGAAGGCAACCTCGGCATCGCCAACGCGCTGTTCCAGCACCTGGCCAGCAAGCTGCCGATCTCGCGCTGGCAGCGCGACCTGACCGACTCCACCGTGCTGCGCAACCTGGGGGTCGGCTTCGCCCATAGCGTTATTGCCTATGAGGCAAGTCTCAAGGGAATCAGCAAGTTGGAGCTGAATGTTCAACGTATTGCTGATGATCTGGATGCCTGCTGGGAAGTGCTGGCCGAGCCGATCCAGACCGTCATGCGCCGCTATGCGATCGAAAACCCCTACGAGAAGCTGAAAGAGCTGACACGCGGCAAGGGCATCAGCGCCGAAGCGCTGCAGACTTTCATCGACGGCCTGGACATGCCGGCCGCAGCCAAAGCCGAGCTGAAGTTGCTGACCCCAGCCAACTACATCGGCAATGCAGTGGCCCAGGCCAAGCGCATTTAACCGCTCGAGTCCTTTGCACGCCCGGCAGTGCCGGGCGTTTTTATTTTTGGGCTTTTATTTATTTCAAGGGCTTAGCGATGAATCCTGATACTCCGCTGCAGCTGTTGGGCGGCCTGACGGCCCGTGAGTTCCTGCGCGACTACTGGCAGAAGAAACCCCTGCTGGTACGCCAGGCGATGCCCGGCTTCGAGAGCCCGATCTCGCCGGACGAACTGGCCGGCCTGGCCCTGGAAGAGGAAATCGAGTCGCGCCTGGTCATCGAGCACGGCGAGCGGCCATGGGAATTGCGCCGCGGCCCGTTCGCCGAAGACGCCTTCGCCCAGCTTCCAGAGCGCGACTGGACCCTGCTGGTGCAAGCCGTCGACCAGTTCGTCCCGGAAGTGGCCGAACTGCTCGAGGAATTCAAGTTTCTGCCCAAGTGGCGCATCGACGACGTGATGATCAGCTTTGCCGCACCTGGCGGCGGCGTCGGTCCGCACTTCGACAACTACGATGTGTTCCTGCTCCAGGGCTACGGCAAGCGCCGCTGGCAGGTCGGCCAGATGTGCAACTCCGACAGCCCGCTGCTGCCACACGCAGATCTGAAGATCCTTGCCGAATTCGCTAAAACTGAAGAATGGGTCCTGGAGCCCGGCGACATGCTCTATCTGCCGCCGCTCCTGGCCCACTGTGGTACCGCAGAGGATGATTGCATGACCTATTCCGTAGGCTTCCGCGCGCCTAGCGCCGCCGAAGTACTGACCCATTTCACCGACTTTCTCGGCCAGTTCCTGCCGGATGAAGACCGCTACAGCGACGCCGATGCGCAGCCGACCAGCGATCCGCACCAGATCCAGCGCGACTCTCTGGATCGCCTGAAAGCCCTGCTCAATGAACACATGAGCGATGAACGCCTGCTGATGACCTGGTTCGGCCAGTTCATGACCGAACCGCGCTATCCGGAACTGATCGCCGGAATCGAGATCGACGAACCGGCCTTCCTCGGCAGCCTGCAAGAGGGTGCCGTGCTGATCCGCAACCCCAGCGCACGCCTGGCCTGGTCCGAAGTCGGCGAAGACCTGGTGCTGTTCGCCAGTGGCCAGAGCCGTCTGCTGTCTGCCAGCCAGCGCGATCTGCTCAAGCTGATCTGCTCGGCCGACGCGCTGCATCTGGACAACCTTGCGCCATGGCTGGCCGATGACGAAGGGCGTAATCTGCTTCTGGAGCTGGCCAAACAGGGTAGTCTGGAGTTTGCCGATGAATAGCATTCACGTGCGCCTGGCCGACTGGCAAAAGGACAACGCCGACCTGCGGCGCATTCGCGAGACGGTATTCATTGCCGAGCAAGCGGTGCCGCCGGAACTGGAGTGGGATGCCGAGGATGCCGAGGCCCTGCACTTTCTCGTCTACGAGGGCGATTACCCGATCGGTACCGCGCGCCTGCTGCCGGACGGGCATATCGGCCGGGTTTCGGTGCTCAAGGACTGGCGCGGTCTGAAAGTCGGTGATGCGCTGCTGCGCGCGGTGATCGCGGAAGCGGAAAAGCGTGGTCTGCAGCAACAAATGCTCAGCGCCCAGGTGCAGGCCACGCCTTTCTATGAAAGGCTTGGCTTTGCCATCGTCAGCGGTGAATACCTCGACGCCGGTATTCCCCATGTGGACATGGTGCGCCACAGTCAATAGCAGGCCGTTGAAAAACGTAGGCGAGGCAGGCAAGACAAGGCAAAAACGGCCGAAACGTAGCGTAGCGCAGTAACAGCCGCAGGCTGGCCCCGAAGGGGTGAGCGTAGCGAATCAAAAGCGGAGTTTACGAGCTGTAAATGAGCATTTTGAGGCCGTTTTTAACGCAGTATTGCCAACACAGGTAGTTTTTCAACAGCCTGCTAGCCGTGAGGTCAGAATGAACCAAGACGCCCCGTCAGACGCAACCGAGAGCCACGAGCCAGCAGCGCTTCCCGCCATCGAGTTTCAGTCGCCGGGGCGTTTTGCCGTGCGCAATCCCGAATCGGCCCCGGGCGAAAACCCGCAGGCAGAACCGGCACCGTTCATCCTCGGCGAACACCTGGCGCTGGAGCGCTTCGATCAGCCGGAGCTGGCCCGTGCCCACACGCTGGCCATGCTCCAGCAGGCTCGGCGCAGCCTGTGCATCTACAGCGCCGACCTCGACCCCTGGCTGTATCACCACAGCAGCATCCAGGAGGCCTGCACCCGCTTCCTCCTGGCCAGCCCGAAGAACCGCCTGCGCATCCTGGTCAAGGACCTCGGTCGCGCGGTGAAACAGGGCCACCGCCTGCTCGGTCTGGCGCGCCGCCTGCCGAGCAACCTGCAGATTCGCAAGCTGTACCCGGACCACCCCGCTGAGGAGGTGGCCTTTTTACTGGCCGATGGCCGCGGCTTGCTGCTGCGCCCCGACCCCGCGCAGTGTGCCGGTTATGCGCTGTACCAGGACCCTGCCCGCGTGCGCTTGCGCCAGGCGCAATTCGATCAGGCCTGGCAGACCAGCATCACCGACCCCGATGCAAGGAGTTTCCTGCTATGAGTGCGCGTACCCTGCTCGCGGCCCTGCTGCTCAGCACCGCCCTACCGCTCAGTGCGGCCACCGAGGTCATCGCGCTGAATTACCGCACCGCCGACGATGTGCTGCCGCTGGTGCAATCGCTGCTGGGCAACGACGGCCGCGCCAACGCCTACGGCAACCAGTTGATCGTCAACGCCGCGCCGGCCAAGATCGAGGAAGTCCGCCAATTGCTCGAACAGCTGGATACCCGCCCACGGCGCCTGCTGATCAGCGTCGACAGTTCGGAGTCCAGCTACCAGAGCGACCGCGGCTACCGTGCCGACGGCACAATAAGCGCCGGCGATGCCCAGGTGCAGATTGGCCGCGGCGAAAGCAACGGCCGCGATCAGGTGCGCATCATCAACCGCACCACCGACAGCCGTGGCGGCGGCACCCAACAGGTACAAGCCACCGAGGGCTACCCGGCGCTGATCCAGGTCGGCCAGAGCGTGCCCTTGCGCTCGACCCAGCGCGACGCCTACGGCCAGGTGTACAACAGCACCGAATACCGCGACGTCACGCGCGGCTTCTACGTGACCGCCAGCCTCACCGGCGAAATCGTGCATATCGATATCAGCAGCAATCGCGACCGCCTGAGCCAATCGCAGCCCGGGGTAATCGACATCCAGAGCACCAATACCCGAGTCAGCGGCCGGCTTGGGCAATGGATCAGTATCGGCGGCGTCAACCAACAGAGCCAGGCCGAGCACGGCGGCGTCCTGCGCCAGCGCTCGACCCAGGGGCGCGAGGACATGACCCTGCGGGTCAAGGTCGAGATCGCCGACTAAAGCCAGCGCAGCAGCGAAAAGCCGTAACGACGCCCGCCTGCAGCGACCCTCGGCGAGGTTGCGCCAGGCAGGACATGCGGCACGTTTAGCGCACCAGATGACCTGGTCTTTTTGCCTTGCGAGGCTGATCGCGAACCCGCAGCGACAGCCTCGCAACGGAGGCTGATACTTCCGCAATCACTGACCCGCCGGTCATCCTAATACTTATGTAGTAGTCATAAAAAAGCACTACAAAACGTTTGACGAACACTTTTAGCAGAGGCATCATGGCCTCGCTCCCGCTAATCAGGGGCCCTGAAAAGGGTCTCCGGGTCGTGCTCCAGCTCACCGCCAGAGCCGATCCGTGTTGTAAAGCCCACAAGGCCGTTCGACGAGATTGCGACTGGAACGAAGTTGTCCTGAGGGACGGGGAAGCGCTTCAACGTAGCAGCCAGCAGACAGTTACAGCCCACTGAGTCGTCCAACGGCATCTTTGATCCGGTAGACGCCAAATGACCCGATCATTTGCAGCAGCTGTAGTCAAACGCACTGTTCGTTTCGTCCCCCCTCCTCCCGACTGCAACCGCGTCCTGGTCACTTTCTCTCGTACTGCTGTGAGCCCCGCAACCATGACCCTCACAGGTTTTGAGTGGGAAAGTCGGTGCTCAACCAAACACTTACATTGAAGGATTGACCATGTCCGCTTATCAAAACGACATCAAGGCAGTAGCCGCTCTGAAAGAGACCAACGGCAACAGCTGGAGCGCTATCAACCCGGAGTCCGTGGCCCGCATGCGCGCCCAGAACCGCTTCAAGACCGGTCTGGAAATCGCCCAATACACCGCCGACATCATGCGTAAGGACATGGCCGAGTACGACGCCGACTCTTCCGTCTACACCCAGTCCCTGGGCTGCTGGCATGGGTTCATCGGTCAGCAGAAGATGATCTCCATCAAGAAGCACCTGAAGACCACTGACAAGCGCTACCTCTACCTGTCCGGCTGGATGGTCGCGGCCCTGCGTTCCGAGTTCGGCCCGCTGCCGGACCAGTCGATGCACGAGAAGACTGCCGTCTCCGACCTGATCGAAGAGCTGTACACCTTCCTGCGCCAGGCCGACTCGCGCGAACTGGACCTGCTGTTCACCGCCCTGGACGCTGCCCGCGCCGCTGGTGACAACGCCAAGGCCGCTGACATCCAGAGCCAGATCGACAACTACGAAACCCACATCGTACCGATCATCGCCGACATCGACGCTGGCTTCGGTAACCCGGAAGCCACCTACCTGCTGGCCAAGCGCATGATCGAAGCAGGCGCCTGCTGCATCCAGATCGAGAACCAGGTTTCCGACGAGAAGCAGTGCGGCCACCAGGACGGTAAAGTGACCGTTCCGCACGCCGACTTCCTCGCCAAGATCGCTGCCGTTCGCTACGCCTTCCTCGAGCTGGGAATCGACAACGGCGTGATCGTTGCCCGTACCGACTCCCTGGGTGCTGGCCTGACCAAGCAGATCGCCGTAACCAACGAGCCGGGCGACCTGGGCGACCAGTACAACGCCTTCCTCGACTGCGACGAAGTCTCCACTGCCGACCTGAAAAACGGCGACGTGGTACTCAACCGCGAAGGCAAACTGCTGCGTCCCAAGCGCCTGCCAAGCAACCTGTTCCAGTTCCGCAAGGGCACCGGCGAAGCGCGCTGCGTACTGGACAGCATCACCTCGCTGCAGAACGGTGCCGACCTGTTGTGGATCGAAACCGAGAAGCCGCACGTCGGTCAGATCGCCGAAATGGTTAACGAGATCCGCAAGGTGATCCCGAACGCCAAGCTGGTCTACAACAACAGCCCGTCGTTCAACTGGACCCTGAACTTCCGTCAGCAGATGTTCGACATCATGGTCGGCGAAGGCAAAGACGTTTCCGCCTACGACCGCGCCAAGCTGATGAGCGTGGAGTACGACGAAACCGAACTGGCGCTGCGTGCCGATGAAATGATCCGCACCTTCCAGCGTGACGGTTCGGCTCAAGCCGGCATCTTCCACCACCTGATCACCCTGCCGACCTACCACACCGCCGCGCTGTCCACCGACAACCTGGCCAAAGGGTACTTCGCAGAAGAAGGCATGCTGGCCTACGTCAAAGGTGTTCAGCGTCAGGAACTGCGTCAGGGCATCGCCTGCGTCAAGCACCAGAACATGGCTGGCTCCGACATCGGCGACAACCATAAAGAGTACTTCGCTGGCGAAGCGGCTCTGAAAGCAAGCGGTAAAGACAACACCATGAACCAGTTCGGCTAAGCGCCACTGCTTCGGCCGGTCAGGACTTCGCGTCCCGACCGAGCCCGCGACAACAAAGCCCCGGCCTTAACAGGCCGGGGCTTTTTCATTGCTTTTGTTTGTTCGAGAGTTTTCGCGGATAAATCCGTTCTTATCAAACAAAAAATAGCTCATTATTTTATATATAGAAATTAAATCTGCACAAAGACCTGTAGGAGCGGGCCATG
>NZ_JBFIIG010000077.1:0-18066 GCF_041601375.1 Pseudomonas sp. | reverse complement strand
TGTTCCTTGTGGTACAGGCAGCCGGTGACCAGGGGTTGATCGGGGTCGCCTTCGAGGAAGGTGACCAGCACTTCCATGCCGATGCGCGGGATGGCGATGCCGCCGTAGTTGTCGCCGGCCCAGCTGTTGGAGACGCGCAGCCAGCAGCTGGTTTTGTCGTCGGCCGCACCCAAGCGATCCCAGAAGAATTGCACTTTGATCCGGCCGTATTCGTCGCAGTGGATTTCTTCGCCGGCAGGGCCGGTGACCACGGCGCTCTGGCTGCCGAGCACGCGGGGTTTGGGGTGTGCCAGCGGTGGGCGGTAGGGCACGTCCCAAGGAGTGGCGGTGAAGCGGTTGCGGTAGCCCTGCTGGAAACCATCGCTGAGCTCGGCATGGCTGGTCACCGATTCTTCCAGCACTTGCGGTTGTTTGCCCTGGTGGATGACTTCGTGCAGCAGCCAGAGGTCGTTGCAGTCCGGGCGCGGGTGGTCGGAGAGTTCGAGGAAGTGGCCGCTGAGCAGTTTCGGTTGGTCGCTGCGGCCTTCGGCCAGGCGGTAGTCGGCGCGGTGGCGTTCGAGGTGGCGTTGGCTCAGGTGTTTGCCGCGGGTGCGGTCGGTGTAACGGCCGGGGTAGTCGTAGTCTTCCAGGTCCGGCAACGGTTTGGTTTCGGGGTCGCGCTCGGCTTTGAAGGCAGCTTCCAGCAGCAGGCGTGGCTGTTCGAAATCGTAGTCGCGGCGGGTGGTGCGGCTGGTGCGGGTTTCCAGGCGCACTTTGAGGCGTTTGACCACCGGCTCGTCGGCGGTCATGCCGTTGTCCTGCAGGTAGGCGGTGGGCTGGCCGAGTTTGTCGAAGGCGCTCTGGTCGTCGCCGAAGATCAGCACGTGGCCCTGCGGGCTGTGCTGGAAGTGGTAGTGGATACCTTCTTCCTCGCACAGGCGCTGGATGAAATGCAGGTCCGATTCGTCGTACTGCACGCAGTAATCGCGCTCGGGATAGACCGTCGGGCCGAGCTGGAATTGGTAGGCGTTAGCCTGGATGCCGTGCTCCTGCAACACCTGGGCGACTATCTGCGGCACCGTCAGGTGCTGGAAGATGCGCTGGTTGTGGCGGTGGGTCAGGTAGCTGAGCTGCGGCACCAGGGAGATCGTGTAGCGGGTCAGGCGCTTGCCGGACTCGCCCTGGGCGACCTGGTAGATCAAGCCGTGTACGCCCAGCTCGTCAGGCGTGAAGGCGAGGAAGGCGGGCTGGTGCAGCAGACTTTGCAGGTCGAGGTCCGGCCGTTCGCTGATCAACTCCAGTTCGAAGCGATAGGGTTGGCTGATCGCCTCGCGGCCGCTGAATTCGAGCACTTGCAGATCGTGTTCGAGGCCTTCGATGGTCAGGCTGAAGTGGGTTTCATTGGCCGGGTTGAACATGCTCATTTCCTTGTAAAAAGATCGTCCATTGATGCTGCATCAGCTGAGTTCAGCTGCGTCCCAACCAACGCGACCAGCGGCTTGGCGGCGGCCGACGAAACACCGCCAGCAACCGCGCGCAATCGATGCCGCGCTGCGCCTCCTCGAATGCCAGGGCGGTACGCAACGCCGGCCAGCAGTGCGCCGGCAATTGCTCCGGCCGTTGCAGTTGCTTATCCAGCTCCATCGCCTTGGCCTGTTTGGCGCTGAGGCGGCGGAACGGATGACGGCCGCTGGCCAACTCGTAAAGCACGCAGGCCAGGGCATAGACATCGGCCGCGGCGGACAGCGGTGCGCCGTCGAGCAATTCCAGCGCGGCGTAACGCGGGGTCCAGGCGGTAAAGCGGTTGCGGCACAGACGCGGCAGGCCGGGCAGCAGACCTTCCACCGGCTGGCCGAGACCATAATCGAACAGGCGCAAACCGTCTTCGGCGAGCATCACATTGCTGGGCTTCAGGTCGCCATGCAGCACGCCGAGGCTGTGCGAATAACTCAGGGCGTCGAGCAGGGCGATGGCGATTTCCTGCAGCTCGCTCCAGGGCAAACCTTCGGGGCGCTCGCAGAGCAATTGATCGAGGGTCAAGCCCTTGAGCAATTCGAGGATCAGAAAGGCGCGCTGGCTCGGCACGTCGACCTCGAAGCCGAACAGGCGCACCACATGGGGATGGGTGAGCCGTGCCGTAAGGGCGAATTCGCTGTAGAGCAGGGAGTTGGCGTCCGGGTATTCGGCAAAGTCGTCGCTGAGGGTTTTCAGCGCCACATAGGGCTCGGGGTCGCCGAACTGTTCGCGCAGCAGGTCACGGGCGCGATACACCGCGCCCATGCCGCCGACTCCGAGCAGGCGCTCGATCCTGTAGCGCCCGCCGAGCACCTCCGGCAGTTCGCTGACTACCGGCCTGGGCGCCTTTTCCGCCGGTTTGGCCGCAGTGGCGGCCAGGGCGAAATAGGTCAGGTTGCTGGCCTCGTCAGTTACCGCTAACGGCTCGTCGAGCAACTGTTCGCTCATCCTTGGCTCCTCATCGGCGGATCACCACCGCACTCAGGTTGTCCCGCGCCGGGCCGTCGAGCACCCGCTGGAACAAGCGATTGAGGGTCAGCTGCGGCGACGGCAGATTGAGTGCGGCGCCCAGTTGGTCGGCCGACAGATCCTGATAGAGACCGTCGCTGCACAGCAGAAAGGCATCGCCGGGCAGGATATCCAGTTCGAGAATCTCCAGCTTCAGCTCTTCGCTGGCGCCGATGGCGCGGGTCAGGGCGTGGGCCGCCGGGTGACGCGCGGCCTCGGCCGGGCTCAGCTGCTGTTCGTCGATCAGCTGTTGCAGCAGCGAGTGATCGCGGCTGAGTTGGTACAGGCGGCTGCCGCGCCACAGGTAGCAGCGGCTGTCGCCGGCCCAGATGCAGGCGGCGCGGTCGCCGTCGATCAGCAGGGCGACCACGGTGCTGCCGATCACCGGGTCCGGTTGCGCGGCGGTCACTGTCAATTCCTGGCCGAGGCGGCGGTTGAGCCCGTGCAGGCGCTTGCGCAGTTCGGCCAGGCGTTGTTGCAGGTCGCCTTCGCTGGGCTCGGCCAGCGACTCGACTATCAGGCGGCTGGCCAGAGCGCCGTTCTGGTGCCCGCCCATGCCATCGGCGACCACCCACAGGCCCTGCTCCGGCAGGGCCAGGAACGCATCTTCGTTGCGCCCCCGCACCTTGCCGGTCTCGGTGCGCGCGGCGCTACGCCACGCGCTGACGATGGCCTCCGTCATCAGAGCGTTGCCGGCAGCTTGAAGCCGCGTAGCAGGTCGAGGTCGAAGGGGTTCGGCGAGCGCTGGCTGTGCAACAGGTAGTTGGCGTGGCGGCCGCCGAGGTCGGCCTTGAGCATCAGCACGTCGCGACCGCTGTGGTAGTCGACGCTCATCAGGTCGAGCAGGCGGAACAGCGACCAAGGCCCACTGTTCATTTCGATGCCGACCTTATGCCCACCGAGTTCCTCGACCACCAGGCTGGTGCGGCCCTCGTTGGCCTCGGCCGGCCAGCTGAAGGCGGTCTGCACGATCGGCCCGTGGCGATATTCCATGCGCTGGCTGCCGAAGCGGAAGTCCGCACGACCCAGGCTGGAATCCAGCGAGTAGGGCTCGAGCTTGAACAGCACTTTCGGCTCGTTGGGGTTCTCGGCGAAGAAGCTGCGGCGGATGGTTTGCGTGTGGCTCATCTGCAGCAGGAACTCGCGCGACAGCGGCAAGCCGCGGCCGTCGATGCGACGTACCTGGTACTGGCCGGCGCTGCCGCTGACGAAGGGCTTGAGGTAGCCGTCGAAGAAGCGCTCGGCGATACCCTGGGCCTTGAAGAACTCACGGAAGTCGGCAATCGCCACGTCGCTTTCGCTGTGCGCGCTGAACGGATAACGCTGCTTCAACGAGCCCTTGTAAGCGGCGTACAGCTCGCTCTTATAGCGCTGGTTGAGGTAGTGGTAGGCGTCGTTGAGCACCAACATCCAGCTGTCTTCGGCGAGCAGGCCGAGCCAGTTGCCGACCGGTTGCGGCAGGCGCGCGGCGCTGCTGCGCACCTGGTTGATGGCATCGCGTCTGCCGCCCATGCGCGCCTTGGCCAGTTCGAACGCCGCCTGCTCCGGGGCGCTGGCGTGGGCCAGGCTGGCCAGTTGGCGCTGCAGATCGTCCAGCGCTTGCAGGGTCGCGGCCAGTTCCGGGCCGGCGCCGCCGTTGTCGTCGAGCAAACGGTGCAGCGGCTCGAAGCGCCGCTCCAGGGTTTTCCGGGCGGTGTCCGGCAGGTTCTTCACCAGCGCCGCTTGCGCCTGTTCGGCGGCGGCGCCGGCGATCTTGGCGACCTTGCCCAGCTTGCCTCTGGCGCCTTTCAGCGCATCGGCGGCATCGCCTGCGCTGTCCGCGGCTTCGGCCATGCCCTTGAAGCGGGTGTTGTCGCGTACTTCCACCAGCAGTTGCAGCAGCGGCGAGTTGGCCGCGGTGAGGCCGGCCAGTTGCAGCGCACCCTGATTGGCGCTGCCGATCGGCTCCAGGCTCAACTGCGCCAGGGCTTCGCCCCAGTAGTTGGCGTAGTCGCGGAAGTACAGCTGCTCCATTTCCACCAGCAGGCGGCTGAGGTCGTTGCTGCTGAGGGTGTCGCCTTCGCCGAGTACCCAGTTGTCGCGCAGGATATCGCGCACCAGGTCGGCGCCCTTGGCGGTGAAGGTTTTCTGATAGCCGACCTGGGTGTAGAAGCCCGGGATGGCGTAGTCGCTGCCGGCGAACACTGCGGCTTGCGGGCCGAGTTTCTGGCTCAGGCGGTACTCCGGCAGGCTGCGCGCTTGTTCGCGGAGCATGCGGTAGACCACGTTGGCCAGCGACTCGCTGCGCAGTACCTGACGGGCCTGGGCGACCAGGGGATCATTGAGCGAGTAGGGCGCGAACGACTCCGACAGCAGACGCTCGAAGTGCTGATTGAGACCACGCTGGCCGGCACTGTTGCCGGCATAGCGCAGCGACCAGTCGGCGGCCAGCCACTCCTGCAGGAAGGCGTTGTCGCGACGCTCTTCGAGATTGAGCATCAGGTAGGCGCGCAGGCTGTTGAGCAGGCGCTCGCGGTCGCCCAAGTTGGCGCGAACTTGCGCTTCCAGCTGACGGCCGACGCGCGACAGCAGCAGGTTTTCCAGCTCGCCGCGGTACACGCGTTGCAGGGTCGGGTCGACTTTCTCGCCCTGATACAGACCGCCGCGCTGCACATAGGCCGCGTCATCCACCGGCGGGAACACCTGGGTCGCGGCATAGCTGCTGTCCAGGGCCTTGAGGGTTTGCAGGGCGTCGTCCTGGGCGCCGATGCCGGCGCGTTGCTGGGTCAGCTGCTGGGCGATATCGCGCAATTGTTCCAGGCGATCATGGTTGCCGGAGAAGCCGTTGGCCCAGAGCGCGCCGAACAGCGCGAGGAAGACGAAGGCGGTGGCGTACATGGCGCGCTGGCCCCAATCGATACGGCGCACTTCTTTCTGGTCGAGACCGGCGAGGTCCGCTTCCGGGAAGATCACTCGGCTCAGTACGTGGTTGATAAAGCGGGCACGACCGCTGCGGAAGGTCGGCAGGGCGCTGCTGGCCAGGCCGAGGTTGCGGCCGATGCCGCTGGTGCTCGGGTCGAGCTGGCTGTTCAGTTCCGGTGCGCTGGTGAGGTAGAAGCCGCGCAACTGGCTGGCGCGCTGGTAGCGGTTGCCGGTAAAGGCCAGCTCGCTGAACAGGCACAGACGCTCGCCGATCAGCCCAAGCTGATGCGGGAAATCTAGGATACGGCCGCGGCGCTGGGTGTCGCGCTCCTGGTGCATGCGCAGGATCACCTGGCTGTTGAGGCGGCGCAGCAGTTCTTCGAACTCCTGGCGGATCACCTGCACGTCGGTGGCGTTCTGCTCCTTGCGGAAGCTGGCGCCGAGCACCTGATCGCTTTCTTCGCGCGACAGTTGATCGAAGAACTCGTCGAAGCCCATCACCTTGTCGGCTTTGCTCAGTACCAGGTACACCGGCACATCGACGCCCAGGCGCTGATTGATTTCATGCAGGCGCTGACGGGTTTGGCGAGCGAGGTTTTCCAGTTCGATCTCGCTGCCACCTTGCAGGTGTTCGAGCGGGATATTCACCAGCACACCATTCAGCGGACGCGCGCGGCGCTTGCGCAGCAGGCCGAGCAGGCAGTCCCAGGCGCGGCCGTCGATCTGCGGGTCGGGCTGGGTCAGGTAGCGCCCGGCGGTGTCGATCAGCACCGCGTGATCGGCGAAATACCAATCGGCGTAACGGGTGCCGGAGACGTCCTTGGTCAGGCGCTGTTGCTCGCCGCGGTTAAGTGGGAAGTCCAGACCGGAGAAGTCCAGCAGGCTGGTCTTGCCGCTGCCCTGGGGACCGAGCAGCAGGTACCAGGGCAGCTCGTTGCGCCACTTCTCGCTACGGCCGCGGTACAGGCTGGAGCGTTTCAAGGTGTGCAGCGCCTGCTTGAAGCGCTGGCGCAGTTCGATCTGCTCCTCGTTGATCATGCCTTCGCGGCGCAGGCGCTCCTGGGCGTCGGCGTCGTCTTCCTCGGCCTTCTTGCGCGCGGTGGCCTTCCAACTGGCGAAGACCATGGCCAGGCCCCAGATCAGGAACAAGCCGCTGATGGTCAGCAGGCGGCTGGTGGCCGACTCCCAGAACTTGTAATCGTCGACTGCGAGCAACGGGCCGACGAACCACACCAGCAGCGCCAGGACCAATACCAGGCACAGGCTCCAGACCCAGGTCTTGCGGAAAAAGGCGGCTAACTTGCCGAAAAAGCTCTTCATTTCTGATCATCCATGCTTACACCCGCGGACGGGTCGAGTTGCTCGTACGGCTGCAAAATCGTTTCGCGCTGTTCGCCCAGTACCCAGGCGAAACCGCCGTACATCACGGCCAGGCACATCAGGGTGAACAGCGCCACCAGCCACCAGGGCACGATGCGCACCAGGCGCCGGCGGGTATCCTTGAGGCCCTGCCAGTGCGGCGAGACTTCCCGCGGCACGTCGCCGCGCATCTGGCGGATCTGCCGGTAGAGGCTGTCGCGCACCGCTTCCAGTTCAAGCATGCCGCGCGGCAATACGCGGTACTTGCCCTCGAAACCCAGGGACAGGCACAGGTACATCAGTTCGAGCATCGGCAGGTGCTTGACCGGGTTGCGCGACAGGCGCTCGAGCAGCTGGAAGAACTTCTCGCCGCCGAAGGTTTCGTTGTGGAAGCTCGACAGCAGACTCATCTGCGACCACTCGCTCTCATTGCCCCAGGGCGTGGTCACCACGGCCTCGTCGACCACGGTGCAGAGCACGTAACGCGCGGCCATCACCTGGCTGCTTTCGGCTCCTTCGTGCAGGGCGCGGTGCTCAAACAGCTTGATCGCGCTGGACAGACGCTGGTGCAGCGCGTGCAGGTCTTCGCTCTCGAAACTGTGCTTCAGCCGCACCACTTCCGAGAGCAGGTTGGACGCCGCCGCGACCAGCGGGTTGAGGCTGATATTGAAGGTTTCCGCCGGGCGCAGACGGGCGGCGTAAATCATCCGCTCTTCCAGCTGCTCGAATTTCGGCGGCGCGGCGAAGTCGGTCAGCGGGCTGTGCGCGGGGGCATCGCCCTTGCGGTTGAGGATGACGGTTTTGTCGTCCTGGCCGTATTCCATTTCCTTGGTAGTCATCGTCAGTTCCTGATCGCCCAGAATTTCAGCTCAAGCCCGGAGAACTCGCCGGACACGTGGAAGGCGAAGCCGCCGGAGCGTTCCAGCTGCGCCAGTTCCTCGGAGCCGAGCTCCAAGGCGAAGTAGGTTTTGCCCGAGTGGAACGGGATCTGCCGCGGCGCCACCGGCAGCGGTTTGACCTTGATCCCCGGTAGGTGCAGGTTGACCAGTTGGCGGATGCTCTCCACCGGGCCGACCTTGAGGTGCGCCGGCAAGCGATTGCGCAGCTCTTCCGAGTCGCACTGGGCGCTGGCGGCGAGGACGAAAGAAGAGGTGCCGAGCAGCTTGTGGTCGTGCAGTGGCGACACCTGAATGCCGTACTGACGCTGTTGCAGCAGCAGTTCGATGGCGTGCTGTTCCAGGACCATCGACAGCACCTGGCGGATCGCGTCCATCAGCTTGCGGAAGCTCAAACCCTGGTCGCTGTGCAGGTAGCGGCCCTCCAGGCGCGGACGCTTGATCTCGCTGGAGAAGGTCGCCAGCTCGCCGAGCAGGCCGAGCAGCTCGCGGTAGATATGCTCAGGGTGCACCTGTTCGATGCCCAGATAATGACGCAGCACCGGCTCGAAGCGGTTGATTAGCTGCAGCATCATGAAGTCGCCGACTTCCGCGCCGCCGACCTTGCCGGTGGCGCGAATCCGCTCGGCGAGGATGTCGCCACGGTGGGCGAGCATGCTGATCACTTCCTTGAGGCAGCTGAGCAGATAGCCGGAAGCCTGGAAGTTGACGTAGGTCGGGATGAACTCCGGGTCGATGCTGATCACCCCGTCCGGGGTGGTGTCGAGCACATCGCACAGCTGCAATTTGACGTAGGCCTGGTCGCTCTGCTGCTCGCCGAGCAGCAGCCGGAAGTCCGGGCGGCCGCAGCTGACCTGGCTGGAGGCGCTGTCGCCGGCGTTGGAGTCGGCGACTTCCTCGTCGAACGCGGTAAAGCGCGCCAATACGTCCTGCTGCTCTGGGCGGCGGCTCTCGATATGGTTGCCGGTGACCAGCGGCAGGGCCAGGTACACTGGCGTGTTGCCGGTGTTCGGTGGCACGTCCAGGGCCAGCGGCTCGCGTTCGGCGCCGATGTCGAACAGGGTACCGTCGGGCAGGATGCCGCTGGCCTTGCTCACCACCAGCTTGCCCATATTGAGGAATTGACGGTCGATCTCCAGCTCGAAAAAGCCCCAGGCATAGCTGTCGAGTTTTTGCGTGCGGGTTTTCAACTGGTAGTCGTAGTAACGGTCGTTCTGCTGGAAGTGCTGCGGGCGCAGCAACATGCCTTCCTGCCAGACCACTTTATGCATGGCCATGGCTTATTTCCCTTCCTTGGCGTTGTCGTCCAGCGCTTTGATGCCCTGGGCATCGAGCACCAGTTCGCTGCTGTTGCGTTCCTGCTCCTGCAATGGAATCACCACGCGCCAGTTGCTTTCCGGCAGGTCGCGGTAGGCGGCGAGCACGCCGACGTAACGGCTACCTTCCTGCACCGACAGCTTCATTTCGCGGTGCTCGCCCGGGCGCAACTCGAACTCTTCGAGGGTCACCATGTCCGGCGCCAGGGCTTCTTTCGGGCGCTGATAGAGCGAGAAGAAATCGGCACTTTCGAAGGCCACCGGGTGCTTGAGTTCGATCAGGCGCAGGACGATCGGCGAGGGCCGGCCATTGAGGTCCGGGTTGAGCTGTTCGCTGCCGCGGATGCTCAGGTCGAGCTTGGTCATATCGGAATACGGCGACAGCGCCGAGCAACCGCCGAGGGCCAGTAACGCGGCCAGCAGGGCCAGGGGGAAAAAGCGATGCATGGGGATCATCCTTGAACGTCGTTGTTGAGGGTGGCGATCAGGCGAACCTGTTCTTCATAGGTGTTGGCGAAGTCGCGGGCGAACAGGCGGTCGCTCCAGTCGTCGTTCTGCCCCAATGCATTGTGCAGACGACGGTAAGCGCGCCAGCGGCTGCCAGCGGTGGCGATCAACGGCTTGCGCCCTTCGCGCTCGAAACGCAGGCTCAGTTGCTCCGGCGACAGCTGTTCGAACATGCCCTTGACCGCCGCGCGGCTGGCGGCGAGCAGCGCCACCTGGTGCGCTTGCAGGTCGCGGAAGCTGCGGCTGATGGTCTGCTCGGCGGACAGCGCGCCGGGCTTGCCGCCGCGTAGCAGGGCGGTCAGCGCCTCGCTGCTGTCGGCGGTGTGCTTGAGCGGGTTGTTGCCGGCGCTCTGCACCGTGGTCAGGGCCAGGCGCAGTTCGTTCTTCAGCTCGCTGCGGGTGCGCAGGCTCTGCTGCAGGCTGCCGACGCTCTGCTTGAGCAGCTTGGCCGCATGCAGGGCCAGGGCTTCGCGGCCATCGTCGTCGAGGTCGTCGAGCTTGACCCCGAGGGCGTCGCCGAACTTCTCCCAGAAAGTTGGCGGCAGGCGTACCGGCTCTGGCGCGCGCTTGGGCTGCGGTGCCGGCGTCGGCATCACCAGCTCGGGCACCTGCAGGTTTTCCTCGTCGATCTGCGCGTAATCGCGTTGCTGCGCCTGCACCGTGTGCGGGCGGATGATCGCGGTCAGGTCGTCGACCTCGGCATACACCCGCTCCTGCTGCTCGAGGGCGGTCAGCGGGTCGAGATCGAGGAAGGCGTCATCCGGAATGATGCTGCCGGCCGGCTGCGAGCGGCCGATATCGCCGGCGAACATTGCCGGGTCCTGAATCAGCCGCGCACGGATCTCGAAGTCGCCGAAGCAATACACACTGCCATGCTCGATGCGTTGCGCCTGGCCCTTACGCAGGCTGGCACCGCTGTCTTTGAGCTGAATGCCATTGCTGCTGGTGTCGGTGAGAAAGAACGAGCCATCGCGATAGCTCACCTCGGCATGCCGGCTGGACAGCACGCGCTTGCGATCCGGAATCACCCAGTCGCACTCCTCCGCCCGACCAATGATGCCGCCAGCTTGCTTGAAGGTTTTGGTGGTCAATAGACCTGGCACGAACTGCTGTGCACTGACCACATCGAAGACCAGTTCCATGGTTGTTAACTCCTTGCGGTCAGTTGCCGCGTTTCACTGCTTGCGGTTCGCCCAGGGGGCGGTATTGATCGTCGCTGTACTTGTAATTGCCGGTGCAGCCGGTGAGGGCTAGGGCGGCTAGCAGGGCGAGGGCGTAATAGCGTTTTTGCATGCGATTTCCTCCTTGAAAGTGTGAGTGGAAGCGAAGGCCACGCAGAGTGGTGGCGAAGTGATACTTAAGGCCGGGTATTGAAGTGCAATTGCCGGCTCTGTCAGGTTGACCGAGTTCACGAAGTAGGAAGTCGGATTAAAGGGATTGCGTTTTGCTACCGCAATGCTTGCGCTGGCTTTCACAAAATGCGGTGTTGTGGGTCTGTAGCCGTCATGCACAAGTGACTTGCATGAGCGTTCAGCGACCGCGCTCGTGAGCCCGTTTGGCCTCGCGCCGGCCGATGCCCCGTGCCAATTCAGGCTCACTTGGCATCCCACTTCATGATCAAAGGGTTCATCGCATTAACTACGTTGGGAGCAACGTCTTTCGAACGCACCATACCGACAGCCCAAACGTTTTTGCTGTCCAGTGCCAGTCCCCAGAGTTCAACATCTGAAAAAACTTGGCCTGAAACCTCAGGGAAGTTCAGCCAACGGCTCCAGTTTTTTCCTCCGTTTTCGGTCTTATAGATTGCCCCTGTGCGGTTGATGAACCAGCCGTTATTTCCATCCTGCATTTTCAGGTTGGTGATGGTCGAGCCGAAAGGCGTTGGCTGAATTTCTGCTTGAGCCCAAGTGCTGCCGGCATCACTGGTGCACCAGACTTGATGTTCACCACCGACACAACCTGAAGTCGTGCTGGAAAAGCTGACCCCCATCAGGTGAGGAGCCTCCTCATCCGCGGTGAGGTTCACCTGTTTCCAGGTCGCGCCTTTGTCCGTAGTGACCAGCATGGTGCCGTTGCTGCCGACCGTCCATGCAGTTTGATGATCAACAATGCTTAGCTTTTGTAAGGCCAGGCCATCTATTTTTGCGTTTACTCTATTCCAGTCTTTTCCGCCGTTCTGGGTGGATAGAATAAATTCTTCGCCGACAATCAAACCATTGTTGATATCAAAAAAATCAATCGCGAAAGCAGAGCGGGAAAATGTGTATTCAAGATTTTTTAAATGTGGATCATCATCTGAATTGAAGCCGGGGTTATAGAGCGTCCAGCTGTCTCCCCCAGCGATCGTTTTGAATACTCTCGCCGAATTGCCAACAGCGAAGCCAGCTCCATCCTTTGTAAATGTTATCCCGCGTAGGTAGTCGCCCCAGCCAGAAAATGTATCTATTTTCCAGTTACTCAAAGCTCTGGAAGATTTAAGTATGGAAAGGCCAGGGCCTCCAGCGGCGAATATCTCTCCTGTTGGGTTAATTGCTACTTCGTTGAGGGCGATTCTAAGTGTCTCGGAGGTATATGCCGATAAATTTTGTTTGGTAGTCGTTAATTCAATTTTTTGTGGTGATACCAGAGAAGACTTTATTTCGTCTTCCTCCGGAGCGCGATGTAGGTAGTAGCAGCCAGGCACCCCGTAGCCCTCACAGGTGGCAGATGATACTGCTTGTGTAAGAGGCTTGGAGTTGTCGCTACATCCAGCGAGCAATGCCAAAAAAAAGGCAAGGGGCACAAGATAGCGAATGCCTGGATAGAAAGTCATTCTGGAATCTTCAGTGTTACAGGTTTAGGGCTGTTGACTGCGCAGCGGAAGCCGTTGGTTACTAAATGGCCGTCATCAATTTTCTCGGGGAGACCTATACGACTGAAGCTGAAAGCTAGGGAGCCAACTCCCAGACTTCTTACGGTCTTTTCAGTGCCATTGTCTGGCCCTTGAGGATCGGTAATTTCTGGATTCTCTTTGTAATATGTGGACGAATACCAATCGTTAACCCACTCTTTGGCATTCTCGCCCATATCATAAAGCCCCAAAGGGTTGGGAGGCAGTTGTGTGCCGACTGGCGTTCCAGATCTATTCAGGCGGTCTATATATGGATGCTGATGCTCAATTGGTTCACCGTTATAAGTTGCGAACAACCATTTTTCACCGCGGTTCCTGGCGGCATATTCGAATTGGGCTTCTGTGGGTAAGTCGAAAGGCAATCCGGTTAGCTCTCCTAGCCAAAGACAATAGTCCTTTGCATCCTGCCAGCGATCAGTTGCAGGCCTTTTTATATACATAGGATCAGTCGGGTCTTGTGAGTAAGGTGCCCGCTTTTCTTCTTGAAAGTTAAAGTTTCCACCCAAGTTGGTAGCGCGCAAAATAATTGGCCTGCCCGTGGCGAGCAAGAAGGTGTCGTATTCTTCCCAAGTCGCCTCGTACTTGCCAAGGGAATAGCTACTCAGAGTAACTTGGTGAGCTTTGTTCTGTTCAGCAGTTGGTGGAAAGTATGGAAGCCAAGTTCCATCTTCGTTGAGCGCGCCCCAATCGCCCATGGTAAAGGTACCACTTTCGATATAGGTCAAGTTGGTCAGTGTATTACTTAGCAGCTCACGTACCTTTTTCCGAGTTGCATAGTCGGTTTCCGGTAGTTTCGCTGCTAGTTGCTGATCTAATGCATCTTTTGGCGGTGGATCGGCAGCCTGGCAAGCGGCCAGGAGCAGAGCCAGCAGGCAAGACGCTGACTTTAGTTGTTTACGCATAACGGATTCCACTAAGTTCTATATGCCTGGCGATACGTACTGGTTGGTTTGCTACTGGTTGGGCCGGCTTTAAACGGATCTCAATTGGTTCAAGCTGATGGCCTTGATAGAGACGCATGAAGTCCCGCAGACGTTGACGGTTAGCTTCGAAGTTGCCTTTTGTACCTTCGGGGTTCATTCGAGTAACGGTTTCTTCGTAATCACGCCAGCTCTGACTGCTTTCCAGAAGGGTAAGAATGGCTTGTTCTCGGGAGTTGGCGCCTAAAGTGTAATAGTCCCATGGTGTTACGCCATAGTCGTAGCAGATGGTATCTAATAAACGACCTTTTACCTCGGGGGGCGCATGGCGAAGCCAGCTGGTTTGGCCCAGCAGTGCATCACGTAAAACATGTTCTGCTGCTTGAATTGCTAGGCTTTCACGTGCATGAGATGTTTGATGCCTTCTAAATATAATTTTTATACTTTCTCCTACTTTATCTAGCGCTTGACTCCCTAGTTCAGTAGCCGCTACCCGAATAGGTGACCCAGTTAGCAAACTATATAGTGCAAAGTCGCACAACTGGGCGAAGGCTCCCACGTCGATACTTTTCACCCGTCGGAAATCTACCTCCAGCAAAGCGTTGTAAACGCAGTGCAACATAGTGACGAACTCTCCGACATCCACCTCGGCACCCAGTTCGCCGGATGCGCCGGCACCGGCAACCAAGCCGGCATGTACATTGAAATAGAACTTGCCTGTTTGAGGGCTCCACTTGAGTAGTATCTGTGCATCCAGCCCCAGCCCTAAAGCAGCCCCGACTCCGACGCCTATGGTACAGATCGCATTCCACTCGGGTTTGCTGGCCAGGGTGTCCTGCCATTCGATGCTGCCTTCCAGCTTGCCATCGGCGCGGACCCCGGCGAATGCGCTCGCTGCCAGCTTGGCCGGGCCTTCTCCGGCTTTCTGATATTTTTCGCCACCAACGCCTTTGAGGCGTGGAATGCCGTTCTTCATGTCGATTTGCACATCGGCGGTAAGCAAAGCACTGGCACCGGCGAAGCCGGTGATTTCAAGTTCGACCTTAGCGCGGAATTTGCCCAGGGAGGACTCCTGTGCTTGGCCGGCATCGTCGAGGTAGATGATCTTCCACTCGCTTTGTCCCTCTGCTGGCCAGGTAGTGCTCACAGTACCCTTGGCTTCTACCAAGCTGGCGCTGGTGCTGGCTTGCGCCGCGATATGGGCACTGCGCTCCAGAGGGTCGTAGCCGGCACTCATGCTGGCACCGATGGCAAAGCGCAGGGCCTGGGCTTCGACGTCCACGGTAATAGGCTCCATGCCTTCTATAGGCTTCCAGCTCGCAAGATTGCCTTGCCATTCCAACAGGCACCAATCGGCAAAATCCTCATAGATCGTCCAGGAGGCTTTGAGTTCGGGACTCTTCAGATCGTCAGCAATGGCACCGAGCATCTTTTTGGTATCGAGCTTGCCACTTGATGGGTCAAACCAACCTTGGCGGCTGGCTTCATCTTGCGATTTGATGGAGTAGCTACGTTGGCGTTTGACCGGCTGCCAGAAGTCATCGCGGCGCACGTAGTTGTAATGCTTGTTGCCCTTAAGGCGGCGAATTTCGGTAAGGCGGAACGGCTCGCTGGGTTTGGCCTCATCGATGACCCGTTCTTCTTCAAGCAGGGCAATAAAGGCGGATTTATGTTCGCGAACAGCCTCGGCGGTGCCTTGCAGGCCGGTGTAGAACTGCGCAATCAGTTGTTCGAGGCGCGCTTCTTCTTGTTGAAAGGCACGCTGCATTTCCGCCGTTAATGGGATGAATAGCATCTCATTGGCCTGGTGCACCAAGTCGACATATTTGTCGGCGCACTCGCTGCAATCAGCGACCTGACCCACGTTGCGAGTCTGCCGCTGTTGGGTTTGTTCACCTGGGAGGCGAATGACCTGCTTGGGTGTAATACGGTCGGCATTCTCTATCTGCGGGTTGAGGCGCATAAGGGTGGCGACCGTGGTGTTGTGGCTGCGGGCGATCATGCTCAGGGTATCCCCGGCCTTTACCAGATAATCCATATCCAAATCTCCTTTATGCCAAGCCGAACAAGCGGCTCTCAGCTTGTTCCAGGCGTGTGTCCGCGGCCAGACTGCGGTCGTTCAGCAGGCTGCTCAATTCGGCTGCGGTAATCTCCTCTGGAAAGCGCCAGGCCAGTTCGAGGTAGTGCGTGCACTGGTACTCCTGGTCAAAACCCAGCAGGCGTGCTTGTTGGATGAGCGTTGCCATGCGCTCACGTGCAGCGACGCCCTCGGGAATCGTGGACCGTGGGCAGTCGAAGTGGGCTGCCATGCGCTCGATAAAGCACTGTTCTTCATCTGCCTGAAGCAGATCGAGCTGATCCTGGCGCAAGCAGAACCAGCCTTCATCATCCGCCGGGCGCAGCTGTCCTTTGTCGCTTGCACCCAGGCTCAGCCAAGTGTTTTGGTCATAGGCAAACCATCGCTGTACCGGGCCAGAAAACGCTGAAAACTCTCCCTCGGTGAAGCTACTCAGGAGGCGGCTCAGCTGGCTTGGCGCATAAAAGCGGCAATAGGCGAGCTGTCCGGACGGCAAGCGCATACTGATCAGACTGCGTAGATGCTCGGCGAGTACTTGGATCCCGGCATCGCTCTGTATGACGATGCCGCAACGGCGCCATTTATCTTCAACAGCCCAAAGACCACTGTCAGATGAGGGTTGGACAATACATGGGCTGACCTCAATAGCACTGCTATGCCGAGTACCGGCATAGAGCTGTTGCAATGTTGGGCTATGGTCATGCGTGTAGGCGAACGCGGGCGCCTCGAGCAATGCTCCATCCAAAAGGATATAAAACTGTTCGTTGTCTACAGGCAGCTGCTCGTGCTGCGCTGCATTCAAATGGTCTGGCTGTTCTTGCCGCATGGGCAGGTCTCCAAGGGGCAAGTTCCACTAGGTTGTTGATGGCACTGGGCGCTCAGCAATAAGTCGTCTTTGGCAATGGAGCGCAGACGCATAGGGCTGTTGGCCAACGCCAGTTGCGGCTTTTCGCCCGCCTTGTCCTTATCCGCCGCCCACGGAATCACCGGCGGCAGAATGCCGATCCCCGAACCTTTGCCCGGCGCGCCGCCGGAGTTCATTTTGATGGTTGCGCCGCTGAGGGTCACGCCGCCGGGGTCGAGTTTGAGGAAGCTGCCACCGCCGCTGGCGGTGAGTTCCATGCCGGCGTCTATCACCACTTTGCTGCCGGCGTAGTAGTGGATTTCGTTGCCGGCTTCGACGAACTGGCCGACGCCGATTTTCACGTGTTGGGTGGTGGCGACGGTCAGGTGGTCGTTGCTACGCGCTTCCACCTTGCGGTCGGCGTGGGTGGTGCGGTGTTCTTCGACCTGGAATTCGCTGTAGCTGTTGGCCTCTACCGTGTCGTGACGCTGGTTGCCGACGCGGATTTTCTGGTCGTGCTCGATGTTTTCGTCCCAGTCGCGCTCGGCGTGCAGGTAGATCTGCTCCTCGCCTTTCTTGTCCTCGATGCGCAGTTCGTTGTAACCGCCGCCGCCGGGGCTGCTCAGGGTCTTGAAGATCGAGCGGGTTTTGTTCGCCGGCAGGTCGTAGGGGACGACATGTTCCTTGTGGTACAGGCAGCCGGTGACCAGGGGTTGGTCGGGGTCGCCTTCGAGGAAGGTGACCAGCACTTCCATGCCGACTCGCGGGATGGCGATGCCGCCGTAGCGGTCGCCGGCCCAGCTGGAGGCGACGCGCAGCCAGCAGCTGGTTTTGTCGTTGCCCTGGCCTTCGCGGTCCCAGTGGAACTGCACCTTGACCCGGCCGTACTCATCGCAGTGGATTTCTTCGTCTTGCGGGCCGGTGACCACGGCGGTCTGGCTGCCGAGCACCTTGGGTTTCGGGTGGTTAAGTGGTGGGCGATGCAGTACATCCCAGGGCGTGGCGTTGAAGCGGTTGCGGTAGCCCTGCTGGAAGTCGGTGTCGCCTGTTTGCCCCTCACCCCAGCCCTCTCCCCGGAGGGGCGAGGGAGCACTAGTGATGGACTCTTCCAGCACCTGGGGTTGCTTGCCCTGGTGGAAGATTTCGCTCAGCAGCCAGAGTTGGTTCCACTCCTCGCGCGGGTGGGAACCGAGATCGAGGTAGTGGCCGCTGACCAGCAGCGGTTGGTCGCTTTCACCAGTGGCCAGCTCGTAGTCGCTGCGGTGGCGTTCCAGGGTGCGTTTGCTCAGGTGTTTGCCGCGCTCGCGCTCGACGAAACGGCCGGGGTAGTCGTAGTCCTCGAGGTCCGGGGCGAACTCGCTGTTGAATGCCGCTTCCATCAGCAGGCGCGGTTTTTCGAAGTCGTAATCGCGGCGGGTGACGCGGTTGCTGCGGGTTTCCAGGCGCAGGGCGAAGCGCTTGACCACCGGTTCGTCGGCGACCAGGCCGCTGTCCTGCTGGTAGGCAGTGACCGGCAGTTTCGGGAACACCGTCTGGTCGTCACCAAAGACCAGCACATGGCCCTGCTCGCTGTGCTGGAAGTGGTAGTGAATACCTTCTTCCTCGCACAGACGCTGGATAAAGTGCAGGTCCGACTCGTCGTACTGCACGCAGTATTCGCGCTCGGGATAGACGTCCGGGCCGAACTGAAAGGCGTAGGCATTGTTCTGGATACCGTGTTCTTCCAGCACCTGGCTGATGATCTTTTCCACCCTGAGGTGCTGGAATATCCGCTGATTCACGCGGTGCGCCAGGTAGGCCAGTTGCGGGCGCAGGGTGATGTGGTAACGGCTCAGGCGTTTGCCGGATTCGCCC
>NZ_JBFIIG010000076.1:0-18077 GCF_041601375.1 Pseudomonas sp. | reverse complement strand
CTTTGCTGTGCCACGAAGAATTCGCGGCTAAAGCGGAACGCCGCCCGGCCGCTCCTACAGGTGCCAGCGGACCAGCAAGCGCGATTACCGCCAGTTTGCTGTGCGTCAGCGCGGCGTCGGAGCGCGAATTCCTACAGCGCGTGGCGGATCTTGAGGGTGCGCGGGATGGCTTCGATGCCGGGTTGGTAGTCGTCCTGCTCGATGGCGCGCAGGGCCAGGTCGAGGACGCGTTCGGCGATCTGTGCGTGTTGCTGGGAGATCGCATTGACCCGCAGCGGCAGGAAATCCAGCAACTGGGTGTCGCCGAAGGTGGCCAGGCGCAGACCGTCGATGCCCGGTTGTTCCTGCAAGGCATCGAACACCCCTTCGAGCAGGACATAGGCGGTGGTGATCAGTGCATCCGGCAGGTCGGCGGGGTTGTCCAGCAGGGCGCGCATCTGCCGGTAGCCGCTGGCGCGGTTGAATTGTTCGGCATGGCTGACGCTGATGTTGCCGCCGAAGTCGCTCAGGGCCTGGCGAAAGCCGCGTTCGCGGGCCTGGCTGATCGGCAGTTCCGGGCGCGCGCCGATCAGGGCGATATGCCGCGGCGGCGGGCTGAGCAGGCTGGACGTGAGCAGGGCACCGGCCTGCTGGTCGTCGCTGACCACCGAACAGATGCGCGCCGGATCGAGGGCGCGGTCGACGGCGATCACCGGCACGCCGGCCGCCAGCAGTCGCAGATAGGCCGGATCGTCCTGGGGCAGGCAACTGGCGACGATCAGTGCGTCGCAGCGGCGCGAGCGGAACAGTTCGAGCACCTGGCGTTCACTGTCCGGGTCGTCATCGGAGCTGGCGATCAGCAACTGGTAGCCGGCGGCGCGGGCGCGCTGTTCGAGCAGCTTGGCCAGGCGCGCGTAACTGGGGTTCTCCAGGTCCGGCAGGATGAAACCCAGGCAGCGGCTCTGCCCGCGGCGCAGGCCGGCCGCTTGCTGGTCGGGACGGTAGCCATGGCGTTCGACCACTTCCAGTACCCGCGCCACTGTGGCGGCGCTGATCCGCCGTTTATCGGCCTGGCCGTTGATCACGTAGCTGGCGGTGGTGACGGAAACCTGGGCCAGACGGGCGATGTCGCTGAGCTTCACGGGTGGATTCCTGGATGGGAGACGGCAGGGCTTCAAGGATCGCCGATTATCAGGTAACGTGCCAGTCGTTAGGTGAAACGATTCAGCATATAGTTCAAGTGGCTATTCTTTACGAATAGCCTGGACTTCACGCTAGCAGCCTGTCGGACTTTGGCGTCCGTAGCGAGAAAGTCTGGGATTGAGCGGATTTTTCCAGTCAAACGAGGCGAATAGCCGCTCTATTTAACGAGTTTGACTGGGAGAAGCAGCCAATATCCAGGCTTTCGCAGTAGGACAGTCCCAAGTCCGACAGGCTGCTAGGGCGCCATCAGTTGCCAGAGGATATCTTCAATGCTCGAGTTGAATGTCACGCAGATCCAGATGGGCCATAGCGCCTCGGATAAACCGGCGGCGCTGGCGCTGCTTGCCGATCGTCTGGTGCGCGATGATTTGGTTGCGCCCGGCTACCTGGCCGGGATGCAGGCGCGCGAAGCGCAGGGTTCGACCTACCTGGGCCAGGGCATCGCGATTCCCCATGGCACGCCGGAAACCCGCGATCAGGTGCATAGCACCGGGGTTCGTCTGATCCAGTTCCCCGAGGGGGTGGACTGGGGCAATGGGCAGATGGTCTACCTGGCGATTGCCATCGCCGCCCGCTCGGATGAGCACCTGCGCCTGCTGCAATTGCTCACCCGTGCCCTCGGTGAAGGCGATCTCGGTCCGGCGTTGCGCGCGGCGCAGGAGCCCGAGGCGATAGTCTCGCTGCTGCAGGGCGCGCCGCAGGAACTGGCGCTGGACAGTCAGCTGATCGGCCTGGGCGTGGCGGTCGAGGATTTCGATGAGCTGCTCTGGCAGGGCGCGCGGCTGCTGAAGAAGGCCGGTTGCGCCGAGTCCGGCTTCGCCAACAGCCTGGCCCAGGGCCAGCCGTTGCCGCTGGGCAACGGCCTGTGGTGGTTGCACAGTGATCAGGCCGTGCTCAGCCCCGGCCTGGCGTTCGTCACCCCGGCGCAGCCGCTCGACTACCGGGGCCAGCCATTGACCGGCCTGTTCTGCCTGGCCAGTCTCGGCGAGGCCCATCGGCAATTGCTCGAGCGCCTGTGCGATCTGCTGATCGAGGGCCGCGCCGCGGCCTTCAGCCAGGCCACCAGCAGCCGCAGCGTGCTCGAGGCCCTGGGCGGTGAAGTGCCCGCCGACTGGCCGATGTGTTCTGTGGTCCTGGCCAATACCCATGGCCTGCATGCCCGCCCGGCCAAGGTCCTGAGCGAGATTGCCCTGGCTTTCGCCGGCGAGGTGCGCGTGCGCCTGGCCGGCGAGGCGGGCGCAGGGGTATCGGTCAAGAGCCTGAGCAAGCTGCTGGCGCTGGGCGCGCGGCGTGGTCAGGCGCTGGAGTTCAGCGCCGAACCGGCGATCGCCGGCGAAGTTCTGCCGGCCTTGGAAGCCGCCGTGCTGGCAGGTCTGGGGGAAAGCATCGAGCCCTTGCCGCTGGCCGAGACTGGGGTGGCGGCCAGCGTTGCGCCGCTGCTCAAGCTGCAGGCGCCGGTTGCAGGCGCGCGTCTGCAGGCGGTGGCCGCGGCGCCGGGAATCGCCATCGGCCCGGCGCTGGTGCGGGTGCCACCGGTGCTCGATTACCCGCAGCAAGGTCAGGGCGCGGTCCTTGAGCAACAGCGCTTGAGCGCGGCGCTGGAGCAGGTCGGCGCCGACATCCAGCGCCTGGTAGAGGCCACGGCCGAAGTCAATATTCGTGAGATCTTCATCACCCACCAGGCGATGCTGCGCGACCCGGCCCTGGGCGAGGACGTAGCCGCGCGCCTGGGCGAAGGGTTCAGCGCCGAGGCGGCCTGGGCTGGCGAGATCGAGACGGCCGCCGCCCAGCAGGAGGCCCTGCATGATGCGCTGCTGGCCGAGCGCGCCGCCGATCTGCGCGACATCGGCCGTCGCGTGCTGGCCCAGCTGTGTGGCGTCGAGGCGCTGCGCGAGCCGGAGGAGCCCTACATTCTGGTGATGGACGAAGTGGCGCCTTCGGATGTCGCCAGCCTTGATCGCCAGCGCGTTGCCGGCATCCTCACCGCTCGCGGTGGCGCCACCGCGCACAGTGCGATCATCGCCCGCGCGTTGGGCATCCCTGCGGTGGTGGGGGCCGGCGAGGCGGTGCTGGCGTTGGCCCAGGGCACTGTGCTGTTGCTCGATGGCGATCACGGCCTGCTCCGCGTGGCGCCCGATCAGCAGACCCTTGAGCTGGCCTTGCGCCAGCGCGAGGCCAGCAATGCCCGCCGCGAGCGCGCCCATGCCGAACGCATGCAGCCGGCGGAGACCCGCGACGGTCATCGTCTGGAAGTGGCGGCCAATATCGGCGCCAGCGCTCAAGCCGCCGCGGCGGTCGAGTTGGGTGGCGAGGCGATCGGTCTGCTGCGCACCGAGCTGGTGTTCATGGATCATGCCCAGGCGCCGGACCAGGCCACCCAGGAGGTCGAGTACCGCCGCGTGCTCGATGCCCTCGACGGGCGCCCGCTGGTGGTACGCACCCTGGATGTCGGTGGCGACAAGCCGCTGCCTTACTGGCCGATGCCGGCGGAGGTGAACCCCTTCCTCGGCGTGCGCGGTATCCGCCTCAGCCTGCAGCGCCCGGAGATCCTGGAAACCCAGTTGCGCGCCTTGCTCGCCGCGGCCGAGGGCCGGCCGCTGCGGATCATGTTCCCGATGGTCTGCTGCGTCGAGGAGTGGCGCACCGCGCGCGACATGGCGCTGCGCTTGCGCGAAGAGATTCCGCTGGCCGACCTGCAGCTGGGGATCATGGTCGAGGTGCCCTCGGCGGCGCTGCTGGCACCGGTGCTGGCGCGCGAGGTGGACTTCTTCAGCATCGGCACCAACGACCTGACCCAGTACACCCTGGCCATCGACCGCGACCACCCGACCCTGTCGGCCCAGGCCGATGGCCTGCATCCGTCGGTGCTGCGCCTGATCGGCATGACCGTCGAGGCCGCCCACGCCCATGGCAAGTGGGTCGGGGTGTGCGGCGAACTGGCCTGCGACATGCTCGCCGTGCCCCTGCTGGTCGGCCTGGGGGTGGACGAGTTGAGCGTCTCGGCGCGCAGCATCGCGCTGGTCAAGGCGCGGGTGCGTGAGCTGGATTTCAGCCAGAGCCAGCTGCTGGCCCGGCAGGCACTTGGTCTGGACAGCGCCGCGGCAGTGCGCGCCCTGGTGGAGGAGATCGGCTGATGGCACGTATTCTGACCCTGACCCTGAACCCGGCGCTGGACCTGACCGTGTCGCTCGAGGCCTTGCAGCCCGGCACGGTCAATCGCAGCCTGGGGTTGCACAGCCACGCCGCCGGCAAAGGCCTGAACGTGGCCCAGGTGCTGGCCGACCTGGGTCACAAGGTCACGGTCAGTGGTTTTCTCGGGCAGGCCAACGCCGCGCCTTTCGAGGCCCTGTTCGCCCGGCGCGGTTTCGTCGACGCCTTTGTCCGCGTGCCCGGGGAAACCCGCAGCAACATCAAATTGGCCGAGCGTAGCGGGCGGATCACCGACCTCAATGGTCCGGGGCCGCAGGTCGGGGCGGCGCATCAGGCCGAGTTGCTCGAGGAGCTGGAGCAGATCGTGGCCGGCCACGATGCCATCGTGGTCGCCGGCAGCCTGCCGCAGGGCGTCAGCCCCGAGTGGTTCGCCGGCCTGCTGCGCCGGCTGCAGGCATTCGGCCTGCCGCTGGCGCTGGACAGCAGTGGCGCCGCGTTGCGCGCCGGGCTGGCGGTGGCGCCCTGGCTGATCAAACCCAACGAGGAGGAACTGGCTGACGCCTGCGGTTTGTGGTCGTCCACCGCGGCCGATCTGCAGGCCGCGGCGCTGCGTCTGCGCATCTCGGGCATCGAGCATGTGCTGCTGTCGCGCGGCGCCGAGGGCGTCTGCTGGTTCGGCCCGGACATTGCGCTGCAGGCGCGGCCGCCGCGGGTCGAGGTGGTCAGTACGGTGGGCGCCGGCGACTCGTTGCTCGCCGCCACCTTGCATGGCCTGCTGACTGGCTGGCCGGCCGAACGCACCTTGCGTCTGGCCACCGCGATCGCCGCGCAGGCGGTCAGTCAGCTCGGTTTCGGTATTCACGACAGGGAACAACTGGCGCGCCTGGAAGCGGGCGTGGCTGTCGCGCCCCTGGATTAAAACAATAATGAGGTCATTTTCATGAATCTGCTGATCGTCACCGCCTGCCCCAATGGCATGGTCACCAGCGTGCTCTGCTCGCGTTTACTGGAAGCCGCCGCCCAGCGTCTGGGTTGGAAGAGTCGGGTCGAGGTGCATGACCCCAAGGCGATAGGTTCGCCGTTGAGCGATGCCGACATCGCCGCCGCCGAGCTGGTGGTGGTGGTCAAGACCGGCGACCTGTCGCTGCACCGCTTCGTCGGCAAACGCCTGGTGCAATCCACCCCGGCCGAAGCGCTGGCCGATCCGCAGCAGTTCCTGCTCGCCGCCGCCGAGCACGCCGAGGTCCTGCAGCAGGATGCGCCCGTGCTCGCCGCGGCGACTGCCCGGCCACGCCTGGTCGCGGTGACCGCCTGCCCGACCGGGGTGGCGCACACCTTCATGGCCGCGGAGGCCCTGCAGCAGGCGGCCGAGCAGCTCGGCTACGAGCTGCAGGTGGAAACCCGCGGTTCGGTGGGCGCGCGTAACGTGCTGGATGACGCCGCCATCGCCGCCGCCGACGTGGTGCTGCTGGCCGCCGATATCGAGGTGGAAACCGCCCGCTTCGCCGGCAAGAAGGTCTTTCGCTGCGGTACCGGGGTGGCCCTCAAGCAGCCCCGGCAGACCCTCGAACGCGCCCTGGCCGAGGCGCAGCCCCTGGCCGGCGGCGGCCAGGGCGAGACCAGCCAGTCCGGCCCCGCCGCGCAGGGCGGGCCCTACAAGCATCTGCTCACAGGCGTGTCCTATATGCTGCCGATGGTGGTGGCCGGCGGGCTGATGATCGCCCTGTCGTTCGTCTTCGGCATCGAGGCGTTCAAGGAGGAGGGCAGCCTGGCCGCCGCGCTGATGCAGATCGGCGGCGAGGCCGCGTTCAAATTGATGGTGCCGGTGCTGGCCGGCTATATCGCCTATTCGATCGCCGACCGTCCCGGCCTGGCACCGGGGATGATCGGCGGCCTGCTCGCCAGCTCCCTGGGTGCGGGCTTTATCGGCGGCATCATCGCCGGCTTCCTTGCCGGTTATGCGGCCAAGGCCATCGCCCGCTGGGTGCAGTTGCCGGCCAGCGTCGAGGCGTTGAAACCTATCCTGATCATCCCGCTGCTGGCCAGCCTGTTCACCGGCATGGTGATGATCTACGTGGTCGGCAAACCGGTGGCCGGCATGCTGGTCGGCTTGACCAGCTTTCTCGACAGCATGGGCAGCACCAATGCGATCCTGCTCGGCCTGCTGCTCGGCGGCATGATGTGCGTCGACCTCGGAGGGCCGATCAACAAGGCCGCCTATGCCTTCTCCGTCGGCCTGCTGGCGTCGCAGAGCTACGCACCGATGGCCGCGGTGATGGCCGCCGGCATGGTGCCGCCGATCGGCATGGCCATCGCCACCGTTATCGCCCGACACAAGTTCGCCCAGAGCGAACGCGAAGCCGGCAAGGCGGCCGGGGTGCTGGGGCTGTGCTTCATCTCCGAGGGGGCGATCCCCTTCGCCGCCAAGGACCCGTTCCGGGTGATCCCGGCCAGCATCGCCGGCGGCGCATTGACCGGTGCGCTGTCGATGTACTTCGGCTGCAAACTGATGGCGCCCCACGGCGGCCTGTTCGTCCTGCTGATTCCCAATGCGATCAATCACGCGCTGCTCTACCTGCTGGCGATAGTCGCCGGCAGCCTGCTGACCGGGGTGGTCTATGCGCTGATCAAAAGAGGCGAGGTGGTGGAGCTGGTGGTGGCGGGGGAGAAGGCGTAGCGACCATCCGCTGTTGGCTTGACGAAAAGGCACGGTGTACTGCTTCGCGAGTACACCCTACGCGCTTTTAACCGCTGGATTATGTGCAGCGGGCTAAGATCTTCTGGGCGCGTACAAATTAGTCCCCTCTCCCCCCCGGGGAGAGGGCTAGGGTGAGGGGCGAATTTCACACGGAGGTGAAGCATGCCCAAGGGCATTCAACGGCCTACAGCCGAGCAGCGCGAGTTTGCCAAGCAACTGCGTCATGAGCTGACCGACTGCGAACGGTTGCTCTGGCAACATTTGCGCAATCGCCAGCTCGGCGGTTTCAAGTTCCGTCGGCAGTATCCGTTGCCGCCTTATGTGCTGGATTTCTACTGTGCAGAGCTGGGGCTGGCGGTCGAGCTGGATGGTGGGCAGCACTTAAGCGATAAGGCTTTGCGCCGGGATGCCGAGCGCAGCCGCTATCTGGGTGGCCGGGGATTCGGGTGATTCGCTTCAGTAACCGGGAGGTTTTGGCGCTGATGTCTGAGGTACTGGCGGAGATTTTACGACAGACTGAAATTGCTGCCCCTCACCCCAGCCCTCGGCTTTAGCGTCCTGCGTCGCCCTACCTCCTGCATCCATGCAGTCGTCTCCCCGGAGGGTAGAGGGAGCCGATTGTGTGAAGCTGATAATTGCAGTCTGTCTGTTGGTTCCGGTAAGCGCCCCGGTTCCGAATTGCGGACCATGACCTTTTAGCCGCCACCGAACGGCCGCCTCTCCCTTTTAGGGAGAGGGCTGGGGTGAGGGTTGGCTTTCACTGCCGATCGCCAATCAATGATGCTCGCGGGTCGCCCTGAATTTCACGTCCGGCCAGCGCTCTTCCATCAGCGCCAGGTTGACCCGGGTCGGGGCCAGGTAGGTGAGGTGGCCGCCGCCGTCGACGGCGAGGTTTTCCACCGCCTTGTTGGCGAAGTCCTCGAGTTTCTTCTTGTCCGCGCAGTCGATCCAGCGCGCCGACCACACGGTGATCGGCTCGTAGCCGCACTCGACCTTGTATTCCTCCTTCAGACGGCTGGCGACCACGTCGAACTGCAGCACGCCGACCGCGCCGAGGATGATGTCGTTGCTGCGCTCGGGGAAGAACACCTGGGTCGCGCCTTCCTCGGCCAGCTGTTGCAGGCCCTGACGCAGCTGCTTGGATTTCAGCGGGTCTTTCAGGCGCACGCGGCGGAACAGTTCCGGGGCGAAGTGCGGGATGCCGGTGAAGCTCAGGGCCTCGCCTTCGCTGAAGGTGTCGCCGATCTGGATGGTGCCGTGGTTGTGCAGGCCGATGATGTCGCCGGCATAAGCCTCTTCGAGCATTTCGCGCTCGCTGGAGAAGAAGGTCAGGGCATCGCCGATGCGCACGTCCTTGCCGGTGCGCACGTGGCGCATCTTCATGCCCTTCTCGTACTTGCCCGAGCAGATGCGCATAAAGGCGATGCGGTCGCGGTGCTTGGGATCCATGTTCGCCTGGATCTTGAACACGAAGCCGCTGAATTTCTCCTCGACCGGTTCGACGGTGCGTTCGTTGGCGACCCGCGCCAGCGGCCGGGGTGCCCAGTCGACCACGGCGTCGAGTACATGGTCGACGCCGAAGTTGCCCAGGGCGGTGCCGAAGAACACCGGGGTCAACTGGCCGTTCATGAATTCGTCCTGATCGAAGGTGTGGCAAGCGCCCTGGACCAGTTCCAACTGCTCGATAAAGCGTTCGTATTCGTCGCCCAGGTGGGCACGGGCTTCGTCGGAGTCGAGCTTTTCGATGATTTTCACATCGGTGCGCTCGTGGCCGTGGCCGGCCGTGTAGACGATGATGTAGTCGCCTTCCAGGTGGTAGACGCCCTTGAAGTCGCGGTAGCAGCCGATCGGCCAGGTGATCGGTGCGGCCTTGATCTTCAGCACCGCCTCGATTTCGTCGAGCAATTCGATGGGGTCGCGGATGTCGCGGTCGAGTTTGTTGACGAAACTGACGATGGGCGTGTCGCGCAGCCGGCACACGTCCATCAGGGCGATGGTGCGCGGCTCGACGCCCTTGCCGCCGTCGAGCACCATCAGCGCACTGTCCACCGCGGTCAGGGTGCGGTAGGTGTCTTCCGAGAAGTCCTCGTGGCCGGGGGTGTCGAGCAGGTTGATCATGTGCTCGCGGTAGGGGAACTGCATCACCGAGGTGGTGATGGAGATGCCGCGTTGCTTCTCCATCTCCATCCAGTCGCTGGTGGCATGGCGGTCGGACTTGCGCGACTTCACCGTGCCGGCGATGGCAATCGCCTTGCCCATCAGCAGGAGTTTCTCGGTAATGGTGGTTTTACCGGCGTCCGGGTGGGAAATGATGGCGAATGTGCGCCTCTTGGCGACTTCGGCGGACTGCTTACTCATTGTTGGGGGAACCCGTCGACTGATAGTCGGTCTGTCAAAAAAGGGAGCGATTATAACGGTAAACGGCCCCGCGCGCGGCGACCTGTAGTCAGCGTGGGAAAAGTACAATTTGCCGGGCTTTGTGCAGCATTTCGTGACGCCTTGTTTTGAATCCGCAACGACCCATGAGTAGGCCGAAAAAACCGAATGGCGATACGATAATTTTTGATTGATCTAAGCTGTCCATGGTCCTAAAGTTCGCGCCCGAACGTCCATGCTGGCAACGATCCATCCGGCTCAAGTACTGACGACGAGAGATCGATTTCGATACTCGGCGACATGCCTTGGGAAGTAGGCGAACCAAAGTGGGGAAACTGATCAGGCGTTCGCGGCCTTGCTATTAGTTGGCAAGGCCCCCCTAATTACCTTTGTGTGTTTTGCCATTTGGAGTCCCGCGCATGCCGATTCAGGTCGAAGATTATTACCCCCGAGAAACCTTCCAGAAAATGAAGGCCTTCGCCGATCAACACGAAACCCCGTTCGTGGTGATCGATACCAAAATCATTGATCAGGCCTACGACGACCTGCGCGCCGGTTTCGAATTCGCCAAGGTCTACTACGCGGTGAAGGCCAACCCGGCGGTCGAGATCATCAACCTGCTCAAGGACAAGGGCTCAAGCTTCGATATCGCCTCGATCTACGAGCTGGATCGGGTCATGAGCTGTGGTGTCGGCCCGGAGCGCATCAGCTACGGCAACACCATCAAGAAAGCCAAGGACATCCGCCTGTTCTACGAGAAAGGCGTGCGCATGTTCGCCACCGACTCGGAAGCCGACCTGCGCAACATCGCCAAGGCCGCGCCGGGCTCGAAAGTCTATGTGCGCATCCTCACCGAAGGCTCGACTACTGCCGATTGGCCGCTGTCGCGCAAATTCGGCTGCCAGACCGACATGGCCATGGACCTGCTGATCCTCGCCCGCCAACTGGGCCTGGTGCCCTACGGCGTATCCTTCCATGTCGGCTCGCAGCAGCGCGATATTTCCGTCTGGGACGCGGCCATTGCCAAGGTCAAGGTGATCTTCGAGCGACTCAAGGAAGAAGACGGCATCGAGTTGAAGATGATCAACATGGGTGGCGGCTTCCCGGCCAACTACATCACCCGCACCAACAGCCTGGAAACCTACGCCGAGGAAATCATCCGCTTCCTCAAAGACGATTTCGGCGACGACCTGCCGGAAATCATCCTCGAACCGGGCCGCTCGTTGATTTCCAACGCCGGCATCCTGGTCAGTGAAGTGGTGCTGGTCGCGCGCAAGTCGCGTACTGCCGTGGAGCGCTGGGTGTATACCGACGTCGGCTTGTTCAGCGGCCTGATTGAAACCATGGGCGAGGCGATCAAGTTCCCCATCTACACCGAGAAGAAGGGCGAGATGGAAGAAGTGGTGATCGCCGGTCCGACCTGCGACAGCGCCGACATCATGTACGAGAACTACAAGTACGGCCTGCCGCTCAACCTGGCGAGTGGCGATCGCCTGTACTGGCTGTCCACCGGCGCCTACACCACCAGCTACAGCGCGGTGGAATTCAACGGCTTCCCGCCGTTGAAGGCCTACTACCTGTAAGCGTTCGCGCTACCCGAAAACCCGCCTTCTGGCGGGTTTTTTGTGTTCTAGGGCCTGGGGCGGATGACAACTGCTGGCGGGCAACTCAAAAAGTTTCGTGATCCATTGAATAGCTCTTGATTGATAATTATTAACGAATAGAATCGCGTCTCTTTCTATTTTGGAGTGATTCGCATGCGCAAGTGTGGCAAGGGTATGGGCAGTCTGCCGCAGCGTCGACTGTTGGCTTGTGCGGTCGCATCCGCCAGTCTGGTTCTCGTCTCGGCACAGCCGGTCATGGCGGCAGAAACGGACAGCGTCACGCTGGCGCCGATGCAGGTGGTGCAGAAACGCAACGCCTATGGCGTCGAGCGAACTCGCACCGCCACCAAGACGGACACGCCGCTGCGCAACGTGCCGCAGGTCATCAGCGTGGTGACCGACGAGCAGATCCGCGATCAATCCATGAAAGGCATGGCAGACGTGGTGCGTTATGTGCCGGGCGTGCAGATGGCCCAGGGCGAGGGCCACCGCGATGCGCCTATCCTGCGCGGCAATGCCACCACCGCGGACTTCTTCGTCGACGGCATGCGCGATGACGTGCAGTACCTGCGCGACCTGTACAACGTGGAGCGTGTGGAGGTACTGAAGGGGCCCAATGGCATGATCTTCGGTCGCGGCGGCAGCGGCGGCCTGATCAACCGGGTAACCAAGCAGGCCAATTGGACGGATGGTCGCGAAGTTGGGCTAACCTACGGTTCCTGGGAGAATCGGCGGATGACCGGCGATTTCAACCAGGCGCTCAACGATCGCCTGGCGCTGCGCCTTACCGCGCTCTATGAAGACTCCAACAGCTTCCGCGACCATGGCGAGGTGGAGCGCTGGGCGGTCAACCCGACCGCGAGCTTCGCGCTGAACGATGCCACCCTGATCGAGGTCGGCTACGAGCACTTCGAGGACGACCGCCGCGTCGACCGCGGCCTGCCGTCCTTCACCAAGGCCGGAAGCAGCCGCGGCGAGCCGCTGAAGGTCAACGAATCCAGGCACTTCGGCAGCCCCGACGACAGCTTCTCCACGGCCGAGGTGGATGCGCTGAACGGCCGCATCACCCATGAATTCGCCAATGGCGTACTGCTGACCAACCAGACCCGCTATGCCGATTACGCGAAGTTCTATCAGAACGTCTATCCATCCGCGGCCTACAACGCCGCCACCAATCAGGTCCAGCTCGGCGCCTACAACAACGCCACCGACCGCACCAACCTGATCAACCAGACCGACCTGACCCTGTCCGGCCATGCCCTGGGCTTCGACCACACCCTGCTGGTCGGCGCCGAGCTGAGCCGTCAGATTACGGAAAACTTCCGCGAGACCGGTTTCTTCAACGCGGCCGGCACGCAGAAAAATACCTTTGTGACGCCGCAGAACAGCCTCTACCAGGGGCCAGTGGTGTTCCGCCACGGCGCCAGCGACGCCGACAACGAGAGCGTCGCCAGGACCGCCGCACTCTACCTGCAGGACCAGATCGAGCTGACCAAGCAGTGGGAGCTTCTGCTCGGGGTGCGCTACGACAACTTCAAGGTGGATGTGGACGACTACAAGGGGGGCGGTCACGCCAAGCTGTCCAGCTCGGATGACCTGTACTCGCCGCGTGCCGGCCTGATCTACAAGCCGCTGGACAACCTGTCCTTGTACACCAGCTATTCCATCGCCTACGTGCCGCGCGTTGGCGAGCAACTCGCCTCGCTCAGCGCCAGCAACCGTTCGCTGGACCCGGAGGAGTTCACCAACCGCGAAATCGGCGTGAAGTGGGACATCAATGAGCGGCTGGCGGCGACTGCGGCCCTGTACCACCTGGAGCGCACCAACGTGGCGACCGCCGACCCGAGCAATCCGAGTCGTTCGATCCTGGTGGACGGCCAGCGGGTGCGGGGCGTCGAGCTGAGCCTCACCGGCCATCTCACCGATGCCTGGCAAGTCACCGGCGGCTATGCCTACCAGAACAGCGAAATGCAGACCCCGGGCTTCGAGGGCAATGAAATCGCCCAGGTGCCGCGCGATTCCTTCTCGTTGTGGAACCGCTACGACTTCGACCCGCAGTGGGGCGTGGGCCTGGGCATGATCTATCAGAGCGACGTCTTCGCCGCGGCAGACAACAAGGTGGTCCTGCCGAGCTTCACTCGCGTCGATGCGGCGGTCTATTACACCGTCAGCCCGGAACTGCGCCTGCAGTTGAACGTGGAAAACCTGCTGAACGAGGAGTATTACGCCTCGGCGCATGGCAACAACAACATCATGCCGGGTTCGCCGCTGGCCTTTGGCCTGAGTGCCAACGTCTTCTTCTGAGTAGGGGCGTGGCGGCCCGTTCTCCGCGCTCAGCCGCAACTTAGCAGAAGGCCGTCCCGCTGAACGGCCTTCTGCCGACTGCCGCATGGGTGCGGGTCACGATTTTTTGCCCGGCCGAGCGCAAGCCGCCGGGGCAAAGCAGATGGGGCTAGCCGCTGGCTAGCCCTTCCTAAAGTGTGTTGCGCCTGGCGGCCCATCCGGTAATCGAGTTGATTCCATGGTGAAGAAAGTGCTCTACCAATTGCATTGGCTGCTCGGCATCAGCGCCGGCCTGGTGCTGGCGCTGATGGGTCTGACCGGTGCGGCCTATTCGTTCCAGGGCGAACTGCTGCGTGCGCTCAATCCCGAGGTGCTGCGGGTCGAGGCGCGTGACGGCGGCGTGCTAGCATCTGAGGTGCTGGTGTCGCGCATCGAGGCGGCCAGCCAGCAGCGGGTGCTGCGCTTGAACGTGGAGGCGGCCGCCGATACGCCCGGACGGGTGATCTTCGCGCCGCCGCCGGGCGAGCGCCGCGGACAATCGAGCTATTTCGACCCTTATAGCGGCGAGCTGCTCGGCGAGCCGCGCGGGCAGGATTTCTTCGAGCTGATGCTGGAGCTGCACCGCTTTCTTGCCCTGGGCGAGTACGGCAAGCAGATCACCGCTGCCAGCACCCTGGCGCTGATCTTCTTCTGCCTCTCCGGGCTCTATTTGCGTTGGCCGCGCCAGGCCCTGAACTGGCGCGCCTGGCTGACCCTGGACTGGGCCAAGCGCGGCCGCGCGTTCAACTGGGACCTGCATGCGGTGGCCGGCACCTGGTGCCTGGCGTTCTATCTCTGTGCGGCGCTGACCGGGCTGTATTGGTCCTATGACTGGTACCGCGAAGGCCTGACCGGCCTGCTCGGCAGCGAGCCGGCCAACCCGCCGCCGATGAGCCGGCCAGCGGTCGAGGCGCTGCCGCTGATCAACCATGCGACGCTCTGGGCCGGTTTGCAGCAGGCCGCCGGCCCGCAATTGACCGGCTACAGCCTGCGCCTGCCGACTGCGGCCGGTCAGCCGGCCACGCTGTTCTACCTGCGCGATGACGCGCCCCATGAGCGCGCCTTCAACCAGCTCAGCCTGGATGTGCAAAGCGGCGTGGCAAGGCAACACAAACGCTACCGCGAGCAGGCGTTCGGCGACCAGCTGCTGACCAGCAACTATGCCCTGCATGTCGGCAGCTACTTCGGCCTGGCCGGGCGCATCCTGATGTTCCTGGCCAGCCTGAGCATGCCGCTGTTCGCCATTACCGGTTGGTTGCTCTACCTCGACCGCCGCCGTAAAAAGCGTGCGGCCCTGGCCGCCCGCAAGGCGCTGTTGCCCGCGGGCGCGGGGGCGCGCGACTGGCTGATCGGTTTCGCCAGCCAGAGCGGCTTCGCCGAGCAGCTGGCCTGGCAAACCGCCGGGCAACTGCAGGCGGCCGGTCATGGTGTGCGGGTCGAGCCGCTGGCGCGCCTCGATCGCCAGGCCCTGAGCGAGGCGCAGCATGCGCTGTTCGTGGTCAGCACCTTTGGCGACGGCGAGGCGCCGGACAGCGCCCGCGGTTTCGAACGCAAATTGCTCGCCCAGACCCTGGGTCTGCCAAACCTGCGCTACGCCATGCTTGCCCTCGGCGACCGTCAGTACCGGCATTTCTGCAGTTTCGCCGAGCGCCTGCACGGTTGGCTTGGGCAACAAGGCGCGCGCACGCTGTTCGAACCGGTGCAAGTGGATGCCGGCGATGCACTGGCGCTGGCCGACTGGCAGCGCCAGCTCAGTGAGCTGACCGGCACCCAGCCGCTGAATGGCGCGAGCATGGCCTTCGGCCTGTGGACGCTGCACCAGCGCGAGTTGCTCAACCCCGGCAGCCATGGCGCGCCGACCTATCTGATCGGGCTGCGCGGCGAAGCGGCCGCCGGTTGGCTGGCCGGCGATATCCTGCAGGTGCTGCCGCGTCAGGCCGACGCCGTGGTGCGGGCCTGGTTGCAGCGCTTCGGCCTGGATGGCGACGAACTGGTCAAGCTAGACGGCATGCCGCAATCGTTGGCTCAGGCGCTGGCGAGCAAGCAACTGCCGGATGGCTTCGCCCATTTGCTCGGTTTGCACGCCCAGGCCCTGCTCGAGGCCCTGGCGCCCTTGGCACCGCGCGACTATTCCATCGCCTCACTGCCCAGCGACGGCCTGTTGCAACTGATCGTGCGCCAGGAACGCCGCCGCGATGGCGCGCTCGGCCTCGGCTCCGGCTGGCTGAGCGCGCATGCGTCGCTGCATGGCCAACTGCTGGCGCGGGTACGGCGCAACAGCGCCTTCCATGCGCCCGAGGACCAGCGCCCGTTGATCCTGATCGGCAATGGCAGCGGTCTGGCCGGCTTGCGCAGCCTGCTCAAGGCGCGCATCGCCGCCGGTCACAGACGCAACTGGCTGCTGTTCGGCGAGCGCAATGCCGCCCATGACTTTTACTGTCGCGACGAACTGCAGGGCTGGCTGGCCAGCGGCGAACTGGCGCGCCTGGATCTGGCCTTCTCCCGCGACCAGGCGCACAAAGTCTATGTGCAGGATCGCCTGGGTGACGCTGCCGAGCTGCTGCGCGCCTGGCTGGCCGAGGGGGCGGCGATATACGTCTGCGGCAGCCTCGAGGGCATGGCCAGCGGCGTCGACCGGGTGTTGCATGAAGTGCTGGGCGAGGCGGCCATGGTCGAGTTGGTCGAGCAGGGCCGTTATCGACGCGATGTCTATTGAGCGTCGGCGGGCTTCCCGTCGCGCTGATGCGGCTCTAAGCTTGTGCTCATGAACAGACGAATCCTGCTGAACTGCGACATGGGCGAGAGCTTCGGGGCCTGGAGCATGGGCGATGACGCCCTGGCCATGCCGCTGGTCGATCAGGCCAACCTGGCCTGTGGTTTTCACGCCGCCGACCCGCTGACCATGCAACGCACCGTCGCCCTGGCGGTACAGTATGGGGTGAGCATCGGTGCGCATCCCGCCTATCCCGATCTGGTCGGTTTCGGCCGCCGTCATCTGGCCTGCTCGCCGGAGGAGGTCACCGCTCTGGTGCTCTATCAGCTCGGCGCGCTGGACGCCTTCTGCCGCGCCGCCGGCACCCAGGTCGCATACGTCAAGCCGCACGGCGCCTTGTACAACGACCTGGTGCGCGACGATGCCCTGCTCGCGGCGGTGCTGGATGCTTGCGCCGGCTACCGCAAGGGCTTGCCGCTGATGGTCCTGGCCCTGCTGGACAACCGCCGCGAGCTGGAGTTTGCCGATGCCGCCGACGTGCCGCTGATGTTCGAGGCCTTCGCCGACCGCGCCTACCTGGCCGACGGTCAACTGGCGCCGCGGCGTCTGGCCGATGCGGTGCATCGCGATCCGCAGCGGATTCTCGAGCAGGGCCTGGCCATCGCCGAGGGCGAGGCGTTCGCCGATATCGACGGCAAGCCGCTGCAACTCTGTGCCGACAGCCTCTGCGTGCATGGCGACAACGCCGAGTCGCTGGCCGTGCTGCGACGCTTGCGGGCGCTGTTGGACGCCTCATGATCCGCCTCGAACCGGCTGGCGCCGAAGCGCTCATGCTGGTGCTGGCCGAGCAGCCCGACGCCCAGTTGCCGTTGCGTATCGCCCTGCTGACCGAGCGTATCCGCGCCGAACTGGGGCCGCTGCTGCGCGACCTGGTGCCGAGCTGGAGCAGCCTGTTGCTGCACTACGACCTGAGCCGCACCGATCACCTGCAACTGGCCGAGCGCCTGAGCCCATTGCTGCCGCGTTGGCTGGCCGAGCCCTTGCCGGCCGAGGCCGGACGCCTGCATCAGATCCCGATCTGGTATGCCGGCGCCGACCTGGCGGAGGTGGCGCGGCTGTGCCGGCTGAGCGTCGAGCAGGTGATCGAGCTGCACAGCGCCACCGAGTACCGGGTCGGTGCCATCGGTTTCGCCCCGGGCTTCGCCTACCTGGGCGAGTTGCATGAGCGCCTGGCCCTGCCGCGCCGCAGCACGCCGCGCACGCGGGTGCCGGCCGGCAGCCTGGCCATCGCCGAACGGCTGACCGCAGTCTATCCGCAGGCCTCGCCCGGTGGCTGGCACCTGCTCGGTCTGTGTCCCTGGCGCCTGTTCGATGTCCGGCGCGAGCCGCCATGCCCGTTGCTGCTGGGCGATCGAGTGCGTTTCGTGGCGGTCGACGAGCAGACCTTCCGTGCCGAAGGCGGGCCGTTATGAACGGGCTGCGGGTGCTCAAGCCGGGGCCGCAGAGCCTGCTGCAGGATGGCGGTCGGCATGGCTGGCAGCACCTCGGCGTGTCGCCGGCCGGGCCGCTGGACCTGCACGCCGCCGCCTGGGCCAATCGCCTGCTGGACAACCCCTGGGGCACACCGCTGCTGGAGGTCGCCCTGGGCTATCTCGAGCTGGAGAGCGAACTGGACACCTGGCTGGCGCTGACCGGCGCGCAGGTCGCGGCAACGCTCGATGGTGCGCCCCTGCCGCCCTGGTCGCGTTTTCCCCTGCGCGCCGGACAGCGCCTCAAGCTCGGTTATGCCCGCAGCGGCCAGCGCGCCTACCTGGCTGTGGCCGGCGGTTTTCGCGCGACGCCGCAGCTGGGCAGCGTCAGCACCCAGCTGCGCGAAGGCCTGGGCGGCTTACAGGGCACGGGCGAGCCGTTGCGCGCGGGCGATCTGCTGCCCTGCCAGGCAGCGGATTTGCCCCGGGCGCTGAGCGTGCCCTGGCCCTACCAGTCCGATTACCGGGCCCCGGCCCGCTTGCGGGTGATCGGCGGCGGCGAT
>NZ_JBFIIG010000075.1:0-18145 GCF_041601375.1 Pseudomonas sp. | reverse complement strand
GCGCCCGGCCAGGTTGGACAGGTCCTGGAACAGGAAGCGGTAGTGCGCCAGGCGCTCGACGATCAGGTGCAGGAACAGCCAGTAGTCCTCGACATCCAGGCGTGCGTCGTCTGGAGGGTTGAGCAGTGGCGCCAGTTCCGCCTGGAAGCGCTCGAACAGGCCGAGAATCAGGGGCTCCTTGCCGTGGAAGTGGTAGTACAGGTTGCCGGGGCTGATCCCCAGTTCATTGGCGATCTCCAGGATGGAGACGTTCGGTTCGCCTTGCTGGTTGAACAGCATCAGCGCACATTCGAGGATACGGTCGCGGGTTTTCATCCGGTCTTCTTATGCTGGCAGGGGAGGCTGGAAGCTAACCGGCCGAAGGTGGCTTCGGCCAGTGCTCGCTAGGCTGTTAACGCACATGCACATAGGTACCGGGCGCCGCTTCCAGCGCCGGGTAATGCGGATTGCCCAGGGCTACCAGGGGCTCGCGTTGCTCGCCGGCGTGCGCCTGGATCCAGCTCAGCCACTGCGGCCACCAGCTACCGTCGTGCCGCTGCGCATCGTGGTACCAGGCGCGCGGGTCGCCGCTGAGCTTGCCGCTCTCGAGGTAGTTGGCCTTGGGGTTGCCCGGTGGATTGAGGATGCTCTGGATGTGCCCGCTGTTGGACAGGATGAAGCGCTTGTTGCCGCCGATCAGCAGGCTCGAGCGATAGACCGCGTCCCAGGGGGTGATGTGGTCGTTGATTCCGGCGACGTTGAAGCTGTCGACCGTGACCTTGCGCAGGTCGACCGCGGTGCCGCAGATTTCCAGGCCGCCGGCACGGATCAGCGGGTTGTATTTGAAGAAGTCGATCAGATCGCGATGCAGGGCGGCCGGCAGGCGGGTGGTGTCGTTGTTCCAGTAGAGAATGTCGAAGGCCGGGGGTTGCTTGCCGAGCAGGTAGTTGTTGATCCAGTAGTTCCAGATCAGGTCGTTGGGGCGCATCCAGGCGAACACCCTGGCCATGTCGCGGCCGTCCAGTACGCCTTGCTGATAGGAGCGGCGCTTGGCCGCCTCCAGGGTTTTTTCATCGGCGAAGAGCATGGCCGGGCTGTCGAGCTGACTGTCCAGCAGGCTGACCAGATAGGTGGCGCTGGCGACTTTGCGCAGCTGCCGCTTGGCTTGCAGATGCCCCTGCAGGGCGGCGATGGTCAGGCCGCCGGCGCAGGCGCCGAGCAGGTTGACATCCTTGCTGGCGCTGATCGCCCGGCAGACATCGATGGCTTCCTCGGCCGCCTGTACATAGCTCGACAGGCCCCACTCGCGGTGCGCCTTGGTCGGGTTGCGCCAGCTCACCACGAATACCTGCAGGCCGTTCTTCAGGGCGTACTGGACGAAACTCTTGTCGGGTGACAGGTCGAAGATGTAGTACTTGTTGATCTGCGGCGGCACGATCAGCAGGGGGCGCAGGTACTGCTTTTCGCTCATCGGCTTGTACTGGATCAGTTCCAGCAGTTCATTGCGGAACACCACCGCGCCGGGCGTGGCGGCCAGGCTGCGGCCGACTTCGAAGGCCTGCTTGTTGACCTGGCTGGGCAGGCCGTCGTTGTGCAACAGGTCGTCGAGCAGGTGGCCCAGGCCTTTGAGTACGCTGCTGCCGCCAGTGTTGAACAGTTCCTTGAGCGCCAATGGGTTGAGCAGGGTATTGCTGGGGGACAGGGCATCGCCGAGGATGCTGACGACGAAGCGCGCACGGCTGCGGTCGTCGGCGCTCATGTCGCTTTCCTCGATCCAGCTGCCCAGCTGGTGTTGCCAGGCCAGGTAGGCCTGCAGGCCGCGGCGATAGAACGGGTTGAGGTGCCAGGTCGGATCGGCAAAACGCGAATCCTTCGGGTTGACCTGGTGCGGCGTGTCACCGAGCAGTACGCGACCCAGTTGTCCGCCCAGGGCTAGCGCGTGTCGGGCGCTGTGAACCGGCTGGCGCAAGCCCTGCAAGGCCAGGCCACGCAGGGTGGAAAACATGTCTCTGGCGCGCAGGCCCGCGACAGCACTCTGGGCATTCATCGAGCCGGCCGGGGCCGAAAGGCTGCGTACCGGGACTTGTTTGCGCATGGGACGACACTCCAAAACTATCCGTGATCAGGGAGCAGTACAGCAAGGCTTGTACCAAGAGGCTGTGGCTTCGCCACCTAGACTAGCGCAGGTTGTTCCCGGGCATATGACAGATTGAGTAACCAAGTGTCATAACCTGCGAGCCTGCACCGATATGGGGCGCGCCGACACCGTTGGTGCCCCACGCGGCTCGGTGAGCCTGACTCTGTCGGCCGCTGTGGGCGAGGGTTTTCATCTGCGCCCGGTACGGGTCATTGTTGGCGAGCGGGTACGGGGTGGGGGTGCATCACTGCGCGCTGGCGCTCTTCGGCGAGGAATTTCATGATGATCGGTGCCACGACTCCGGCGCGGGTCACCAGGAACAGGTGGCCGTCGTCGATTACGTGCAGATCGGAATTCGGGATACGCCAGGCCAGCAGGCGCATGTTGATCAGCGGGATCAGTGGATCGTCGTCGCCGGCCAGCACCAGGGTCGGTTGGCGGATCTTGTGCAGCCAGTGGATGCTGGTCCAGCCAATGCCGGCGAACAGCTGCCAGTAGTAGCCCATCTTGCCGCCCGAGCGCACCTTGCTGGCGTGTGCCAGGGCCAGCTTGGGATCGCGGCGGAAGGCGCCACCATAGATGTCCGGGGCGATCTGCACGCCATAGGACGGCTGCACATAGCGCCGTGGGCTGGCCATGCGCCAGAGTACCCGGGGCTTGCCCGGCACCATCACCGCACCGGCCGAGGTGGCGGCCAGCACCAGCTTCTTGCAGCGTTCCGGGTAGTCATGGGCGAACTGTTGCGCCAGGGCGCCGCCCCAGGACACGCCGATCACATTGACCTGGCCGTAGTCCAGGTAATCGAGCATGCGCGCTGCCAGTTTGGCCAGACCAGAGAAGCGGAATGGGGTGCTGGGGGTCGAGGAGCCACCGACGCCGGGGACGTCGAAGGCGATCACTTCGAGATCGCTGTCGAGCGCCCGAACGAAGGGCATGACCAGTTCCAGGTTGGCGCCGATGCCATTGAAAATCAGCAGCGGCGCCATCTTTCCGGTGCCGGGACGAACGGCGGTACGGATGGTTTGGCCATCCAGGTCGATGGTGCGGAATACGAAAGGTAACGACATGCGCGCAGGCCCTATGAATGAAAACACTGGGAGAGACCGTCCCGGTCACTCCCAGAACAAACCTGGTCGCCCACTCGGCGGATCTGCCGGTTGGGCGAGCGACACTTCCAGGTGCCGCGGGCAATGCTGCGCAGGGCGCAGGGCACAGTCGATCAGCGCTCGTGTACGTAGGTTCCAGGCGCTGGCTCGCCCGGCGGGAACTGTTTGTTGCCCAGCTTGGTCGGTGCTTTTTTGCTGGGACCGGAACGCTCGGTCAGCCACTTTTGCCAGTACAGCCACCAGGAATCGGTGTGTTTGGTCGAGCCGGCCTGCCAGTCTTTCGGGTCGCGCGGCATTTCCGAGTTGGTCATGTAGCGGCCCTTGGGGTTGCCCGGCGGGTTGAGAATGCTCTGGATATGCCCGCTGTTGGACAGCACGAATTCGCACTTGCCGCCAAACAGGTGGGCCGACTTGTAGCAGGCCTCCCAGGGGGTGATGTGGTCGGTGGTGCCGGCGAGGAAGAACACGTCGCAGGTGACCTGTTTGAGGTCGATCGGCGTGCCGCAGACTTCCAGGCCGCCGGGGCGGACCAGCGGGTTGGTCTTGAACATGTCGATGAACTCGCCGTGCAGCGCGGCGGGCAGGCGCGTGGTGTCGTTGTTCCAGTAGAGGATATCGAACACCGGCGGTTCGTTGCCGAGCAGGTAGTTGTTGACCCAGTAGTTCCAGATCAGGTCGTTGGGGCGCATCCAGGCGAACACCTTGGCCATGTCGCTGCCTTCGATGACGCCGGCCTGGTAGGAGCGGCGCTTGGCCATTTCCAGGGTCTTCTCGTCGGCGAACAGCGCAACCTGGGTGTCCAGTTGGGTGTCCAGCACGCTGACCAGCAGGTTCAGGGCATGTACCTTGTGCTCGCCAAGCGCCGCGTAGTGGCCGAGCAGCGAGGCGGTGGTCAGGCCGCCGGAGCAGGCGCCGAGCATGTTGATGTCTTTGCTGCCGGTGATCGCGATGACCGCCTCGATAGCTTCCTTGAGCGCTTCGATATAGCTCGACAGGCCCCACTCGCGGTGCGCCTTGGTCGGGTTGCGCCAGCTGACCACGAAGGTCTGCACGCCGCTGCGCAACAGAAAGCGCGCCAGGCTCTTGTCCGGCGACAGGTCGAACACATAGAACTTGTTGATCTGCGGTGGCACCACCAGCAGCGGGCGCTCCAGCACCTGCTCGGTGATCGGCTTGTACTGGATCAGCTCCAACACGCTATTGCTGAACACCACCGCGCCTTCGGTGGTGGCCAGGCTCTTGCCGACCTCGAAGGCCGTCATGTTGACCTGGCTGGGCATGCCGCCGTTATTGACGATGTCCTTGGCCAGGTGCGACAGGCCATCGAGCAGGCTCTTGCCGCCGGTTTCGAAGAAGCGTTTGACCGCCGCCGGGTTGGCCATGCTGTTGCTCGGCGCCATGGCATCGGTCATCAGGGAGATGACGAAGTGGCCACGGCTGGCATCCTGTTCCGACAGGTTGCTCTGTTCGACCCAGTCGTGCAGTTCCTTGCGCCAGGCCAGGTAAGTCTGCAGGTAGCGTTTGTACAGCGGGTTCTGGCTCCAGGCCGGGTCAGCGAAGCGGCGGTCGCCACTGTCGGGCTGCAACTCGGACGTGCCAAACAGCACGTTCTTCAGTTCCACGGCGAAATGAGCGACGTGTTTGGCGCTGTGAATCGGTTGCCGGATGGCCTGGGTGAGCACCGTGCGCGCCGAGGTCAGCAGGTCTTTGCTCTGGATGCCGACGATCGGATTCAGGCCGAGGGTGTTCTCTGAAGCTTGGTGTTTCAGGTCATCAGTGCTTTTTTCAGACATCTACGACGCTCCATTGTCCTGAGACGAATACCGGCGTGTTGCTGTGCAAGGCGACACGGGACTAGGCCGGGTATTGCTCGGGTTGCCGAGGGGGCGGAACTGATCCGCATCTCACTATGCACCTGACGTGGGTCAGATGCAGGGAACCTGCCAGTTCCTTGGTTACCCGAGTTTGTTGATTTGCGCAAGCTTGCCGCGATCTGGGCAAATGTGGGGGGAGTATGCCGAGATAGATTAGAAAGTGCGCTCTAACCTCTGCGGGGGCAGGGCTCGAGTATGGCCCCGGCCGCCCGTTGCAGGCGGCTGGAGCAGGAGGAGAGCTTTAGTTTGTCTCTTTGGCTAGAGCATCAGCTTGACCATGGACTCGTCGGGGTCGCGGGATTTTCCGGCAGCGGCGAGCGCGGCCAGGTAGTCGGCCCATAAGCGATCCTTATGAGTGGCCAGTTCATACAGGTAGTCCCAGGTGAACAGCCCGCTGTCGTGGCCATCGTCGAAACAGAGCTTCAGGGCGTAATTACCGGCCGGCTCGACGCCGCTCAGTGCGACGTGCAGCTTGCCAGTCTGCAGGATCGGCTTGCCATGGCCTTGTACCTCGGCCGAGGGCGAGTGCACGCGAAGGAACTCGGCGGTCAGGCTGTAGCTTTCACTGGGGTACTGCAGTTCCAGGGTTCGCGATGCCTTGTGCAGTTTGACGGCGCTGGGAATGTGCATGGCGGGTTCCGCAAGGGGTTGGTGTAGGAGCAAGGGCTAGGCGTCCTCCTCGCTCCTGCAGGCTGCTTTTTTAAAGAATATAGCGCGAGAGGTCTTCGTCCATGGCCAGTTCGCCGAGGTGGTCGTTGACGTAGTCCGCATCGATGCGGATCGGTTTCTCGTCGTGCTGGGCCGCCAGGTCGCCGGCGCTGAAGGACACCTCTTCGAGCAGGCGTTCGAGCAGGGTGTGCAGGCGTCGCGCCCCGATATTCTCGGTCTTCTCGTTGACCTGCCAGGCGATCTCGGCGAGCCGTTTGATACCGTCTGCGGCGAACTCGATGGTCAAGCCCTCGGTATTGAGCAGGGCAATGTACTGCTCGGTCAGCGAGGCGTGCGGTTCGGTGAGGATGCGCTCGAAATCTTCCGGCGACAGCGCCTTGAGTTCGACACGGATCGGCAGGCGACCTTGCAGTTCCGGCACCAGGTCGCTCGGTTTGCTCAGGTGGAAGGCGCCAGAGGCGATGAACAGGATGTGGTCGGTCTTGATCATGCCCAGCTTGGTGTTGACCGTGCAGCCTTCGATCAGCGGCAGCAGGTCGCGCTGCACGCCTTCGCGGGAGACGTCGGCGCCGCCGACGTTGCCACGCTTGGCGACCTTGTCGATCTCGTCGATGAAGACGATGCCGTTCTGCTCCACGGCTTCCAGGGCCTTGGCTTTCAGCTCTTCCTCGTTGACCAGGCGCGCGGCCTCTTCGTCGCGCACCAGCTTCAGCGCTTCCTTGACCTTGAGCGTGCGGTTCTTCTTCTTGCCCTTGCCCATGTTGGAGAACAGGTTCTGCAACTGACTGGTCATCTCTTCCATGCCCGGCGGGGTCATGATCTCGATACCGGCCGGGCTTTCGGCCACCTCGATGTCGATGTCCTTGTCATCCAGCAGGCCTTCGCGCAGGCGCTTGCGGAACAGTTGGCGGGTATTGGAATCGCTGCTCGGCGTCGGGTCTTCGTTGAAGCCGGCGCGTGGTGGCGGCAGCAGGGCATCGAGGATGCGTTCTTCGGCGGCGTCCTCGGCGCGATGACGGACCTTGATCATCTCCTGTTCGCGGAGCATTTTCACCGCCGCATCGGCCAGATCGCGAATGATCGATTCGACATCGCGGCCGACGTAGCCGACTTCGGTGAACTTGGTCGCTTCGACCTTGATGAAGGGTGCGCCGGCCAGTTTGGCCAGGCGGCGGGCGATCTCGGTCTTGCCGACCCCGGTCGGACCGATCATCAGGATGTTCTTCGGCGTCACTTCGGCGCGCAGCTCCAGCGGCAGCTGCATGCGCCGCCAGCGGTTGCGCAGGGCGATGGCCACGGCGCGCTTGGCGTCGTCCTGGCCGATGATGTGGCGGTTGAGTTCGTGCACGATTTCGCGGGGGGTCATGGACATGGCAGGCGGCTCCGAACGGAAATCGGCTCAGATGGCCGAGTCCAGTTCCTCGATAGTCAGATTCTGATTGGTGAAGACACAGATGGACGCGGCAATGTTCAACGCCTTTTCCGCGATTTCGTGGGCCGACATCTGCTCGGTGTTCTCCAGCAAGGCCAGGGCCGCCGCCTGGGCGAAGCCGCCACCGGAGCCCATGGCGATCAGGCCGTGCTCCGGTTCCACCACATCGCCATTGCCGGTGATGATCAGCGAGGCATCCTTGTTGGCCACTGCGAGCATGGCTTCCAGGCGGCTCAGCGAGCGGTCGGTACGCCAGTCCTTGGCCAGTTCGACGGCGGCGCGTACCAGGTGGCCCTGGTGTTTCTCCAGCTTGCCTTCGAAGCGTTCGAACAGGGTGAAGGCATCCGCGGTAGCGCCGGCAAAACCGGCCAATACCTGACCGTGATAGAGGCGGCGAACCTTTTTCGCATTGCCTTTCATCACGGTGTTGCCGAGGGAAACCTGGCCGTCGCCGCCCATGACGACTTTGCCGTGGCGGCGTACTGAAACGATGGTGGTCAAGGGGAGAGTCTCCACGCAGCGGGGCGAAAATGCCCAATGCAAACTCAAATGGGGGAGCGCAGGCTGCTTTTCAACCGGTGACCACCGATTCTCGACCAAACGGCGTGGCCGTGGCTGTAACAGCAGATTGCCGAGGCTGGGGATAGGTGGTGAAAAAATGCTCGCCTATTACGACGCTCGATATGTTCACAAGCGCTGAGGAAAGGCGTCGACCGGCTCCTGGCGAGCCGGTCGAGGTGAGGCTCAGCGGCTCTGCCGTTGCTGCAGGAGCAGATTGCTGAAGCCGTTGGCAGACAGGGCTTTTTGCGAGACCGCGAGTTGCTCGCGGTTGGCGAAGGGGCCGACCAGTACGCGGTACCAGGTTTCTTCGCGCACCCTGCCGGATTCCACGCGCACGTCCTGGCCGAGCAGGATGATCTGCGCACGCAGGCTTTCCGCATCGTCCTTGCGCCGGAACGAGCCGGCCTGGAGGAAGAATTGGCTGCTGAGTGGCGCCTGCGCCGTAGGGGGCGCCGGAGCTACGGGCGGTGCGGGCGGCGGGGTTTCGCCGTTGAGTGCGGCCAGGGCGCGCGCCGCGTCGATCTTCGCCGCTTCTGCCGGGGTCACCGCTGGTTGTGCGGGCGCGGGTGGCGGCAGGGTTTCCGCCGGCACTATGACTTCCGACTCGGGCAGCAGGGTGTAGAAGTCGTACTTGGGCTTGACCGGTTCCTGCGTGGCGGGTTTCGGCTTTGCCTGGCTGCTGGCGCGCGCGGTCTCGGCCTTGTTGCGTTTGATCGCGTCGCCACCGGGCTGCAGGTTCATCAGCAGCATGACGAACACGCCGACGACCAGGCCGCAGGCCAGCCAGATCCAGCCTGGCACCGGTTGCTTCGCCGGTGCCTTGTAGCGGCTGGCGCCGCGTTTGGCCGGTGGTTTCTTGCGCGCCGCCATTTACATGCGCTCCAGGGTTTCCAGGCCGAGCAGTTCCAGGCCCTGCTTGAGCGTGCGCCCGGTCAGGGCGGCCAGACGCAGGCGGCTCTGTTGGGTGGCCTGGTCCTCGGCGCTGAGGATCGGGCAATGCTCGTAGAAGCTGGAGAACAAACCGGCCACGTCGTACAGATAGGCACAGAGCAGGTGCGGTACGCCTTTGTCGGCGACGTTGTTCAGCACTTCGCCGAATTGCGCCAGTTTGCCGGCCAGGGCCAGCTCCTGTTCGGCCGCGAGAATGATCCGCCCCTCGATGTTGCTGTTGCCGAGTTTGCGGAACACGCTGGCGACCCGGGTGTAGGCGTACAGCAGGTAGGGTGCGGTGTTGCCCTCGAAGCTGAGCATCTGCTCGAAGTTGAAGCTGTAGTCGCTGGTACGGTGCTTGGACAGGTCGGCGTACTTCACCGCGCCGATGCCGACGGCGTGGGCGATGCCGCGCAGCTCGCGCTCATCCAGGTCCGGGTTCTTGCCCTTGACCAGGCTGTAGGCACGTTCTTCGGCCTCGTCGAGCAGGTCGATCAATTTGACCGTGCCGCCATCGCGGGTCTTGAACGGGCGGCCGTCGGCGCCGTTCATGGTGCCGAAGCCCATGTGTTCGAGTTGCATGCCGTCATGCACGAAGCCGGCGCGGCGCGCCACTTCGAAGGCCATCTGGAAGTGCAGGGCCTGGCGCTGGTCGACGAAGTAGAGCGCGCGATCGGCCTTGAGCTGCTGGCTGCGGTAACGCATGGCGGCCAGGTCGGTGGTCGCGTAGAGGTAGCCGCCGCCGGCCTTCTGCACGATCACCGGCAGCGGATTGCCTTCGGCGTTCTTGAACTCGTCCATGAATACGCACTGGGCGCCGTCGCTCTCGCTGAGCAGGCCCTGGTCGCGCAGGGCGTCGATGATGCCCGGCAGTTCGGCGTTGTAGGCGCTCTCGCCCTTGACGTCGGCCGGGCTCAGCTTGACGCCCAGGCGGTCGTAGGCCTGCTGGCAGTGCGACAGGGAAATTTCGTTGAAGCGGTGCCACAGGCGCAGGCACTCGGCTTCGCCGGCTTGCAGCTGGACCACCAGTTCGCGGGCGCGCGCAGCGAACTCGGCGGAGTCGTCGAAGCATTTCTTCGCCGCGCGGTAGAAGCCTTCCAGGTCGGCCAGCTCGCTCTCGGCGGCAGCCGGGTTGGCTTCCATAAAGGCCAGCAGCATGCCGAACTGGGTGCCCCAGTCGCCGACGTGGTTCTGCCGGATCACGTTGTCGCCGAGGAACTCCAACACCCGTGCCACGGCGTCGCCGATGATGGTAGAGCGCAGGTGGCCGACGTGCATTTCCTTGGCCAGGTTCGGCGACGACAGGTCGACCACCACGGTCTGCGGCTTGCCGGCCTTGCGCACGCCGAGCTTGGCATCGGCCAGCAGGGCGTCGAGGCGGTCGGCCAGGGCTTGGCTGTTCTGGTAGAAGTTGAGAAAGCCCGGGCCGGCGATTTCGACCTTGCTGATCCGTTCATCGCTGGGCAGTGCGGCGATCAGCTTTTGCGCCAGGTCGCGCGGCTTCATGGCGGCCGGCTTGGCCAGCATCAGGGCGATATTGCTGGCGAAATCGCCGTGGCTCTTGTCCTTGGTGTTCTCCACCTGGATCGCCGGGCTCAGGCCCTCGGGCAGCACGCCTTCGGTCGTCAGGCGGGTCAGGGCTTGCTGGATCAGGTGGCGAATGCTGTCTTTCATGGTCTGCTCGGTCGGCCGTTGTCAGCGGCGGCGCGCGAAGGCGCAGGTGGAAAACTGGGCATTATCGACGCCCGGAGGGCGCAGCTTCAAGCGGCATGTCATAAGCGGCAGGTAAAAGCTGTGTAGGGTGCGCCGTGCGCACTACCTGCCTGTGTGCCAATGGTGCGCACGGCGCACCCTACTTCAGAATAAATCTATCGGGTCGACGTCCAGCGACCAGCGTACCGCGCGCCCGCCGGGCATCTGTTCCAGGGCCAGCATCCAGCTGCTGAGCAGGCGGTGCAGTGGCGCGCGGGCGTTGGCTTGCACCAGCAGTTGGGCGCGGTAACGGCCGGCGCGACGTTCCATCGGTGCTGGTACCGGGCCGAGCAGTTCGATGCCGCTTAGCTTGAGTTCGTTCACTAACAGTTCGGCTTCGCTGCAGGCCTGCTCGAGAAAACCTTCGGCCTGTCCCGGCTTGTGCGCTTCGGCGCGCAGCAGGGCCAGGTGGCAGAACGGCGGCAGGCCGGCGCTGCGGCGTTCGCTGAGGGCTTGCTCGGCGAAGGCGAAGTAACCCTGTTCGGTCAGCTGCACCAGTAACGGATGGTCGGCCAGGTGGCTCTGGATGATCACCTTGCCGGGTTCCTCGGCGCGGCCGGCGCGGCCGGCGACCTGGACGATCAACTGGGCCATGCGCTCGCTGGCGCGAAAGTCGGCGGAGAACAGCCCGCCGTCGGCATCCAGGATCGCCACCAGGGTCACGCGGGGAAAGTGGTGGCCCTTGGCGAGCATCTGGGTGCCGACCAGGATGCACGGCTCGCCGCGCTGCACGGTGTTGAACAGGGTGGTCATGGCCTCCTTGCGCGAGGTGCTGTCGCGGTCCACGCGCAACACCGGAACCTGCGGGAAAAGAATGCCCAGGCGCTCTTCGGCGCGCTCGGTGCCGGCGCCGACCGGGCGCAGGTCGACGTTGTTGCAGGTCGGGCAGTTGCTCGGCTGGCGTTCGACATGCCCGCAGTGATGGCAACGCAATTCGCCGGAGCGCTGGTGCACGGTCATCCGCGCGTCGCAACGCGGGCATTCCGACAGCCAGCCGCAGTCGTGGCAGAGCAGGGTCGGGGCGAAGCCGCGACGGTTGAGAAACACCAGGACCTGCTGGCCGGCCGCCAGGGTCTGGGCGATGGCCTGCTGCATGGGCGCGGAGATGCCGGAATCGAGTGGCCGGCTTTTCACGTCCAGGCGCAAGAAGCGCGGTTGCTGGGCGCCGCCGGCGCGCTGGTGCAGGTGCAGCATGGCGTAACGGCCGCTGCGGGCGTTGTGCAGGCTTTCCATGGAGGGGGTGGCCGAGCCGAGCAGGATCGGAATGTTTTCCTGGTGCGCCCGCACCACGGCCAGGTCGCGGGCATGGTAGCGCAGGCCCTCTTGCTGCTTGTAGGAGGCGTCATGCTCTTCGTCGATGATGATCAGGCCGGGGCGCTGCATCGGGGTGAACAGCGCCGAACGGGTGCCGATGATGATGTCGGCCTCGCCGTCGCGGGCGGCCAGCCAGGCGTCCAGGCGTTCGCGGTCGTTGACCCCGGAGTGGAGCAGGGCGATCCGCGCGTTGAAACGGCGCTCGAAGCGCGCCAGGGTCTGCGGGCCTAGGTTGATCTCGGGGATCAGGATCAGGGCCTGCTTGCCGGCTTCCAGGGTCTCGCGGATCAGTTGCAGGTAGACCTCGGTCTTGCCGCTGCCGGTCACTCCGGCGAGCAGGAAGGCATTGAAACGGCCGAAGCCGGTGCGAATGGCTTCGGCTGCCGCGCGCTGCTCCGGGTTCAGGGGCAGTTCCGGTTCCGCCAGCCAGTTGCGGTGGCGTTCGCTGGCGGCATGCCGGCGTATCTCGATGCGCAGCAGGCCCTTCTCGTGTAGCAGGCCCAGGCTTTCCCTGTTCAGTTGCAACTGGCCAAGCAACTGATGAGCGACGCCGTGCGGGTGTTGGGCGATGGTTCGCAGGGCCTCGCGCTGACGCGGCGCGCGGGCCAGGCGCGGGTCATCCAGCTGGGCTCCTTCGGCCAGGTGCCAGAAACGCTCCTGGCGAACTTCCGCCGGCTCGCCCTGGCGCAGCAATACCGGCAGTGCCCAGCTGAGGGTGTCGCCCAGGCTGTGCTGGTAATACTGCGCCGTCCACATGCACAGCTTGAACAGCGCCGGCGGCAGCGGTGATTGGGCGTCGAGCAGTTGCAGCGCGGGCTTGAGCTTGTCTGCGGGGACCTCGCTGTGCGCCGTTACCTCGATCAGAATGCCGATCAGCTCACGCCGGCCAAAGGGTACGCGCAGCCGTGCGCCTGGTTGCAGGGCGCTGCGCGGTACTCCGGGCGGCGCACGGTAGTCGAACAGGCGGCGCAGCGGCGAGGGCAGAGCGATGCGCAGAATGGCGTCGGGCACGCGGTAGGCTCCAAGTAGAAGGGCGCGATCTTAGCACGCGGCCCGGCGACGGCCGGTGTCGCGGTGGCTTGCGTCGTGGCTGGGCTCTGGTATCATCCCCGGCCTAATTCAGTGCGGTACTCGACAATAGTGTCGGGTGGCGGCATGTCAGCCCCGAGGAATACACCATGAAAGCCGATATCCATCCGAACTACGAAGCCCTCACTGCTACCTGCAGCTGTGGCAACGTGATCGAAACTCGCTCCACCCTGGCCAAGCCACTGAGCCTGGACGTGTGCAACGAGTGCCACCCGTTCTACACCGGCAAGCAGAAAATGCTGGATACCGGCGGCCGCGTCGATCGCTTCAAGCAGCGTTTCGGCATGTTTGGCGCCAAGCAGTAAGTTTGCGCGCAGCGACGGGTGCCCTGATGGGTGGTTCTTCGCTACTGAAAAAGGCGTCCCTGGTGGGCGCCTTTTTTGTGTCCGCGTTTTGCCTGACTTCCGCCCAGGCGTTCTGTCCGGAGCCCGGCCAATTGCCGAGCTTCGGCGTGCAGCGCATCGTCGATGGCGACACCTTGCGCCTGCAGGATGGCCGCAGTGTGCGCTTGATCGGGTTGAACAGCCCTGAACTCGGACGTGATGGGCGCAGCGCCGAACCCTTTGCCGAGGCCGCGCGCCGCCGCTTGAGCGAGCTGGTGGCGGCCAATGACGGGCGGGTCGGTTTGCAACTTGGCCGTGAGCCAAAGGATCACTACGGACGCACCCTGGCCCATGCCTACGACGCCAGGGGGCGTAACCTCGAAGCGCAACTGCTGGCCGAAGGGCTGGGCTACCTGGTGGCGATTGCCCCCAATGTGGCGCTGGTCGAGTGCCAGCAGGCAGCCGAGCGGCTGGCACGGCAGTCGCGCGTCGGCCTCTGGCGGCGTTCGCCGGTACAGATGCCCGGGCAGTTGAGTCGCGGCGGTTTTGCCCTGATCGAGGGCCGGGTCGAGCGGGTCGAGCGCAACCGCGGTGGGGTCTGGCTGGAGTTGGGGGATTCGCTGGTCCTGCGTGTGCCACCGCAGGCACTGGATGGCTTCGATTGGCGCCGCTTGCAAGGCTTGGCTGGGCGCCGGGTCGAAGCCCGGGGCTGGGTGATTGACCGCTCCCGCCGCGCGGGAGTAAAACCGGGACAGGCACGCTGGATGTTGCCCGTGACTCATGAAGCGATGCTGGAGGTGCTGCCTTGAACCTGCGTTATTGGGCGGTTGGGCTGCTGGTGCTCGGGCAACTGAGCGGTTGCGCGGTCAACCCCGCCACCGGGCGCAGCAATTTCGTGATGATGAGTGAGCGACAGGAGCTGGATCTCGGGCGGCGCTACAGCCAGGAAATCCTCAAGCAATACCCCCGTTATGCCGACGAGAAACTGCAGGCCTATGTCCAGCAGGTCGGCGAGCGAGTGGCCAGGCACAGTCATCGCAGCCAGCTCGATTACCAATTCACCGTGGTCGATAGCCCGGATATCAACGCCTTCGCCCTGCCGGGCGGCTATATCTATATTCACCGCGGGCTGCTGGCCTACCTCAATTCGGAAGCCGAGCTGGCCGCGGTATTGGGGCACGAGATCGGGCATGTCACCGCGCGGCACGGCGTGCAGCAGCAAAGTCAGTCGAGTGCCTGGAGCTTTCTCGGTCAGGCGCTGGCCATTGGCACCGGTGTCGGAGCGGCAGCCGACCTGACCAGTGTCCTGGGCAGTGCCTTCGTGCGTGGCTATGGCCGCGACATGGAGCTGGAGGCCGATGGTTTGGGTGCCCAGTATCTGGCGCGCAGCGGCTATGACCCGCAGGCGATGAGCGAAGTGGTCAGGGTGCTGAAAAATCAGGAAGACTTCGCTCGTGAGCAGGCGGCCAGGCGCGGCCAGGCACAGCCGGCGGGCGGCTATCACGGCATATTCGATACCCATCCGGATAATGACCGGCGTCTGCAGCAGGTTCTGGGGCCGGCGCGGGCGCTGGCAACCGGGCAGCAGGAAATCAATCGCGAGACCTTTATCGAGCACCTGAATGGGCTGCCATTTGGCGATTCCGCCGCCAGCGGGGTGCGCCGTGGTCAGCACTTCTACCATGCCGAGCTGGACTTGACCCTGGCGTTCCCGCAAGGCTGGAGCATGGTCAATCGGCCTGATGCGCTGATCGGTCACAGTGCCGATCAGCAGGCCTTTATCGCCATGACCCAGCAGGCCAATCCCCAGCGCCTCTCCGCGGCTCAGCTGCTGCGTCAGCGCGTCGGCGGGCAGCGTCTGGAGGCCGGGAGCGAATGGCGCCAGGCCGGGTTGTCGGGCTACAGCGCTATCGTTCCAGGCGCTGCCGCCAAGCGCGTCGCGGTGCTGTTGCGGGGGTCGCGGGCTTACCTGTTTGTTGCGGCGGTGCGCGGACGCGCGACGCTGGACGTCCACGATGGCGCCTTTCTCAAGGTGATCAAGAGCTTGCGTCCGCTTACCGCGGCCGAGCGACTCCTGGCGGAGCCTCTGCGACTGCACCTGGTCAAGGCGCGAAGCGGGCAGAGCATGGCGGCGCTGGCCAGGCAAAGCAAGTTGCCGGGCGATGCCCAGGCGACCTTGCGCCTGCTCAATAATCTCTATCCCGCAGGTGAGCCGGCCCCTGGCAGCTGGCTCAAGGTCGTGCGTTAGTCAGGTCATCCGGGCAAGACTTAACGGTCTTGTGCAGATGTATACAACTTGCGTATCCTCGGCCGCCTGCCTGTTCAACAGCCAAAAAAGCGGAAATGCCCCTATGTCTGATTTGAAAACCGCCGCTCTCGAATATCATGCCAAGCCCCGTCCGGGTAAGCTGAGCGTCGAGCTGACCAAGCCCACTGCCACTGCTCGCGACCTGGCGCTGGCCTACAGCCCGGGTGTTGCCGAGCCTGTGCGTGAAATCGCCCGTGACCCTGAACTGGCTTACCGTTACACCGGTAAGGGCAATCTGGTCGCGGTCATTTCCGACGGCACCGCGATTCTGGGCCTGGGCAACCTCGGTCCGTTGGCGTCCAAGCCGGTTATGGAAGGCAAGGGCGTGCTGTTCAAGCGCTTCGCCGGTATCGACGTGTTCGACATCGAAGTCGACGCCGAAAGCCCGCAAGCCTTCATCGATACGGTCAAGCGCATTTCCATCACCTTCGGTGGCATCAATCTGGAAGACATCAAGGCGCCGGAGTGCTTCGAGATCGAGCGCGCCTTGATCGAGCAGTGCGACATTCCGGTTTTCCACGATGACCAGCACGGGACCGCCATCGTCACTGCCGCCGGCATGCTCAACGCCCTGGAAATCGCCGGCAAGACCCTGGAGCAGGCGCAGATCGTCTGTCTGGGCGCCGGCGCTGCGGCGACTTCCTGCATGAAGCTGCTGGTGAGCATGGGGGCCAAGGTCGAAAACATCTACATGATCGACCGCAAGGGCGTAATCCATGCCGGTCGTGATGACCTGAACCAGTACAAGGCGATATTCGCCACCGAAACCGACAAGCGCACGCTGTCCGAGGCGCTCGAGGGCGCCGATGTGTTCGTCGGTCTGTCCGGTGCCAATCTGCTCCCAGCGGAAGACCTCCAGCGCATGGCGGCCAACCCGATCGTGTTCGCCTGCTCCAACCCTGACCCGGAAATCGCTCCGGAACTGGCCCATGCTGCACGCAACGACGTGATCATGGCCACCGGTCGCTCGGACTACCCGAACCAGGTCAACAACGTTCTCGGCTTCCCGTTCATCTTCCGCGGTGCCTTGGACGTTCGCGCCACTCGCATCAACGAAGAGATGAAAATCGCCGCGGCCCTGGCCCTGCGTGATCTGGCCAAGCTGCCGGTGTCGCAGGAAGTCTGCGACGCCTACGGCGGCATCGAGCTTTCGTTCGGTCGTGAGTACATCATTCCCAAGCCGATGGATCCACGCCTGATCACCGTGGTCTGCGATGCCGTGGCCAAGGCCGCCATTGAAAGCGGCGTGGCGACGCTGCCCTACCCGAAGCACTATCCGCTGACCTCGGTGGATGATGTGTTCAACGGCTAAGCCGCAGCCATAAAAAAACCCGCTTCGGCGGGTTTTTTTATGGGTTCAAGGCATAAGCCGTAAGCTTTAAGTCAAAGCCAAGGCAAAGGTTTGATGCCGCTGGGGCGGCCCCCTCTTTCCGCGGCTGCGCTAGAACAAGTCGATCGGCGCCGACTCGTCGGCGGGCAGCGGGCTGCCTGGCGCGTGGAAGCCTGGTTCCAATTCGCTCATTGGCGGCGGCGAGTCTTCGCTCTTGAACAGTTCGAAGTAGGCGTCAACGGTGCCGGGCACGGCAGCGCGACCGCTATAGGGGTCGATGCGCAGGGTCAGCAGGCCTTTGGGTTCCGCAGGGGCATGGCTGGGGCTGTCTTTGAGGGCGCTGGCCATGTAACTCATCCAGATCGGCAGGGCGACAGTGCCGCCGTACTCATGCCTGCCGAGGCTTTCCGGTTGATCGAAACCGGCCCACACGGTGGTCACGTAATCGGCGTTGTAGCCGGAGAACCAGCTATCCTTGGACTCGTTGGTCGTGCCGGTTTTCCCGGCCAGATCATTGCGGCCCAGAGCCAGGGCTCTGCGCCCGGTACCGCGCTTGATCACGTCCTGCAGCATGCTGGTCATGATATAGGCGGTGCGCTCGTCGAGGATGCGTTCGGCGGCAACGGGTTTGGCGGCCAGCGCTTGCTCGGGTGTGGTCGCGTGGCTGTCGGTGGCGGTAACGGCGGCAGCTTCATCGAGGGTTGAGGTGTTGCTGGCCTTCGGGGTGCTCGCCGGGTTGGCGATAAACAGCGGTTCGCCGTAACGACTGTCTATGCGTTCGATCAGGTAGGGCTGGGTTTTATAGCCGCCGTTGGCGAACACGGCCCAGCCGCCGGCCACTTCCAGCGGCGTCAGGTTGGCGGTGCCGAGTGCCAGGGACAGGTTGCGCGGCAGATCTTGCTTGTCGAAGCCAAAGCGGCTGACGTAATCCAGGGCGTAGTCGATGCCGATGGCTTGCAGCAGGCGAATCGACACCAGGTTACGTGATCTATACAGGGCCTCGCGCAGGCGAATCGGGCCCAGGAAGGTGTTGTTGTCGTTTTTCGGTCGCCAGCCCTGGTCGAGGTATTCGTCGACGAACACGATTGGCGCATCGTTCACCAGGCTCGCGGCCGTGTAGCCGCGGTCCAGCGCGGCGCTATAGATGAAGGGCTTGAAGCTGGAGCCCGGCTGACGCTTGGCTTGTGCTGCGCGGTTGTATTTACTTTGTTCGAATGAGAAGCCGCCGACCAGTGCGCGGATCGCGCCGTTAAGCGGGTCAAGTGAGACCAGCGCGCTCTGCGCCTGCGGTAGCTGGACGAAGCGCAAGCTGCCATCGTTCTGGCGTTGCACGCGAATCAG
>NZ_JBFIIG010000074.1:0-18772 GCF_041601375.1 Pseudomonas sp. | reverse complement strand
GCCTCCAGGCGCAGTGCGGCTTTGTCGAGCAGGGCCAGGCCCTGTTCGCGCTGCCGGCGCAGGGCGTCCAGTTCGCTGTCGCGCACGCTCGGGTTGACCGCTTGCAGGGCGGTCAGGCGGGCGAGTTCCTCTTCGGTGTCGGCAGCCAGGCGGCGTTTGGCCTGCGCTACCCGCTCCAGGTGGCGCGTCGCGACCTTGTCTTCGCCGGTATTGATCAGCGGGTTGAGGCTGTCGCGCTGGGCCTGGACGAACTTGTTGGCGCTGGCGCGTGGCACACTTTCCAGCTGGTCGTTGAGGGTCTCGAAGGCCACCTTGTGGGCCAGGTCGTTGCCGTTGCCGTCGAGCAGGCAGCGCAGCGCCGCCGGCGGCAAATAGCGACCCAGTTGCAGGGCGCGTGGGGCCACCACTTCGCTGACATACAGCAGTTCGAGCAGCACGGTGCCGGGTTTCAGCGCCTTGTTCTTGATCAGCGCCACGCCGGTGTTGCCCATCGAGCCGGAGCGCACCAGATCCATGGCGCCTTGCACCATGGGGTGTTCCCAGGTGAGGAACTGCATGTCCTCGCGGGCCAGGGCCAGCTCGCGATCGTAGGTGATGGTCACGCCTTCGTCGTCGCCGAGCGGAAAGCTGGCATCCAGCATCTTCTCGCTGGGGCGCAGGATCAGGGCGTTGTCCGAGTGGTCTTCGCTGTCGATGCCGAAGGCGTCGAACAGCTGCTCCATGTAGATCGGCAGGGCGAACTGGTCGTCCTGTTCGAGAATGGCTTCGACCAGGGCTTCGCCTTCGCCGGCACCGCCGGAGTTGAGCTCGAGCAGGCGGTCGCGACCGGCGTGCAGCTCGCCTTCCAGGCGTTCGCGTTCGGCGCGGGCTTCGTCCACCAGGCTCTGCCATTCGTCGTCGTCACCGCTTTCCAGCAGCGGCAACAGGCGCGTGCCGAACCGATGCTGCAGGGCGTTGCCGGTCGGGCAGGTGGCGAGGAAGGCGTTCAGCGCCTGGTGATACCACTGGTACAGGCGCTCCTGCGGGCTGTTCTCCAGGTAGGGTACGTGCACCTGGATGCGGTGCTTCTGACCGATCCGGTCGAGGCGGCCGATGCGCTGCTCGAGCAGGTCCGGGTGGGCCGGCAGGTCGAACAGCACCAAATGGTGGGCGAACTGGAAGTTGCGGCCCTCGCTGCCGATTTCCGAGCAGATCAGTACCTGGGCGCCGAATTCTTCGTCGGCGAAGTAGGCGGCGGCGCGGTCGCGCTCGAGGATGTTCATGCCTTCGTGGAACACGGTGGCGGCGATGCCCTTGCGCACGCGCAGGGCATCTTCCAGATCCATGGCGGTTTCGGCGTGGGCGCAGATCACCAGCACCTTGACCCGTTTGAGCATCTTCAGGGTATCGATCAGCCATTCCACGCGCGGGTCGAAACGCCACCAGCGCTGGTCTTCGTCGAGATCGGATTGCGCCTGATAACTGACTTCCGGGTACAGGTCCGGGTGCTCGCCGATCGGCAGCTCCATATACAGGTCCGGGCTCGGCAGCGGATAGGCATGCAGTTCGCGCTCGGGGAAACCCTGCACCGCGGCGCGGGTGTTGCGGAACAGCAAGCGGCCGGTGCCGTGGCGGTCGAGCAGTTCGCGCACCAGACGCGCCGCGGCTTCGCTGTCGCCGTCGTTGACGGCGCCGAGCAGCGCTTCGCCTTCGGCACCGAGGAAATCATGGATGGTTTTATGCGCGGCGGGCGACAGGCGGCCCTGGTCGAGCAACTCCTGCACCGCTTCGGCGACCGGCTTGTAATTGGCGCTTTCGGCGCGGAACGCCTCCAGGTCGTGGAAGCGATTGGGGTCGAGCAGGCGCAGGCGGGCGAAGTGGCTGTCCTGACCGAGCTGTTCCGGGGTGGCGGTGAGCAGCAGCACGCCGGGAATCACTTGGGCCAGCTGTTCGACCAGGCTGTATTCCTCGCTGGCGTGCTCCGGGTGCCAGACCAGGTGATGGGCCTCGTCGACCACCAGCAGGTCCCAGTCGGCGGCGAACAGCGCGTCCTGGGCGCGCTCGTCTTCGCACAGCCATTCCAGGGCGACCAGCGCCAGCTGGCAATCCTCGAAGGGATTGCTGGCGTCGCTCTCGATAAAGCGTTCGGCGTCGAACAGCGCCACATCCAGGTTGAAGCGCCGGCGCATTTCCACCAGCCACTGGTGCTGGAGGTTTTCCGGCACCAGGATCAGCACGCGACTGGCGCGCCCGGAGAGCAGCTGGCGATGGATCACCAGGCCGGCTTCGATGGTCTTGCCCAGACCCACCTCGTCGGCCAGCAGCACCCGCGGGGCGATGCGGTCGGCGACTTCGCGGGCGATGTGCAGCTGGTGCGCGATCGGTTGCGCGCGCACGCCGCCCAGGCCCCATAGCGAGGATTGCAACTGCTTGCTGGTGAATTCCAGGGTGCGGTAGCGCAGGGCGAACCAGGGCAGCGGATCGATCTGCCCGGCGAACAGGCGGTCGCTGGCCAGACGGAACTGAATGAAGTTGGACAGCTGGGTTTCCGGCAGGGTGACGCTCTGGCTCTGCCCGTCGAGGCCGTGGTAAACCAGCAGGCCGTCGACGTCGTCGACTTCCTGGACGGTCAGCTTCCAGCCTTCGAAGTGGGTGATCTCGTCGCCCGGGGAGAAACGCACGCGGGTCAGCGGTGCGTTGTTCGCAGCATACTGGCGGGTTTCGCCAGTGGCCGGGTAGAGCACGGTGAGCATCCGGCCTTCCTGCATGAGGATGGTGCCCAAGCCCAACTCCGCTTCGCTGTCACTGATCCAGCGTTGCCCCGGTTCATACTGCGCCATGCCCGTCTCCTGCGTGAAAAAGCCGGCTATGGTAACGGAACGCCGGGCCTAGGCCAAAGGCGCAATAGTGCTTAACCGGCACTAATATTAGGTTGCTTGAGTCGAAAGTGTAGCGAGGCCTGGCTCAAGTCGGCGTCGCAGTGGCCGACAGCCTGATCAAAGGAGGACTGCAAAGTGCTACCGCCTATCCCCCATGGCATGGCGCCGATCACCGTCCAGCAGGATGCGATCAAGCCCAGGCCCGATATCCCACCGGTTACGCCGGCTGCCGCCAGCGCCAAGGAAAGTGGCGTGAGCCTGGATAAGCGCCACCCCCAGGAGGCTGCCGAGTTGTTGCGCGAGGAGCAGCGCCGGCGCCAGCGGCGTGGCTACAGCCCCGAAGAACTGGCCGAAGGCGAAGTGGCCGAGGTCGACGAGGCGGCAGTCGATGAACTGCCGCGGCAGGGGCTGTGGGTGGATGTGCAAGTTTGAGCGCGGGGGCAACACCGCTCTCCTGCTGCGGCCGCCTCCAGGCGCTCGATATCTGAGTCGCGTACACTGTGCGCTGGATAACCAAGCCCGATTGCCCGTGAGCCTATTCTCCGATACCGATGTGCAGCTGGCCGACGCCGAGCTGGATTTTCAGCCGCACTGGCTGGAGCGGGCGACGGCGGATCGCTGGCTTGCGCTGCTGCTCGAGCAGACGCCCTGGCAACAGCCGCAGGTGCGGCTTTACGGTCGCCAGTACCCGGTGCCGCGGCTGGTCACCTGGTATGGCGATGCCGAGGCCAGCTACCGCTATTCCGGCCTGATCCATCGCCCGCTGCCCTGGACGCCCCTGCTCGCAGAGATTCGCGCCCGGCTGGTGGCGGCGGTCGGCCAGCCGCTCAACGGCGTATTGCTCAACTATTACCGTGACGGCCAGGACTCCATGGGCTGGCACAGCGACGACGAGGCCGAGCTGGGCACCAAGCCGCTGATCGCCTCGCTCAACCTGGGCGCGACCCGGCGCTTCGATCTGCGGCGCAAAGGGCAGAGCCGCATCGAGCACTCCCTGGCGCTCAATCATGGTTCACTGCTGGTCATGAGCGGGCCAACCCAGCATTATTGGCAGCATCAAGTGGCGAAGACGCGCAGCCCATGCGCGCCACGCCTGAATCTGACGTTTCGTTTAATCCGGTCGCCATCATGAGCAACGACGACAAGCTGATCGACTTCAGCGCCGAGCGCGGCAAGCGCATCCACGACCTGCACGACAAGAAGCTCGACGAGATGCGTCAGGCCTTCGAGCAGGCGCTGCCGCTGCCCAAGGGCAAGAAGAGCGGCAAGGGCAAGTCGAAAAAGCGCTAGCCAGCTCTGGCTCAGCGATTGTGAACCTATCGCGCGCCGTTGCGAGGCGCTGCGACAGCCCAGCGGATTCTCGCCGTGCCCTTAAACCACAGGCTGCACTGTCGGCGGCGAGTGACAGCCTGCGGATCCGGCTTGTTCGAGGTAAACGCAGCCGGCGAGCCTTGTTGCACAGGATCTTCGTGCACGCCATACAAGTGATATCGCCTGGCGCAGCGCCGCTTCTTTTCCCCGTTCGGGGGCCGATTCGTTGACCTGGATCAGTGTCTGCTGCCATGCGCAGCCGGCCTCTGCGCCTCCTTGACTTGGATCAATGAACAGCCCCGCAGTCCTGATAACGTGCAGCCATCCCCAACGGCCCAAGAGGGCTACCGCAGGAGGCAATCATGTTTATCGATGTTGTTGTTCTCGCCGGAATCGGCACCGTCGGTTTGATGGTCGCCTTCTTCGCAGGTGTTGGTTATTTCATCTGGAAAGACTCACACAAGCGCAAGGCGCCCTGAGACTTTGCAGAACCACGGGCACGCAAGGCAATTTGGGCGACTTAGGTCGCCCTTTTTTTTTAGCGCGCGATTTGATCCGGAGGGCAGCAGCGTCGTTGCTCAATCCAGGTGTTTGCTCACCCGGGTTACCGCCAGGCTCAGCATCAGCACGGTGAATACCAGCAAGGTCAGCATCTCCGGCCAGAGCTCTATCAGCCCGGCGCCGCGCAGCATGATCCCGCGCGCCAGGCGCAGGAAGTGGGTGAGCGGCAGCAGTTCGGCGAACCACTGGGCGGCCTTGGGCATGCCGGCGAAGGGAAACATGAAGCCGGACAGCAGAATCTGCGGCAGGAAGGTGAAGACGGCAACCTGCATGGCCTGGAACTGGGTCTGCGTCAGGGTCGAGATAAACACCCCGAGGGCCAGGCTGGCGGTGATGAATAGCAAGGATGCGCCATAGAGTTCCAGCAACGAACCGCGGATAGGTACCTCGAACAGGAGGCTGCCGGTGAGCAGGACTACCGTCACCTGGAGCAGGCCGATGCCGACGAAGGGTAGCACCTTGCCGAGGGTCAGCTCCCAGGGTGACAGTGGCGTGGTGATCAGCATTTCCAGATTGCCGCGTTCGCGTTCGCGAACCAGGGCGATGGCCGTGAACATTACCATGGTCATGGTCAGGATCACCCCGATCAGCCCCGGCACCGTGTTCAGCGCCGCCAGACGCTCGGGGTTGTAGAAGTTGACCAACTCGACCCCTTGGCGACTTGCCCAGCCCGGCAGCGGATAGCTCGCCAGCTGGCGCGCCGAGGCCTGCACGCTCTGATCCGAGCCATCCACTATGAGTTGTAGCGGCAGGCGATCCTGCGGCAGGCGACCCTGCGACAGGCGGCCTTGCTGCAGACTTCCCTGGCTTTCCAGGCGCGCCTCGAAATCCCTCGGGATGACCAGCGCAGCGCTGATCTTGCCCTGGCGCAGCAGGCTACCCATCTGCTGCGGGTTGCTCAACTGGTAGCGCAGGTTGAGGACCTGGCTGGAGCCGATTTCCGCCACCACCTCGCGTGAGCGCGCGGTATTGGCCTGATCGAGCACGGCGGCGTCGATGCCGCGCACATCCATGTTGATCGCGTAACCGAACAGCACCAGTTGCAGCAGGGGGATGCCGACGATCATGGCGAAGGTCAGGCGGTCGCGGCGCAACTGCCGCAGCTCTTTGACGATGACCGCCGTCAGGCGCCGCAGGCTCACCGCTGGGCCTGCACGGGCTGGCGGGTGACGCTGACGAAGACGTCTTCCAGGTTGGCTTCCGTGCTGGTTATCTGGGCATCGATGCGGGCGTCGCGCAGGCGCTGCTCGATAGGCTCGCGGGCGTCTTCGCTGGCGACCAGGACCCGCAGTGCGACGCCAATCTGCGCCATTGCCAGCACCTCGCTGCAGTCGTGCAGGGCTTGCTTGGCCTGGCGCGGCTGCGCGCACTCGATCAGCAATGGCTGCCCGGGCAGGGCGTCGAGCAGCGCGCGCGGACTGCCGTCGGCGACCAGGCGGCCGTCATCGAGGATGCCCAGGCGGGTGCAGCGTTCGGCTTCATCCATGTAGTGGGTGGAGACCAGCAGGGTGGTGCCGGCGTCGGCCAGCTCGAACAGCGACTCCCAGAACTCCCGGCGCGATTGCGGGTCGACCGCGCTGGTGGGCTCGTCGAGCAGCAACAGGTCGGGTTTGTGCAAGACCGCGCCGGCCAGCGCCAGGCGCTGCCGCTGTCCGCCGCTGAGGGTGCCTGCCAGCTGCTGACGCTGGTCGCCCAGCCAGTAGCGCTCAAGCAGCTCGGCGATACGCCGACGCGCTGTCCCCTTGTCCAGCCCCTGCACGGTGGCGAGGAAACCGAGGTTCTCGAGCACGCTTAGGTCTTCGTAGAGGGAGAATTTCTGGGTCATGTAGCCGATGCGCCGCTTGAGGGCCTCGGCATCCCGGGGGATCTGGTAGCCGAACACCTCGATCTCCCCCGCGCTGGGCAGCAGCAGGCCGCAGAGCATGCGGATGGTGGTCGACTTGCCGGAGCCGTTAGGGCCGAGGAAGCCGAACACCTCGGCGCGGCGCACGCGCAGATTCAGGTTGTCGACCGCGGTGAGCTGGCCGAAACGCTTGGTCAGGCCGCTGGCCTGAATCACCGCCTCAGTGCTGGGCATCGGCGTCGCGCTTGGCGCTGAGCGGCAGCCCGGCCGGCAGCCGGCGTGCGCCTTCGTCTTGCAGGCGCAGTTCGGCGCGGTACATCAGGCGGCTGGCATCGTCGCCGCTGAGGGCGAAATAGGGGGTGAAGCTGGCTTCGCTGCGGATGCTGCTGAGGGTGGCGGTGAAGGGCTGGGCGACCCCCTGGACCGTCACGTGCAGGGTGTCGCCCAGCGCGAAACGGGTGCGCTGGCTGGCGGGGATGTAGACCCGTGCGTAAGGCGCGTCGCCGACCAGCAGGCTGACCAACTCGGCGCCGAGCGGCGGTTGGTCGCCGGGCTTGAAGGGCAGGGCATCGATCCGTCCAGCCCGCGGTGCCCGCACGTTCAGGTGCTCGCGGTCGACCTGCAGGCGGGCCAGGTTGGCGCGCACGGCCTCCAGGCTGGCGGCGGCTTGTTGCAGTTGTTCCGGGCGGGTGCCGTGGGTCAGCTCGCGCAGCTGGGCGGCGGCCGTGCGGGTGGCGGCTCTGGCCTGGTCACGCCTGGCGCGGGCGCGATCCAGTTCGGCAATGGCCACCTGGCGATGCTGGTAGAGGGTGGCGAAGCGCTGGAAATTGCGCTCGGCCTCGGTCAGCTCGGCGCGGTTGCGGGCCAGGACGGCCTGGGCGGCCTCGATGGTTTCCACGCGCGCGCCGTTGCTCAGCTCGCTCAGGCGCGCTTCGGCCTGCGCCACCTCGCTCCGGGCCTGGGCGATGCGCGCGTCCTGGCGGCGCGCATCGAGTTCCAGCAGCAGTTGCCCGGCTTCGACCCGGTCACCCTCGGCGACCTGCCAGCTGAGGATGGTTTCCGAGGCCTCGGCGGGTATGCCGATGCGATCCCATTCCAGGGTGCCGAGCAGGGCGTCGTCGCCTGCGGGTTCGCAGCCGCCGAGCAGCGCGAGCAGGATCAGGCTTGGCAGCAGGCGTTTGCTCATTTCAGGGCTCCATTCCATGTTCGAGCAGGGCGAGGGTGTGGCGGGCGAGCGCCGCGTCGTCCAGCCCGGGGGCCGTAAACAGGCCGCGCCAGATTGGTGCGGCGGCATAAGGGAACAGGGTCAGGCCGATCAGCGAGACCACCAGCAGGCGCGGGTCGAGGTCGGGGTTCAGTGCGCCTCGTCGTTGTGCGCTGGCGAAGCGCTCGGCCAGCATGTGCGCCACTACCGGGCCCACGCGGCCCATCAGCAGTTCGCGCAAGCCGCCGCCTTCGCACAGCACTTCGCGCACCCATAGCGGCGGCAGCCAGGGATGCGCCTGCACGGTTCGGCGCATGCCCTGAATGAAGCCGCTGACCAGCGCGATGGGCTCATCGCCGAGCTGTCGCAGCTCCTGGCCGAGCGCCATCAGCAGGGGCAGCACGCGCTCTTCGGCGACCGTTGCGAGCAGTGTGGCTTTGTTGCCGAAATAATAGTTGACCAGTGCGGGTGTGACACCGGCCTGCTGGGCGATGCTGCGCAGACTGGAGGCCTTGATGCCGTCATGGGCGAAGGCTTGCACGGCGACGTCGAGCAAGCGTTCGCGCTGCGCGGGCGAATCACCGGCCGGTCGGCCGGGTGCGCGGGGGGTGGTTGCTGTGCTGGTTGTCTTCATTAATTAAAATTAAATATAAATATAAATATAAATAAACGCAAACATTAATGCTGCGCTGGCGGTAGAAAGGGGCGTGCCAGGCCGCGACCGGCAAAGCCGGACGCGGTCGGGTCGTGCTCAGCGGGTGCCGAGGAAGTCGCGCTTGCCGATCGCCACACCGTTGTGGCGCAGGATGGCGTAGGCGGTGGTGACATGGAAATAGAAGTTCGGCAGCACGTGATCGAGCAGAAAGGCCTGGCCCTGGAAGTGGGTGTCCTTGCCGCGGCGCGAGAGGGTCACGGTGCGCTCCTCGCTGCCGTCGAGCTGTGCCGCGCCGATGCCTTGCAGGAAGGCCTGGACCTGGGCGATGCGCGCCTGCAGTTCGGCGAAGCTGGTTTCGTCATCGGCGAAGCTGGGGGCATCGATACCGGCCAGTAGGGCGGTGCCGGCCGAGGCGCCGTCGCAGGCGATCTGTACCTGACGGCTCAGCGGGAACATATCGGGGGCCAGACGGGCACTGAGCAGGACGCTGGGGTCGATCTTGCGGGTCTCGGCATCGGTGGCGGCGAGGCCGAGAATGGTCGAGAGGTTGCCGAGTTGGCGGATAAACACCGGCACGGATGCCTGGTACATGGACAGGGACATGGGATTCTCCAGTGAAACAGTGGGGGCGGCTCGAAGCAGGGCTGTGCTTGCAGGCGGCCAGAACAGTATGGGCGGGTGGGTGTAGGCTGGGCCGGGCGGCGATCCGCTGCAGCTCCACCCTGGCATCGACCTCGGCATGAACGGAGGCGGGTATCGCCTCCGCGCAAAACTTCAACCGATGGTAATGGGCGGCAGCTCGGCCAGTTCCACGGTCTGCTGTTTACGCGGGGCGAGGATCTCCGCCTCGCCGTCGACCACCAGCTCATCGTTCTGGTTGTACACCCGGGTGGCGACGCGCACGCGGAATTTCGGCAGCTTCTCGAGGATTTCCAGGCGCACGGTGAGGGTGTCGCCGAGCTTAACCGGCGCGGTGAAGCGCATTTGCTGGCCGAGGTAGATGGTGCCCGGGCCGGGCAGTTCGCAGGCCACTGCCGCGCTGATCAGGGCGCCGCTGAACATGCCGTGGGCGATGCGCTGCTTGAACATGGTGGTGGCGGCGTACTCGGCATCCAGGTGCACCGGGTTGCGGTCGCCGGAGACGGCGGCGAACAGCTGGATGTCGCGCTCTTCGACGGTCTTGCTGTAGCTGGCGGTCTGGCCTACTTCGAGAACGTCGTAAGGCGTGTTGCTGCTTTGACTCATGGGTGTGTCTCCTGGGGCTGTGGGTGAAGCTGGCGGGGATGGCTCAGGGCCTGTTCCAGCCAGTCGATCAAGTCGGCGGTGACTTCGTCGCGGTTGCTCTCGTTGAGCAGCTCGTGGCGCGCATCCGGGTATAGCTTCAATTGCACCTGGGTAAGGCCGGCCGCGCGCAGGGCATTGGCCAGGTCGGTCAGACGCTTGCCGTCGCTGACCGGGTCGCAGGCGCCACCGATCACCAGCAATGGCAGTTTGCAGTCGATCTGCGCCAGGTTGCGTGGCGGGGTGATCTGCAGCAGACCGTCGAGCAGGTCGAGCCATAGCTGGTTGCTGCAGCGCAAGCCACAGAGCGGGTCGTTGATGTAGGCATCCACCTCGCCAGGGTCGCGGCTCAGCCAGTCGAAGCGGGTGCGGTTGGGCTTGAAGGCCTTGTTGAACGAGCCGAAGGAAATCAGCTCGATCAGGGCGCTTTGCCCGGTCGGCCCCTGACGCCAGCGCTCGAAGCGGGCAATCAGCCTGGCCACGCGGTACAGCGCCAGGGGCTGGTAGTTGGAACCGGACAGGATGGCTCCCTGCAGGCTGCAGCTGTGCTGCATCAGGTAGGCCTGGCCGATGTAGCTGCCCATGCTGTGGCCCAGCAGGAAGATCGGCGCCTGCGGGTGCTGCTGACGAATATGGTGGTTGAGGCAGGCCAGATCACCCACCACCAGGTTCCAGCCGTTGGCGTCGGCATAGTGGCCGAGGCGGCCATGCACGGCCGTTCTGCCGTGGCCGCGCTGGTCGTGGGCATAGAGTTCGAAGCCCGCGGCGACCAGGGCGGCGCCTAGGCGCGCATAGCGTCCACTGTGTTCGGCCATGCCATGGGCCACCATCAGCACCGCTTTCGGCGGCTGTTCGGCGAACCAGCGGTTCACATAGAGCGGTGTGGCATCGCTGCTATTGAGCCAGAAAGCGTTGTGCTGCATGGCGAATCCTTCGGCCTGCGAGAGTGCAGCATTGTAGAGCTTGCGCGCAGGCTTTTCCCAGCCGAATGGAGTGATAGAAGATTCACGCTGTCAATGACGCCCCGCAAGTATTTGCGCTACGGGCCGGAGCTGCTAACGTCCGCTCACCCCCTGCCGGCCACCGTAGCGCCTTATGCCACGGTGAGCTCCGTGGGGCAGACACTTCCAGGGGAAGAGGATAAAAATAATGCAGCCTGATTTCTGGAGCGACAAACGCCCGGCCGGCGTACCCAACGACATCGACCTGGGTGCCTACAAGTCGGTGATCGAGGTGTTCGAGCGCTCGTGCAAGAAATTCGCCGACCGGCCGGCTTTCAGCAATATGGGCGTGACCCTGACCTACGCCGAGCTGGATCGCCTGTCCGGCGCCTTCGCCAGTTACCTGCAAAAGCACACCGATCTGCAGCCCGGCGAGCGTATCGCCGTGCAGATGCCCAACGTCCTGCAATACCCGGTCGCCGTGTTCGGCGCCATGCGCGCCGGGCTGATCGTGGTCAACACCAATCCGCTGTACACCGCCCGTGAGATGCGCCACCAGTTCAAGGACGCCGGCGTGCGCGCCCTGGTCTACCTGAACATGTTCGGCAAACTGGTGCAGGACGTGGTGGCGGATACCGAGATCGATTACCTGATCGAGGCCAGGCTGGGCGACCTGCAGCCGAGCCTCAAGGGCTGGTTGGTCAATACGGTGGCGAAGAAGGTCAAGAAAGTGGTGCCGGACTACCACCTGCCCCAGGCGGTGTCGTTCAAGGCGGTGCTCAAACAGGGTCGTGGTCATGGGGTCAAGCCGGTCAATGTCGGCCACGACGATATCGCCGTGCTGCAGTACACCGGTGGCACCACGGGCGTGGCCAAGGGCGCCATGCTGACCCACGGCAACCTGGTGGCCAACATGCTGCAGGTCGATGCCTGCCTGTCGCAGCTTGGCAGCGACGGCGCGCCGCTGATGAAGCAGGGTCAGGAGATCATGATCGCGCCGCTGCCGCTCTACCATATCTATGCCTTCACCGCGAACTGCATGTGCATGATGGTCAACGGCAATCACAACGTGCTGATCAGCAACCCGCGCGATGTCGCCGGTTTCATCAAGGAGCTGGGCAAGTGGCAGTTCTCCGCGCTGCTGGGCCTCAACACCCTGTTCGTCGCGCTGATGGACCATCCCGAGTTCAAGAACCTGGATTTCTCCAGGCTCAAGGTCACCAACTCCGGTGGCACCGCCCTGGTCAAGGCCACCGCCGAGCGCTGGCAGGCGATCACCGGCTGCACGGTAGTGGAAGGCTACGGTCTCACCGAAACCTCGCCGGTGGCCAGCACCAACCCTTACGGCGACCAGGCGCGCCTGGGGACGGTGGGTATTCCGGTGCCGGGTACCACCTTCAAGGTCATCGACGACGATGGCAACGAGCAGCCCCTGGGCGAGCGTGGCGAGCTGTGCATCAAGGGCCCGCAGGTGATGAAGGGCTACTGGCAGCGTCCCGAAGCGACCGCCGAGGTGCTCGATGACGAGGGCTGGTTCAAGACCGGCGACATCGCGGTGATCGACCCGGACGGCTTCGTGCGCATCGTCGACCGCAAGAAGGACATGATCCTCGTCTCCGGCTTCAACGTGTACCCCAACGAGATCGAGGACGTGGTCATGGGCCACCCGCAAGTCGCCAGCTGTGCGGCGATCGGCGTACCCGACGAGAAATCCGGCGAGGCGGTCAAGCTGTTCGTCGTCGCCCGTAACGGCGGCCTCAGTGCCGAGGAGCTCAAGGCCTACTGCAAGGAAAACTTCACGGGCTACAAGGTGCCCAAGCACATCGTCTTCCGCGACTCCCTGCCGATGACCCCGGTGGGCAAGATCCTCCGTCGCGAATTGCGCGATAGCGCCTGAAACCGGCTGGCAGAGTGCCCGTAGCCCGGATGCAGTCCGGGTTGATCTCCAGTCCCCTCAGCGAATCCCCTGGATTGCATCCGGGCACAGCACGCCTGCTGTAGGAGGGGCCTTGGCCGCGATGCTGTGCGCCGCGGTGTACGGCGCATAGCGTGGGAAAAGACTTGCCCATAAATCCGGGGTCGGCACCTGGCTCGACGTTGCGGCCCAGGTGCCGCAACGCCTTGTCCGGCAGGCGCTGCGAGGGCTCGTGCTGCTCGATCAAAAAATGACCATAATCTGGCTTATCGTCACTATCGATACTGGCTAGGCAGTGTTTGGTGCTAGGCGCTCCCAGGCAAAGCTGCTACTCTCGGCCCGCTTTTGACCGTCTGCCAGGCCGAAAAGACAACAAACACACAATAAACAACCGCCTCCGCGCGGTGAAGATCAGCTGTTGCTTAGGAGTGGGCTTCCATGAACGAAAACTTTTGGAAGGACAAGTATCCCGTTGGGATTGCTGCCGAAATCGATCCCGACCAGTACCCGAATATCCAGGCGGTACTGAAACAGTCCTGCCAGCGTTTCGCCGACAAGCCGGCCTTCAGCAATCTCGGCAAGACCATCACCTACGGCGAACTGTATGAGCTGTCCGGTGCCTTCGCCGCCTACCTGCAACAGCACACCGACCTGCAGCCCGGCGACCGCATCGCCGTGCAACTGCCCAACGTCCTGCAGTACCCGGTCGCTGTGTTCGGCGCCCTGCGCGCCGGCCTCGTCGTGGTCAACACCAACCCGTTGTACACCGCGCGGGAAATGGAACACCAATTCAACGATTCCGGCGCCAAGGCCCTGGTCAGCCTGGCCAACATGGCTCACCTGGCCGAGCAAGTGTTGCCCAAGACCGGGATCAAGACGGTCATCATCACTGAAGTCGGCGACATGTTGCCGCCGCTCAAGCGCCTGCTGGTCAACAGCGTGGTCAAGTATGTGAAGAAGATGGTGCCGGCCTACAACTTGCCGCACGCCGTCAAGTTCACCGAAGCCCTGAGCAAAGGCCGCGGCAAGGCGGTCAGGGAAGCCAATCCGGCCAGCGGCGAGATCGCCGTGCTGCAGTACACCGGCGGCACCACCGGGGTGGCCAAGGGCGCCATGCTGACCCACCGCAACCTGATCGCCAACATGCTGCAGTCCCGGGCGATGATGGCGTCGAACATGAATGAAGGCAGCGAAATCCTGATCGCGCCGCTGCCGCTCTATCACATCTACGCCTTCACCTTCCATTGCATGGCCATGATGCTGATCGGCAACCACAACGTGCTGATCACCAATCCGCGCGACCTGCCGGGCATGGTCAAGGATCTGGCTCGTTACAAGTTCAGCGGTTTCGTCGGCCTCAACACGCTGTTCGTCGCCCTGTGCAACAACGAGGACTTCCAGAAGCTCGACTTCTCGTCTCTGAAAATCACCCTGTCCGGCGGCATGGCCCTGCAACTGGCCACCGCCGAGCGCTGGAAGCAGGTCACCGGCAGTCCGATTTGCGAAGGCTATGGCATGACCGAAACCAGCCCGGTGGCCTCGGTCAACCCGATCCAGAACATCCAGATGGGCACCATCGGCATCCCGGTGCCCTCGACTCGGTGCAAGATCATCGACGACGAGGGCAACGAGCTGCCGCTCGGCGCGATCGGCGAGTTGTGCATCATGGGCCCGCAGGTGATGAAGGGCTACTGGCAGCGTCAGGACGCCACCGACGAAATCCTCGACGCCGATGGTTGGCTGAAGACCGGCGACATCGCGGTGATCCAGGAAGACGGCTACATGCGCATCGTCGACCGCAAGAAGGACATGATTCTGGTGTCCGGCTTCAACGTCTACCCCAACGAGCTGGAAGACGTGCTGGCGACCCTGCCGGGTGTGCTGCAGTGCGCGGCCATCGGCATTCCGGACGAGAAATCCGGCGAAGCGATCAAGCTGTTCGTGGTCGCCAAGCCGGGGGTGAACCTGACCAAGGAACAGGTCATGCAGCACATGCGCGCCAACGTCACCGGCTACAAGGTGCCCAAGGCCGTGGAGTTCCGCGAGGCGCTGCCGACCACCAACGTCGGCAAGATCCTCCGCCGCGAACTGCGCGACGAAGAGCTGAAGAGGCTGGCCGCAGCCAGTTGAGGCCGCCGGCGCAGACCAAGCCCCGCCGAGTGCGGGGCTTTGGCGTTTCTGGAGGCAGCCGGTGGGAGTGGCTTCAGCGCGTAGGGCGTACTCGCGCAGCAGTACGCCGTTGGCACGGGCGCCGCCGCTGACGGACTGTTCGCTACGCTCCCGAGTCCGCCCTGCGGGCCAGGTTCGCGGCCCCGCGAAGTCGAACTACACTCCTGGGCACCCACGACCTGTCATGGATGACGCCTATGCCCAACTATCGTCGCGTCTGGTGCCCCGGTGGCACCTACTTTTTTACCCACGCGTTGCGTGTCCGTCATGGTAACGACCTGCTGGTAAGGCATATCGAGGTGCTGCGCAATGCGGTGCGGCTGACGCGGCGGCGTCATCCGTTCGAGATCCACGCCTGGTCGGTGCTGCCCGATCATTTCCACTGTGTGATCGAACTGCCACCGGGCGAGCAGGATTACGCCCACCGTTGGCGCATGATCAAGTTGCTGTTCTCCCGCGAGGTGCCGGCTGACGAGTGGCGTTCGAAGATCCTCCTGCGCCGCCGCGAGCGGGGCATCTGGCAGCGACGCTACTGGGAACACCTGATTCGCGACGAAGCAGACCTGCGCCGTCACCTCGACTACGTGCACATCAACCCGATGAAACATGGCCTGGTCGAGAGCGTCGCGGATTGGCCCTATTCGACGTTTCACCACCTGGTGAAGCAGGGCCTTTATCCAGCGGATTGGGCGGGTGGGATGCACGCGGATCGGTTGCCCTACGACGATTGACCATCAAAAAACGCCGCTGGCGGACTGTTCGCTACGCTCCTGAGTCCGCCCTACGGACGCGTGGTCTGGCCCATCCGGCTGGCAGGACGGTGCGCGTAGGGCGTACTCGCGCAGCAGTACGCCGTTGGCACGGGCATCGCCGCTGGCGGACTGTTCGCTACGCTCCTGAGTTCGCCCTACGGGCGTTTCAGCCGCCGGACAAATGAATTCGCGGCTAAAGCCCCTGCCACAGTCGTGTGCGTTCGTCTTCTGCCCCGCAAATCTGCGACAATCGCGCCCTTTGCCGCTATCGCCCAAGTTGCCTGATGACCGATCCGATTACCGCCACCGACCACCTGCTGAACAACCTCGACCAGGCCCTGCTGGCCGACCGTCATCGCCTGCGCCGTCAGCTCCACGAGCTGCGCAAGCAACCGGTACCGGACCAGGCCAGGCTGGCGCAGTGGCTGGAGCGCTTCCAGGCCTCGGTGGCCAAGGTCGAGGCGCGCCGCCTGAGCGTGCCGGCCATGCGCTACGACGATGCCTTGCCGATCGCCGCCAAGCGCGACGAGATCAAGGCCGCCATCGCCAAGCACCAGGTGGTGGTGATCGCCGGCGAGACCGGTTCGGGCAAGACCACCCAGTTGCCGAAGATCTGCCTGGAGCTGGGCCGCGGCGTGCATGGCCTGATCGGCCACACCCAGCCGCGGCGCCTGGCCGCGCGCAGCGTGGCCACCCGGGTGGCGGAAGAAATCGGCACGCCGTTGGGCGAACTGGTCGGCTATCAGGTGCGTTTCGAGGACCAGAGCAGCGAGCGCAGCCTGATCAAGCTGATGACCGACGGCATCCTGCTGGCCGAGACCCAGCACGACCGCTACCTGGAAAAATACGACACCCTGATCGTCGACGAAGCCCACGAACGCAGCCTGAACATCGACTTTCTGCTCGGCTACCTGAAAACCCTGCTGGTGCGTCGCCCCGATCTCAAGCTGATCATCACCTCGGCGACCATCGACCTGCAGCGTTTTTCCGAGCATTTCGGCGGGGCGCCCATCGTCGAGGTGTCCGGGCGCACCTACCCGGTCGACACCTGGTACCGGCCGCTGGCGTCCGAGCAGGACGAGGAGGGCAACCGGGTCGAGGACGATCTCTCGGTCGATCAGGCGATTCTCGCCAGTCTCGACGAGATCGCCGCCTTCGAGAAAGCTGACGGCAAGCGCCCCGGCGATGTGCTGGTGTTCCTCCCCGGCGAACGTGAGATTCGCGACTGCGCCGAGGTCCTGCGCAAGGCCAACCTGCGATTCACCGAAGTGCTGCCGCTGTATGCGCGCCTGAGCCCGGCCGAGCAGCAGAAGATTTTCGCGCCCATGGGCGCGCGCAAGATCGTCCTGGCCACCAACGTCGCGGAGACCTCGCTGACCGTGCCGGGCATCCGCTACGTGATCGACAGCGGCACCGCGCGGATCAGCCGCTACAGCTACCGCGCCAAGGTCCAGCGCCTGCCCATCGAGGCCGTCTCCCAGGCTAGCGCCAACCAGCGCAAGGGTCGCTGCGGCCGGGTCGAGGCGGGCATCTGCGTGCGCCTGTACAGCGAGGACGACTTCAACGGCCGGCCGGCCTTCACCGACCCGGAGATCCTGCGTACCAACCTGGCGGCGGTGATCCTGCAGATGCTTCATCTGCGCCTGGGCGAGATCGAGGACTTCCCCTTTATCGAGCCGCCGGACGGCAAGGCCATCAGCGACGGTTTCAACCTGTTGCAGGAACTCTCGGCGGTCAACCGCGAAGGCCTACTCACGCCTCTGGGCCGCCAGTTGGCCCGCCTGCCGGTCGACCCGCGGCTGGGGCGCATGGTCCTGGAAGGGGCCAGCCAGGGCAGCCTCGAGGAAGTGCTGATCATCGCCAGCAGCCTGTCGGTACAGGACCCGCGCGAACGCCCCTCGGATCGTCAGCAGGCCGCCGACCAGGCCCACGCGCAGTGGAAGGACGTCGATTCCGACTTCGCCGCGCTGATCAACCTGTGGCGCGGTTTCGAGGAGCAGCGTCAGGCCCTGGGTTCCGGTGCGCTGCGCAGCTGGTGCCGGAAGAACTTCCTCAATTACCTGCGCCTGCGCGAATGGCGCGATGCGCACCGCCAGCTGGTGCTGATCGCTCGCGACCTGAAGCTTGCCGAAGGTGGTGATACCCAGGCCGGGAAAGCCGGTGGGTCTCGCGCCGCTCAACGCCATCCTACGAAGGGCGGTTCGGTGCAGCAGGCGATCGATCCGGCGAATAGCGCCGACAAGGATGAAGCCGCCCAGCGCGCCAAGGGCTACGCCGCGGTGCACAAGGCGATCCTCTCCGGCCTGCTCAGCCAGATCGGCCAGAAGACCGAAGACGGCGACTACCTGGGCGCGCGCCAGCGGCGCTTCTGGGTGCACCCCTCGAGCGTGATCGGGCGCAAGAAGCCCACCTGGATCATGGCCTCCGAACTGGTCGAGACCACCAAGCTGTTCGCCCGCATGGTGGCCAGGATCGAGCCGGACTGGATCGAACCGCTGGCGCCGCACCTGATCAAGAAGAATCACCTGGAGCCGCACTGGGAGAAGAAGCGCGGCCAGGTGGTGGCCTACGAGCAGATCAGCCTCTACGGCCTGATCGTGGTCGGTCGCCGGCCGGTGCATTACGGCCCCATCGATCCCGAGGTATCGCGCGAGCTGTTTATCCGCGAGGGCCTGGTCGGTGGCGAAATCCTCTCCCGGGCCAAATGCCTGAGCGCCAACCGCAAGCTGCTGGAGCAGCTCGACGAGCTGGAAGCCAAGGCCCGCCGGCGCGACATCCTCGCCGACGAGGAAACCCTGTTCGCCTACTACCAGGCGCGCCTGCCGGCCGAGATCCACCAGGCCGCGACCTTCGACAGCTGGTACAAGACCGAGAGCCAGAAGGACCCGCAGCTGCTGATCATGCGCGAGGAAGACGTGCTGGCCCGCGATGCCAAGGAGATCACCGCTGCGCAGTACCCGGATACCCTGCGCCTGGGCGAACTGACCCTGCCGCTGAGCTACCACTTCGAGCCCAACCACCCGCGCGACGGCGTCACCCTGCGCGTGCCGGCGCCGCTGCTTCCGCAACTGCCGGCCGAGCGCCTGCAATGGCTGGTGCCCGGCCTGCTGGAAGCCAAGTGCATCGCCCTGGTGCGCAACCTGCCCAAGGCGCTGCGCAAGAACTTCGTGCCGGTGCCCGATTTCGTTGGCGCGGCGCTGGCCAAGATCGCCTTCGCCCAGGGCTCGCTACCCGAGGCCCTGGGCCGCGAACTGCTGCGCATGACCGGCGCGCGGGTGCCCG
>NZ_JBFIIG010000073.1:0-18865 GCF_041601375.1 Pseudomonas sp. | reverse complement strand
TCTGGCAGTTCCCTACCGTGTCCATGGGCCTGGGTCCGATCCAGGCAATCTACCAGGCACGCTTCATGAAGTACCTGGAAGCCCGCGGTTTCATCCCGGCCGGCAAGCAGAAAGTCTGGTGCTTCCTCGGCGACGGCGAATGCGACGAGCCGGAATCCCTCGGCGCGATCTCCCTGGCTGGCCGCGAGAAACTCGACAACCTGATCTTCGTCATCAACTGCAACCTGCAGCGCCTCGATGGCCCGGTACGCGGCAACGGCAAGATCATCCAGGAGCTCGAAGGCGTGTTCCGTGGTGGTGGCTGGAACGTCAACAAGGTGGTCTGGGGCCGCTTCTGGGATCCACTGCTGGCCAAGGATGTCGACGGCATCCTGCAGCGCCGCATGGACGAAGTCATCGACGGCGAGTACCAGAACTACAAGGCCAAGGACGGCGCCTTCGTCCGTGAGCACTTTTTCAACAGCCCCGAGCTGAAAGAGATGGTCAAGGACCTCTCCGACGAGGAAATCTGGAAGCTCAACCGTGGCGGTCACGACCCGTACAAGGTCTATGCGGCCTACCACCAGGCGGTCAACCACAAAGAACAGCCGACCGTGATCCTGGCCAAGACCGTCAAGGGTTATGGCACCGGCGCGGGTGAAGCGAAGAACACCGCGCACAACACCAAGAAGGTCGACGTCGACAGCCTCAAGCAGTTCCGCGACCGCTTCGACATTCCGGTGAAAAACGACGAACTGGAAAACCTGCCGTTCATCAAGCCGGAAGAAGGCAGCGCAGAAGCGCGCTACCTGAGCGAGCGCCGTACAGCGCTGGGCGGTTTCGTACCGCAGCGCCGCGCCAAGAGTTTCAGCATCCCGACCCCGCCACTGGACACCCTCAAGGCCATCCTCGACGGCTCCGGCGATCGTGAAGTCTCCACCACCATGGCCTTCGTGCGCATCCTCGCGCAACTGGTCAAGGACAAGGACATCGGCCAGCGCATCGTGCCGATCATCCCGGACGAAGCACGTACCTTCGGCATGGAAGGCATGTTCCGCCAGCTCGGCATCTACTCCTCGGTCGGCCAGCTCTACGAGCCGGTGGACAAAGACCAGGTGATGTTCTACCGCGAGGACAAGAAGGGTCAGATCCTCGAAGAAGGCATCAACGAAGCCGGCGCCATGAGCTCCTTTATCGCCGCGGGCACCAGCTACAGCTGCCATAACCAGCCGATGCTGCCGTTCTACATCTTCTATTCGATGTTCGGCTTCCAGCGTATCGGCGACCTGGCCTGGGCCGCTGGCGACAGCCGCACCCGTGGCTTCCTGATCGGCGGCACCGCCGGGCGCACCACGCTCAACGGCGAAGGCCTGCAGCACGAAGATGGTCACAGCCACATCATGGCCTCGACCATTCCCAACTGCCGAACCTTTGATCCGACCTACGGCTATGAGCTGGCGGTGATCATCCAGGACGGCATGAAGAAGATGACCGAAGAGCAGCAGGACGTCTTCTACTACATCACCGTGATGAACGAGTCCTATCAGCAGCCGGCCATGCCCGCAGGTGTCGAGGAAGGCATCGTCAAGGGCATGTACCTGCTCGAAGAGGACAAGAAGGAAGCCGCCCATCACGTGCAGCTGCTTGGTTCCGGCACCATCCTGCGCGAAGTGCGCGAGGCGGCGAAGATCCTCCGCGAGCAGTTCAACGTCGGCGCCGATGTGTGGAGCGTCACCAGCTTCAACGAACTGCGCCGCGACGGCCTGGCGGTGGAGCGCAACAACCGCCTGCATCCCGAGCAGAAGCCCAAGCTGTCGTATGTCGAGCAGTGCCTGACTGGCCGCCAAGGCCCGATCATTGCCAGCACCGACTACATGAAGCTGTTCGCCGACCAGATTCGCCAATGGGTCCCGAGCAAGGAATACAAGGTGCTGGGCACCGACGGTTTCGGCCGTAGCGACAGCCGCAAGAAACTGCGTCACTTCTTCGAAGTGGATCGCAACTGGGTGGTCCTGGCTGCCCTCGAAGCCCTCGCCGACCGCGGTGATATCGAACCTAAAGTGGTGGCCGAGGCCATCGCCAAGTTCGGCATCAGCCCGGAAAAACTCAACCCACTGGACTGTTAAGGAGACGCACTGTGAGCGAACTAATCCGCGTACCCGATATCGGCAGTGGTGAAGGCGAAGTCATCGAGTTGTTCGTCAAGGTTGGTGATCGCATCGAAGCCGATCAGAGCCTGCTGACCCTCGAATCGGACAAGGCCAGCATGGAAATCCCGGCGCCGAAAGCCGGGGTGGTCAAAAGCCTGAAAGTCAAGCTGGGCGACCGCCTGAAAGAAGGCGACGAACTGCTCGAGCTGGAAGTCGAAGGCGCCAGCGACGCTACCGCGGCTCCGGCTGCAGCAGCGCCCGCGCCTGCCGAAGCCCCCAAGGCAGCCGCTCCGGCACCCGCTGCTGCGGCGCCTGCAGCGTCGTCCGTACAGGACATCCATGTTCCGGACATCGGCTCGGCCGGCAAGGCCAAGGTCATCGAGATCCTGGTCAAGACCGGTGACAGGGTCGAAGCCGACCAGTCGCTGATCACCCTGGAATCCGACAAGGCCAGCATGGAAATCCCCTCGCCGGTTGCCGGCGTGGTGGAAAGTGTCGAGGTCAAGCTGGACGCCGACGTCGGCACCGGCGATCTGATCCTCAAGCTGAAAGTGGCTGGAGCCGCAGCGCCTACAGCGCCGACGGCAGCGCCATCGGCGGAGGTGCATAAAACCCCTCCTGGCGCCGACCCGGCGGTAGTCGCCGAAGTCAACGCCATCGCCAAGTTGGCGGCAGCCGCCGCCAGCGCTGCGGCCGCGCCTGCAGTTACCAGCGGCAACAAGGTGCATGCCGGTCCGGCCGTACGCCAGTTGGCCCGCGACTTCGGCGTCGAACTGTCTGCCGTACCCGGCAGCGGCCCTAAAGGCCGGATCCTCAAGGAAGATGTGCAGGTACACGTCAAGGCGCTGCTGCAGAAGGCCAAGGAGGCGCCCGCTGGCGCCAGCGGCGGCGCCGGCATTCCGCCGATCCCGGTGGTGGACTTCAGCAAGTTCGGCGAAATCGAAGAAGTGGCCATGACCCGCCTGATGCAGGTCGGCGCCGCCAATCTGCACCGCAGCTGGCTCAACGTGCCGCACGTGACCCAGTTCGACTCGGCCGACATCACCGAGCTGGAAGCCTTCCGCGTCGCGCAGAAAGCCGTGGCCGAGAAAGCCGGGGTCAAGCTCACCGTGCTGCCGCTGCTGCTCAAGGCCTGCGCCTTCCTGCTCAAGGAACTGCCGGACTTCAACAGTTCCCTGGCGCCGAGCGGCAAGGCGATCATCCGCAAGAAGTACGTGAACATCGGCTTCGCCGTGGACACCCCGGACGGCCTGCTGGTCCCGGTTATCAAGAACGTCGACCAGAAGAGCCTGTTGCAGCTGGCCGGCGAAGCCGCCGCCCTGGCAGAGAAGGCACGGAGCAAGAAGCTCTCCGCCGACGACATGCAAGGCGCCTGCTTCACCATCTCCAGCCTCGGCCACATTGGCGGCACCGGCTTTACGCCGATCGTCAACGCACCGGAAGTGGCGATTCTCGGCGTGAGCAAGGCGACCATCCAGCCGGTCTGGGATGGCAAGGCGTTCCAGCCCAAGCTGATGCTGCCGCTGTCGCTGTCCTACGACCACCGGGTGATCAACGGCGCCGCTGCCGCGCGCTTTACCAAGCGCCTCAGCGACGTGCTGGCAGACATCCGCAGCATGCTGCTGTAACCCCAAGTTTCAACTTTCGAGCACGCCACGCTCGTCCCTCAACCCCGCCCTGTTTGGCGGGGTTTTTTTTGGGGGGGGGCGCCGTCCCCGTTACCGATTGCGTGCAGCCTCTGGGTTAGCGGCGACTCTCCCCCTAGCAGTATCGCCACCCGCCTCTATCTTCCATCCATCCGCCGAAACCGGGGGTGGTCAACCCGATTCACTGCAAACTGATGCAGATCAAAACCCCCGGCCAAGCACGAGCCCATGGTGAACGTATCGCACCCGCGGTAACGCCATCAGCAGGTTCATGCACGCGTGCAAGGAGGTGACATCATGGCCATTGGCCAATACTGCTGCCGCGAAATAGTCGCGGCGTCCCCCACCGACTCGGTTGCCGCCGCCGCGCGGCTGATGCGCGACTACCATGTCGGCGACCTGGTACTGGTCGAGCCCACCGACGAGGGCGATTTCATGCCGGTGGGCATCATCACCGACCGCGATATCGTGCTCGACCTGGTCGCCAACGACGAGAGCGATCTGAGCCGCGTGGCCGTCGGCGACTTCCAGCGGCGCGAGCTGATCACGGTACAAGAACAGGAGGATGTCTTCGACGTCATCGCCAAGATGCGCCTCGGCGGCGTGCGCCGCCTGCCGGTGGTCGATGAACGGGGCGTGCTGGTCGGCATCATCGCCGCCGACGACCTGCTCGGCGTACTGGCCGACGGCCTGCACGACCTGGCTCGGCTGGCGACCTGCCAGGGTTGGCTGGAAGCCGAACAGCAGCCGTAGTAGCGCCGCCTGCGTCAAGGGAACCCGAGCATGCCTCGCCATCCGCCGGCCACGGCGGTCGACAACCCGCGCATCGCGCAGATCTTCGAGGAGATTGCCGACCTGCTGGAGATGGAGGCCGCCAACCCGTTTCGCATACGCGCCTACCGCAATGCGGCGCGCACGGTACGCAGCCAGGAGCTGTCGTTCGCCGAGCGGATCGCCAGCGGCAGCGCGCTGCCCAAGCTGCCGGGCATCGGTCACGACCTGTCGGAGAAAATCGACGAAATCGTCCGCACGGGCGATTGCGCGCTGCTGCGACGCCTGCAGCGCGAAGTCCCGGCGGGGCTGAGCGAGTTGCTGCACCTGCCCGGCATTGGTCCCAAGCGGGTGCGCCAGCTGTATCAGGAACTGGCCGTCGACTCGCTGGCAAGCCTGCAGCAGGCCCTGGCGGACGACCGGGTGCGGCAGCTGAGCGGCTTCGGCCCGCGCCTGACCGAGCGCCTGCAGCAAGCGGTGAGCGCCAAGACCAGCACCGAGCGACGCTATCTGTTGCCGCAGGCCGCCGCCCAGGCCGAACCCCTGCTGGACTATTTGCGCGGCCTGGCCATGGTCGAGGCCGCCGTCATCGCCGGCAGCTACCGGCGCCGACGCGACACCGTCGGCGACCTGGATATCCTGCTGCAGGCAGATCCAAAAGGCAGCCGGGTAATGGCCGAGGCGCTGCGCTATCCCGCCATCGAGAGGGTCATGGCGGCCGGAGCGACCCGCGCCAGCCTGCGCCTGCATGGCGGCATGCAGGTTGACCTGCGGATCGTCGCCGCCGCCAGTTTTGGTGCGGCCCTGCAGTACTTCACCGGCAGCAAGGCCCACGGCATCGCCCTGCGCCGTCGAGCGCGGGCGCAAGGCTGCAAACTCAACGAGTACGGCCTGTACCGCAACGGCGAGCAGTTGGCCGGGCGTCAAGAAGTGGACATCTACCAGGCCCTGGGCCTGCCCTGGATCCCCCCCGAACTGCGCGAGGATACCGGCGAGATCGTTGCCGCCGAGCACGGCGGCCTGCCCAGGCTGATCGAACTCGACGACTTGCGCGGCGACCTGCATTGCCATACCCGCGCCAGCGACGGCCACAACAGCCTGCGCGAAATGGCCATGGCGGCCCAGCAGCGCGGCTGGCAGTACCTGGCCATCACCGAACATTCGCGGCGCCTGAGCATCGCCCACGGCCTGGACGCCGATCGCCTGCGGCGCCAACTGGACGAAATCGACCGACTCAACGACGAGTTGCAGAGCCTGACGCTGCTCAAGGGCATCGAGGTCGATATCCTCGCCGACGGCACCCTGGACATGCCCGACGCCCTGCTGGCACGCCTGGACATCGTCGTCGGCGCGGTGCACAGCCACTTCAACTTGCCCGTAAAGCAGCAGACACAACGCATCCGCCGCGCCATGGACTCGCGCTACTTCACCATCCTCGCGCACCCGACTGGCCGCCTGCTGCAGGAACGCGAAGGCTACCCGCTGGATATCGAGGCGATCATCGAGCATGCGCAGCAGCGCGGCTGTTACCTGGAGTTGAATGCGCAGCCGCAACGCCTCGACCTGAACGCGCACTATTGCCGGCTGGCCAAGGCGCAAGGCGTGCTCCTGAGTATCGCCTCCGACGCCCATCGCACGGCCGATTTCGACCTGCACAGCTACGGCATCGACCAGGCCCGACGTGGCTGGCTGGAAGCTGAGGACGTGCTCAATAGCCGCAGCCTGGCGCAGTTACTGCGGCTGCTGCGCCAGTCGCGCTGAAGCGGCCGGCGCGCTTGCCGGATCGCTCACTCGCACGCGTAACCCTGCATGTCCAGGGCTTCCAGCAGATGATCCGCGAGGAAGGGATGGGCGATCAGATACTCGGCGGTGCTTGGATTCCAGTCGTCCTGCGCCTGCCCGAGCAATTCCGCCCAGTCCTCCAGCGTACCGTCGCCACGCCCCAGCCAGAGCAAGGCCACGACCTGTTGCTGCTGGTCAGGCTCCAGGTCATCGACGATCGATTTGAACTCGAGGAATACCTCGTCACCCGCATGGTCGGCGAGCGCCTGCAGCGCCCAGTCGTCGCTGGGGCTGATCGGCTGCTCAGGAATGACCACCGCCTCTTTGGCGTGAAACACTCGGGCGAGGGCAATCAGTCGGCAAACAGTTTCGGGATTGACGTCCAGCATCGGTGCACCCCCTTCTCTTCAGCGGTGTCAGCGGTTCACCTCAAGCATCGTCCTGGCCGGTGGATTTTTCCAGCCCCGCCGCCCCCGTGGCGCCAGGCGGTACATCACCTGCACCTCTCAGCCCCTCTGCACCTTGCGGATCAAAAAGCTCAGCGCCTTGGCCAGTTCGGCGGCGCCCTGGTGATCGCGCACGATGGTCAGCAGCGGCTTGCCGTCGACTGGGTTGTACAGCACGCAACTGATGCCGCTGGCTGGGCAGTCGTAACGGATAAACGGGTCGACGCCGAACAGCGCAATGCGCTGGTTGCGCACGGCCACGTCGTTGCCTTGGCCACGGATCTCCTCGCGCACCAGCAGCTCACCGGGCTCGCCAAGGCGCAACTGGTAGAGCAGATCCTGAGGTTGCGCCTGCCCCACCTGGAAGCCGGCGCGCAGGGCGTAGGTGGTCAGCAGCGCATTGCTATGCAGGAGCAGGGCCTGGCGCTCGTCCTGGCTCAGGTACAGGCGCTGCAAATCGGCCAGATAACCGGCCTGTTCGGCGCTGCTCAGCCCCGCTGCCGGCTCGCTGGCCAAGGCCGGCGCTGCAGTCAGGCAACCAAGCAAACACACTGCGTGAATTAGTTTTCTTGTCAGTCGCAAATGCATGATGCACCCTTACTCGACGCTATAGTGAAGTGAGCCCAACCCTCGCCTCAGCCAGCATACTGGAAGCCAGCCGCTTGATGAAAAGCCATACCGATGCAGTGAGCCGGTTAGCCTCCGAGGTTGTGACGCAGTTGCCAGTGCCGTCGAGGCTCGGCATGCTGCGCTTCGAACGGTTGAACGAGGCAAGCTGGACGCTATTATTTATAGACCCGGCCTGCGAACGTCAGTTCGGTATCCCCGCCAGCGAACTCTGCGCACTGTTCGATGCCCCCTATGCCTGCCTGATGGAGCCCGAAGCTCGCCATCGGCTGCATGACAGCATTCAGCTGCAACTGGCGCAGCAAGCGCATTATCTGGTGAATTACACCCTGCATACCGCGCACGGCCCCGTCTGCCTGATGGAAATGGGCGAACCGTTCAAACAACACGGCCGGCACCTGTTGCGCGGCTACCTGATAGCCACCGCCGACACCCGCGCTCCGCTCCCTTCCGCAGCAAGCGGTGCAGAACAAGAGCGCCAACAGCGCTCGCATGCCCAGCAAAGCCTGATCGTGCGCCTGGCACGCCAGCGCTACAGCACCAGCGACCCGCTGCGTGAGGCCGCCGAACTGATCACCCGTACGGCCTGCCACGCCTATGACGTGGCACGGGCGAGCATCTGGATGCTCAATGGTACCAGCCTTGAGCCCGCGGCCCTGTTTCGCCGCGATATAGACCGTCATGAACAGACCATGCCGATCGACATCGGCGAATGCCCCGACTACCTGCGGGCACTGCACGGTGGCCGGGCGATCGATGCCCACGACGCCTCACTCGATCCACGCACCCGTGAGATGTCGGCGAGCTACCTGCACCCCCTGGGCATCGAGGCCATGCTCGATGCCAGCATCCGGGTCGGCGGCGAAGTGGTCGGCGTGCTGTGCCTGGAGCACACCGGCTCTCGGCGCGTCTGGCATGCCGACGAAATTGCCTTTGCCGGCGAACTGGCCGATCAGTACGCGCAAGTGCTGAGCAATCAACAGCGGCGCAGCGCCACCAGCGAACTGCACCTGTTCAAGCGTGCCGTCGAGCAGAGCGCCAGCGCCTTTATCCTGATCGATCGCGACGGGCTGGTGGAGTACGTCAACCCGAGTTTTACCGCCATCACCCTGTACAGCACCGCCGAGGTACAAGGCCGCCGCCTGTCCGAGCTGCCGGCCCTGGAAAACCTCGGCGAGCTGCTCTTCGATGCGCCTGCCAGCCTCTCCGAACACAACAGCTGGCAAGGCGAGTTCAAGAGCCGACGCAAGAACCTCGACCCCTACTGGGGACAATTGTCGATCTCCAAGGTGCATGCCGACGACGGCACCCTGACCCATTACATCGGCATCTACGAAGACATCACCGAAACCAAGCAGGCCCAGCAACGCATCGAACGCCTGGCCTACAGCGACAGCCTCACCGGCCTGGGTAACCGCTACGCCTTCATCCGCGCCCTGGAACGCCGCTTTGCCAGCGATGACGGCAAACCCTTCAGCCTGCTGCTGGTGGACATCGACAATTTCAAGCGGATCAACGACAGCCTCGGCCACCAGACCGGCGACAAGCTGCTCATCAGCCTGGCCCGGCGCCTGCGCAACAGCCTCACGCCTAGCGGCATACTCGCGCGCTTCGCCAGCAACGAATTCGCCATTCTGCTGGAAGCCGCCGACCTAGCCGGCGCCCAACAGCTGGCCCACCAGGTATTGCACACCCTGGACAAGCCACTGTTCGTCGACAACCAATTGATCAGCGTCACCGGCTCGGTGGGCGTAGCCAGCACGCCAGAACACGGGGTGGATCCACAGACCCTGATGAAGCATGCCGGCCTGGCGCTGCACAAGGCCAAGGCCAACGGCAAGCACCAGCTGCAGGTCTTCACCGAGGCCCTGAACGCCGAGGCCGACTACAAACTGTTCGTCGAAAACAACCTGCGCCGCGCGCTGACCCAGAACGAGCTGGAGGTGTTCTACCAACCCAAGCTGTGCCTGAGGACTGGCCAGCTGGTCGGCATGGAGGCGCTGCTGCGCTGGCAGCACCCGGAGAAAGGCATGATCCAGCCGGACCAGTTCATCGGCGTGGCCGAGGAAACCGGGCTGATCATCCCCATCGGCAAATGGGTGGTGCGCCAGGCCTGCCACATGAGCAAGCAGTTGACCGCAGCCGGCCTGGGCCACCTGCAGGTGGCGATCAACCTGTCGCCCAAGCAGTTCTCCGACCCCGACCTGGTAGGCTCGATCGCCGCGATCCTGCACGAGGAGCTGCTGGCGCCACACCTGCTGGAGCTGGAACTGACCGAAAGCCTGCTGCTGGAAGCCACCGACGACACCCGCCACCAACTCAGCCGCCTGAAAAGCCTGGGCCTGACCCTGGCGATGGACGACTTCGGCACCGGCTATTCGTCGCTCAGCTACCTGAAGAAATACCCCATCGACGTGATCAAGATCGACCGCAGCTTCATCAAGGACATCCCGGAAGATCAGGACGACATGGAAATCACCTCGGCAGTGATTGCCATGGCCCATAAGCTCAAGCTCAAGGTGGTCGCCGAAGGCATCGAAACCGCCGCGCAACTGGGCTTCCTCCGGCGCCAGCACTGCGACATCGGCCAGGGCTACCTGTTCGACCGGCCGATCGCCGCCGGCGAACTGATCGCCAGACTGCAGCGCTATCCCTGCCGGAGTTAAACTGCCTGTAACGCCGCAGCCAGGCGGCAGTCTATCTACATATATGCCCACGCCGAGGAAATGGCCCATGGTTCTGCGTTCGCAAATTCTTGCCCACCAACTCGAACTGCCCAGCGCCGAGCAGGCTCTGCCCGGCCGCGAGACGCCGCTGCCCGTACCGGACGCCCATTACGTCAACGGTCACCCGTTGCAGGGGCCTTTCCCCGCTGGCATGCAGCAGGCAGTCTTCGCCCTCGGCTGTTTCTGGGGCGCCGAACGACGTTTCTGGCAGCAACCGGGGGTGTGGACCACCGCCGTCGGCTACGCCGGCGGCCATACGCCCAACCCGACCTACGAGGAAACCTGCTCCGGCCTGACCGGCCACACCGAAGCGGTACTGGTGGTGTTCGACCCGCAACAGACCAGTTACGAGGCGCTGCTGAAAGTCTTCTGGGAGTCGCACAACCCGACCCAGGGCATGCGCCAGGGCAACGACAGCGGCAGCCAGTACCGCTCGGCGATCTACTGCTACGGCGCCGCGCAACTGGCCGCCGCCAAAGCCAGCCAGGCGCAGTTTCAAGCCGAGCTGGAACAGGCCGGCTTCGGCCCCATCACCACCGAGATCGCCGAGGCCCCGCCCTTCTACTACGCCGAGGCCTACCACCAGCAATACCTGGCGAAGAACCCCGGCGGCTATTGCGGCCTGGGCGGCACCGGGGTGTGCTTGCCGGCGTAGCCGGCAGCTGCAAGCCTTGCAGGGTGGGTGCAACCCGCCACAATTCAAGAAAGCACGGCGGGTTGCACCCGCCCTACGAGTTCAGGACGTCGGGCGGAGTGCTGCGCACTCCCTGTTGGGCTTCGTCGGTGCGCTCCTCAACCCAACCTACCGCCTGCAGCTTGCTCCTCGATCAGCCAGTCCATGCGCCAGCCGGCCTGGCTTTGCCCGAGCAGCGTGGTCAGCCAGGGCAGGACCTGCTTGAGTTCGTCCTCCAGACCCCAGGGCGGGTTGCTGATCACCAGGCCGGAACCGTTCAGGCGCTGTGCGTCCTCGGCGGGATGCACATAGAGCTCGATGCGCAGCAGCTTGGGCGCGTTGCTCTTTTCCAGGTCGCGGTAGAAGCGCCGGAGCTGGCCCAGTTCCTTGATCGGGTACCAGATCGCCACCACCGCCTGACGCATCCGGCCGATGGCCTCGTTCAACGCCTGCACGCAGCGTTCCTGTTCGTCGGCCTGCTCGAAGGGCGGGTCGATCAGCAGCAGCACGCGCTTCTCGCGGGTCGGCAGCAAGGCGCGCGGCACATGCCAGCCTTCGCCCAGGTGCACGGCGACGCGCCGGTCGCCGGCCATGTTTTCCTTGAGCAGGCGACCGTCTTCCGGGTGCTTCTCGTTGAGGTGCAGGCGATCCTGTTCGCGCGTCAGCAGGCGCGCCAGTTCCGGCGAGCCGGGATAATGGCGCAGCACGCCATCGGGGTTCATGGCGCGGATCACTTCCAGGTAGTCGACCAGTTGATCCGGCACCTCCTCGGCCTGCCACAGGCGGGCGATGCCTTGCAGCCACTCGCCGGTGCGGCTGGCCTGATCGCCCTGCAGGTCGTACAGGCCGACACCGGCGTGGCTGTCGAGGTAGGCGAACGGCGCCTCCTTGCGCGACAGCAGAGCGATCAGACGGCTGAGAATGTAGTGTTTCAGCACGTCGGCGTGGTTGCCGGCGTGGAAGGCATGGCGGTAGTTCATGGGCGGACTCCTGTGGCCGCGCAGTTTAACAGGCCGCCATGCACTGCCGCGCCGGCATTTGCGCTGGCCAGTGCCAGCTGCAACTGGCTATGGTGATGCCTCCTGACCAACGGAACCTCATGGAGCGCAACCTTATGCCACTGCAACGCCTGTTGGGCATCGACCTTCCCTTGATCCAGGCCCCCATGGCCGGGGTGCAGAATCATGCGCTGGCGGCGGCCGTGTCGAACGCCGGCGGCCTCGGCTCGCTGCCCTGCGCCCTGCTCGACGCGGCCGGGTTGCGCGCAGAGCTGGCGGCGCTGGCGGCCAAGACCGCCAAGCCCTACAACCTCAACTTCTTCTGCCACACCCCGCCACCCGCCGATGCTGCGCGCGAGGCAGCCTGGCGTGAAGCCCTGCGCCCTTACTATAGCGAGTTAGGCATCGACCCGGCCGATATCGCCAGCGGCCCCGGTCGCCAGCCATTCAGTGCCGAGCTGGCCGAGGTGCTGGAAGAGTTCCGTCCGGCGGTAGTGAGTTTCCATTTCGGCCTGCCGAGCGCGGAACTCCTGGCCCGCGTCAAAGCCTGCGGAGCAAGGATCCTCAGTTCGGCGACCACGCTCGAGGAGGCCCTGTGGCTTGAGGAACAGGGCGTCGATGCGCTGATCGCCCAGGGCCTGGAAGCCGGTGGTCATCGCGGGCACTTCCTCGACATGGACATCAGCCGCCAGCTCGGCACCTTCGCCCTACTGCCGCAGATCGTGGACGCGGTGCGCCTGCCGGTGATCGCCGCGGGCGGCATTGCCGATGCCCAGGGCATCCGTGCGGCCATGGCCCTGGGCGCGGCCGGGGTGCAGATCGGCACGGCGTACCTCTGCTGTCCGGAGACGACCACCAGCGCCCTGCACCGCGCCGCCCTGCAGAGCCCGCAGGCGCGGCATACCGCCCTGACCAACCTGTTCAGCGGCCGCCCGGCGCGGGGGATCGTCAACCGGCTGATGCGTGAACTGGGACCGATCAGCATGCTGGCACCGGACTTCCCCCTGGCCACTGCCGCCATCGCCCCCTTGCGCGCCAAGGCGGAAAGCCAGGGCAGCGGCGACTTCTCGCCGCTCTGGGCCGGACAGAATGTCAGCGGCTGCAAGCGCATCGGCGCCGCCGAACTGACCGCCGAACTGGCCAGAGGCTTTGCCCCGTGGCCCGGATAAAGCACGGCAGGCGCAGTAATCCGCGAGCTGTTCCCGGATTGCGCCACGGCTAATCCGGGCTACCCCCACCCCGGGCCGCACCCGGCCCAACGGCCCGTTATCACGCTTGTTGATAGTGCTGGGAGCCGCGCCTAGGCCTGCTTAGACTCGGCGCATACTATCCGGAGGTTTACCCATGTCCGAGTCCCTGCTCAGTTCCCGCAACCTGGCCTTCGAACTTTATGAAGTGCTCGACGCCGAAGCCCTGATCCAGCGCGAGCGCTTCGCCGATCACAGCCGCGAGACCTTCGATGCGGCCATCGACACCGCGCGCAGCATCGCCGAAAACCTGTTCGCCCCGCATAACCGCAAGAGCGACGAGCACGAGCCCGAGTACGTCGACGGCGCCGCGGTGCTGATCCCCGAGGTCAAGCCGGCGGTCGACGCCTTCCTCGAGGCGGGCTTCCTCAATGCCACAAGAGACTTCGAAACTGGCGGTATGCAGTTGCCCAACCTGCTGTCCCAGGCCTGCTTCGCCCACTTCCAGTCGGCCAACGCAGGGACCATCGCCTACCCGTTCCTGACCATGGGCGCGGCCAACCTGATCGAGGCTTTCGGCAATCCAGAGCAGAAGCAGCGCTTCCTGCAGCCGATGATCGACGGCCGCTTCTTCGGCACCATGGCCCTGACCGAGCCGCATGCCGGCTCATCGCTGTCGGATCTGCGCACCCGCGCCGAACCGGCCGGCGACGGCACTTACCGGCTCAAGGGCAACAAGATCTTCATCTCCGGCGGCGACCATGCGCTATCGGAAAACATCGTGCACATGGTCCTGGCCAAGCTGCCGGACGCACCGCCCGGGGTGAAGGGCATCTCGCTGTTTATCGTGCCCAAGTTCCTGGTCAACGATGATGGCTCCCTGGGCAAGCGCAACGACGTGATCCTCGCCGGCCTGTTCCACAAGATGGGTTTTCGCGGCACCACCTCCACCGCACTGAACTTCGGTGATAACGGCGAGTGCGTCGGCTATCTGGTGGGCAAGCCGCATGCCGGCCTTTCCTACATGTTCCAGATGATGAACGAGGCGCGCATCGGCGTCGGCATGGGCGCGGTGATGCTCGGCTACGCCGGCTACCTGTACTCGCTCGATTACGCGCGCCAGCGCCCGCAAGGTCGCCTGCCGGATGGCAAGGATCCGACCTCGAGCCAGGTGGCGATCATCGAGCACGCCGACGTGCGGCGCATGCTGCTCACGCAGAAGGCCTATGTCGAAGGCGCCTTCGACCTCGGCCTGTATGCCGCGCGCCTGTTCGATGACACCCAGACCCTGGAAACCGCAGAGCAGCGGCGTACCGCCCTGGAACTGCTGGATCTGCTGACCCCGATCGTCAAGTCCTGGCCGTCGGAGTTCTGCCTCAAGGCCAACGAGCTGGCGATCCAGATTCTCGGCGGCCACGGCTACACCCGCGATTACCCGGTGGAGCAGTACTACCGCGACAACCGCCTCAACCCGATCCACGAAGGCACCCACGGCATCCAGTCGCTCGACCTGCTCGGGCGCAAGGTGTCGATGAACGGCGGTGCGGCGCTCAAGCAACTGGTCAAGCTGATCCAGGACAGCTGCCAGCAGGCCAGCGAACACGAGTCGCTGAACGCCCTGCGTCAGCCCCTGGAGCAACTGCTGGCGCGCCTGTCGGCGGTGACCCTGGCGCTGCTGGGCGACCTGCAGAGCGGCAAGGTCAATGAAGGTCTGGCCAACTCGGCGCTGTACCTGAACGTCTTCGGCCATATGGTGATCGGCTGGCGCTGGCTGGAGCAGGCGATCAAGGCCGAACAGGGCCTGGCGGCCGGCAATCCAGCGGATAGCGACTTCTATAAAGGCAAGCTGCAGGCCGCACGTTACTTCCTGACCTGGGAAGTGCCGGGCTGCCACCATGCACTGGAGATTCTCGAAACGCGTGACGACACCTGCCTGGGCATGCAGGACGCCTGGTTCTAAGATAGCCAGGGCGAGTCAAGCAACGCCTCGCTTACGCGGGGCGTTTTTTTTGACAGCTGGGTAAAAACGCAGGTTAGAATCGCTGGCACGCACCATGCATATCGGTGCGATCGCCTTTCGACCCGGAGCACCTCCTTGGACGCCAGCACCATCAATAATCTGTTCTTGATCGGTGCATTGCTGGTGGCCTTGAGCATTCTGGTCAGCGCCTTCGGCGCACGCTTCGGCATTCCCATCCTGGTGATCTTCCTCGCGGTCGGCATGCTCGCCGGCACCGACGGTCCCGGCGGCATCCTCTTCGACAATTACCCACTGGCCTACCTGGTGGGCAACCTGGCCCTGGCGATCATCCTGCTCGATGGCGGCATGCGTACCCGCGTCTCCAGTTTCCGCGTGGCCCTGTGGCCCTCCCTGTCGCTGGCCACGGTGGGGGTGCTGATCACCGCCGGGCTGACCGGCATGGCCGCCGCCTGGCTGTTCGACCTGAGCTGGATGGAGGGGTTGCTGATCGGCGCCATCGTCGGCTCCACCGACGCCGCCGCGGTATTCAGCCTGCTCGGCGGGCGCGGCCTCAACGAACGGGTCAGCGCCACCCTGGAAATCGAATCCGGCAGCAACGACCCCATGGCGGTGTTCCTCACCGTCACCCTGATCGCCATGCTTGCCAGCGGCCAGGATGGCTTGAGCTGGTCGCTGCTCCTGCAATTGCTCCAGCAATTCGGCATAGGCGCACTGTTTGGCCTGGGCGGCGGCTGGCTGCTGCTCAACCTGGTCAACCGCATGGAACTGGCCAACGGCCTCTATCCCCTGCTGGTGGTCAGCGGCGGGCTGATCATCTTCGCCATCACCAATGCCGTGGGCGGTAGCGGCATCCTGGCCATCTACCTGTGCGGCCTGCTGCTCGGCTATCGGCCGATCCGCTCCCGACACGGCATCCTGCACATGCTCGACGGCCTGGCCTGGCTGGCGCAGATCGGCATGTTCCTGGTGCTCGGCCTGCTGGTCACGCCCCGTGAACTGCTGCCGATTGCCCTGCCGGCCCTCGGCCTGGCCCTGTGGATGATCCTGTTCGCCCGACCGCTATCGATTTTTATCGGCCTGCTGCCCTTCAAGGGTTTCCATGACCGCGAGCGCGCCTTCATCGCCTGGGTCGGCTTGCGTGGCGCGGTGCCGATCATCCTCGCGGTGTTCCCGCTGATGGCCGGCCTGGCGAATGCCCAGCTGTTCTTCAACGTGGCCTTCTTCATCGTCCTGGTCTCCCTGCTGCTGCAGGGCACCAGCCTGCCCTGGGCGGCCAAGCTGCTGCGCGTCACCGTGCCGTCGGAGCCGGTCCCGGTGTCGCGCGCCGGCTTGGACGTGCACCCGACCAGCCAGTGGGAGCTGTTCATCTACCGCCTGGGCGCGGAAAAATGGTGCATCGGCGCCGCCCTGCGCGAACTGAAGATGCCCGAAGGCACGCGCATCGCCGCGTTGTTCCGCGGCAAGGAACTGCTCCACCCCTCCGGCAGCACCAAGCTGCAGGCCGGCGACCTGCTCTGCGTGGTTGGCCACGAACACGACCTGCCAGCCCTGGGCAAACTGTTCAGCCAGGCCCCCAAGCGTGGCCAGGATCTGCGCTTTTTCGGCGATTTCGTCCTCGAAGGCGATGCCGAACTCGACGCCGTGGCGGCGCTCTATGGTCTTAAGCTGGATGGCATCAACAGCCAGCAGAGCCTGGGGCGGTTCATCGCCCATGAAATCGGCGGGGAACCGGTGATTGGCGACCAGGTCGAATGGCAGGGCCTGACCTGGACGGTGGCGGCGATGGAAGGTAACAAGATCCGTAAAGTCGGGGTCAAATTTCCCGAAGGCAGTCGTCCGGGGCCCGGCCAGTTCCTCTGACGGCCTGCGGCAAACCTCCTGCATCAAGCCATTCAGCAGCCTGTTAAACTCAGCGTCTTTTCGAGCCGCCCGATCGTGACCATGGTCTCTTTACGCACCTGTCTTGCCGTACTTCTGCTCGGGCTTTGCCTGAATACGTCCTTGAGCCTCGCCGCCGAGTCGCCGCTACGCGCCGATGTGCAGCGCAGTCTGGAGAACCTGGCCGAGCGCAAACTGCCGGAAGGCGAGCAATCGACCCTCAAGCAGACCCTGGAGAAAACCCTCGAGCTGCTCAATCAGCAAGCCGACAGCGAAAAACGCCTGGCCGATCTCAAGAAGCAACTCGAGCAGGCGCCGCAACTGATCAGTGAAGCGCAGCGTGAACTGACCCGTCTCAAGGCCAGTGAACCTACCCCGATCGCCCAACGCTATGCCGATACGGCGGCGCCGCAACTGGAGCAACTGCTCAGCGAGCGCAGCGCTCAGTTGAACGACTGGCAGAAACAGATCATCGATGCCAACAGCCTGATCATCACCGCGCAGACCCGTCCCGAACGGGCGCAGACGGAGATCAGCAACAACCAGACGCGTATTCAGGAGATCAACAACGCCCTGAAAAACGGTAAGGAAGACGGTAAATCGCTGACCGCCGAACGGCGCGACCTGCTCAACGCCGAACTCGCCGCGCTGAATGCGAAAAACCTGCTGCGGCGCGAGGAGCTGGCGGGCAACAACCTATTGCAGGATCTGGGAAGCAGCCAGCGCGACCTGCTCGATGAGCGAATCAAACGCCTGGATCAGGAGCTGCTCGACCTGCAATCGCTGATCAACCAGAAACGCCGCGCGCTGTCCGAAAAAACCGTCGCCGAACAATCGATCGAGGCGCAGAAGGCCGGCTCAGACAAGCTCCTGACCAGCGTCAGCATCCGCAACCTCAAGCTGTCCGACTACCTGCTGCGCGCCACCGAGCGCCTCAATCAACTGACCCAGCAGAACCTGCAGACCCGTCAGCAACTGGACGCCCTCAATCAGATCGACCAGGCCCTGGATGAACAGATCGACGTGCTGCAGGGCAGCCTGCTGCTGTCGAAAATCCTCTACCAGCAAAAGCAGGCCTTGCCCAAGCTGGCGCTGGATAACGGCCTGGCCAATGAAATCGCCGACATCCGTCTCTACCAGTTCGAGCTGAACCAGCAGCGTGAGCAGCTCAGCAACCCCGGCGTCTATGTCGATCAGTTGCTCGCCAAGCAACCCGCCGAAAACGTCAGCGCCGAATTACGCACGGCCCTGCTCGACCTGATGGAGACGCGGCGCGGGCTGCTGGAACGCCTCAATCGCGAGCTCAATGCGTTGCTCAACGAGTCGATCACCCTGCAGCTCAACCAGAAGCAGCTGCAAAGCAGCGCCCGTACCCTGCGCGAGACCCTGGATGAGCAGATGTTCTGGATCCCCAGCAACAAGCCACTGGATCTCGACTGGTTCACCAGCGTGCCGCGCCTGCTGGAACGGCAGATAGACGACCTGCCATGGGGTTCCAGTCTGCGCGAGCTGGGTGCCGGCCTGATCGAGCGTCCGCTGTTGTTTCTGCCGCTGCTGTTGCTGATCGGCCTGCTGCTGTGGAAGCGCGGCTACCTGTACCGCAAGCTCAACGAGCTGCACCAGGACATCGGCCACTTCAAGCGTGACAGCCAGCTGCATACGCCCCTGGCCATTCTCCTCAACCTGCTGCTGGCGCTGCCCGGCACCCTGTTCCTGGCCCTGTGCGGCTTCGCCCTGCAGATGGACGCCCGCGGGCAGAACGTCAACCTCGGTGCGGCCATGTTCGAGATGGCCCAGGCCTGGCTGGTGTTCTACACCCTCTACCGGGTGCTCGCTCCGGGCGGGGTGGCCGAGCTGCATTTCCGCTGGCCGCGCGCGCAGGTGATTTTCCTCCATCGGCAGATTCGCCGTCTCGGCCTGGTGGTCATGGCCCTGGCCGGCGTGGTCGCCGTGGCCGAGCACCAGCCCGCTGCCCTGGCCGAAGATGTCATCGGTATCGGCGTGGTGCTGGCCTGTTACGG
>NZ_JBFIIG010000072.1:0-18920 GCF_041601375.1 Pseudomonas sp. | reverse complement strand
CCCGGTTGACCCGGTTGATCTGGGCGAGCAGGGCCCTCGGTCGTGACACCGCCACTCAGCGTGATCATCCCGGTGCGCAATGAGGCGGCCGCCCTGCCGCTGCTGCTGGCGGACCTGACGCCTTTACGGGCAGCCGGCGCGGAGCTCATCGTGGTGGACGGCGGCAGCAGCGATGCCACCCTTGCGCTGGCTGCTGCGCAGGTCGACCAGCTGCTCGAGACGCCGGCCGGGCGCGCACGGCAAATGAATGCCGGCGCCGCTGTGGCGCGTGGGGATTACCTATGGTTCATGCACGCCGATACCCGGGTTAGTGCCGCGTCCATCGAACGGTTGCTCGCGGTGTTGGCGGAGCGGCCGATCTGGGGGCGTTTCGATGTGCGTTTGTCGGGCAGTAGTCTGGCGCTACGTGTGATCGGTACGATGATCAATCTGCGCTCGCGGTTGACCGGTGTGGCGACGGGCGACCAGGGAATCTTCGTCGCCCGTGAGTCGTTCGAGGTGCTGGGCGGTTACGCGGACATCCCCTTGATGGAGGACATCGAGCTTAGCGGGCGCCTGAAAAAACGGGCGCGACCGCGTTGCTTGCGGCCTCCGCTGTCAACTTCAAGCAGGCGCTGGGAGCAGGATGGCATTTGGCGTACTGTATTGTTCATGTGGCGTCTGCGGCTGGCCTACTATTGTGGCGTCAGCCCGGATCAGTTGGCGCGGCAGTATCACCGAGGGCCACCGCTATGAAACTGTCTATATCTTTGCACATGCTGGCGCGGGCGCCTGTGCCTGGGCAGGTGAAAACCCGGCTGATTCCTGTTCTGGGTGAAGAGGGTGCATGCGACCTGCAGCGATTGTTGCTCGAGCGGGCCTTGCAGCTTCCGGCGCAAGGGTTCACTCAGCGGTTTTTGTGGCTGGACGACAGTCCGGATGCGCAGCTGCAGGCACTCGCCGAGCAGTGGAACTGGACGCTGGTCGAACAGCCCGCCGGCGACCTGGGTGAGCGCATGCGACGCATAGCGACCTTGGGGCTGGCGGAAAGCGATGCCGTGGTGTTGATCGGCAACGATTGTCCGGCGCTGGACGGCGAATACCTTAGAGGTGCTTGCGAGGCATTGCACGGGCAGCCCGTAGTGCTGGGGCCGGCCGAGGATGGTGGTTATGTCCTGCTCGGCTTGCGCTGCGTCGACCCCAAGCTGTTTCACGGCATGCCGTGGGGGACCGACCAGGTCTTGAGCATGACTTGCGAGCGCCTGCAGCAGTTGGATTGGCATCATCGGCTATTGCCGGCATTGTGGGATGTCGATCGCCCGGAAGACCTGCCGCGCCTGGCGGAGCTGGGCATCCGGGTCGAAGTCTGACCGATCTCCCGCGGCCCGTTGCTCGCATCCAGTACTGCGATGCTCCTGCACAGGCGTCGAGATTTCCGGTGTGGTGGAGCGGAGCGCCATTCGCGGCCAAGGCCGCTCCCACGGAGCACCACCGCACCGTAGGCAGGGCAATATCCATTCCATTGGCGCAACCCGGTATACCGGTTGGCGCCGCTATCCTGCGTTGACAGTTCTACAGCCATCCGACATTTCGGGTTTGAGCAACTCTAGAACAAGCCGTCGCTGTCGATGCGACGTGCCTCGCGCTGCAGTTGGTAGACGAAGCGCTCGACCTGGCGTTGTTCCAGGCCGTTCATGCGGTGGAAGCGTACGCCGGCAAAGGTCGTGTCGAGTTTCTCCTCATACTGCACATGGCGCATTTCCACGGCAGCGGCCATCTCGCCGAAGGGTAATTGAGCGGTAAAGCTTTCATAAACCTGGCCAGAGTGCAGGCTGCTGGCGACGTTGCCCGGCAGGCGCACTTTGCAGCCGGTGGCAGAAATATCCAGCATCTGTCCCGTTAGGGGGCTGCGCAACTTGGCACCGGCCAATTCGATCTTGACTTGGTCGGATCGCTTGAGTTGCGCTCTGTAGGCATTGCGGCGCTGGTGGTAGTGCACTTCTTCAGGCATCGGGCTGAAGTAGCAGCGTGCCCCCTCGTGTTGGTCGATCTGTACCGGCTGCAGGCACTCCCAGGCTACGCGCACGCCTTCATGGAAGGCTTCGATGCGAAAAGATTCGCCGTTCTGCAGAAAGCGCTCGGCATCGTTGGGGATCATCTCGTCGAGAATAAGGCGGTTCTTGTCGCGATCGACTTCGATCAGATAACTCTGAAAGCGTTGGTTGCGGTCGTGGAAGATAATAACCAGCGGATCGTGATGCTGTTGCAGTTGACGCAGATTGGCCACGATTTCCACGGGGGCTTTGAGCACCATCGGTGGTTGCGGGCCATCGTCCTCGATAAAGGGGTTGGACACGGTCCAGAACTCTCCAGGCAGATACGGCGGCACTAGGATGCCGGCATTATGACAGCATTTTTTCTGTGCCTTGTTATTAAGTATTCAGGCCTGACTGAGCGGGCGCTGCTGGCCGATTCTAGCGGTACTGCCGCGGCTGTCATAGAGGTTGGGGGTTTCCCCGCCGCGGAGAATGCCGAGCATGCTGCTGGTCGAGGCCTGGCTGGAGCGGATCAAGCGGCCGTTACGCAGATTGGCCGCTTGGCAGCGTTCGAGCAGTGTGCGCAGGAAGTCGCCGCGTTCGAGCAGTTCAGTGCCTTGGCTGGAGCGTTCGGCGAGGGCTTGCAGGCCGGCGCGGTCGGCGCTCAGCTGCAGGCTGAGCAGCAGTTGGCTGCGTGCCCGACCGTGTTGGTCGAGTTGTGCCAGCAGTGGTTGCTTCTTTTCCAGGATACTTTGCAGGCGGGGCAGGTCTCGCTCGCCGAGGGCCTGGTATTCCTCATCGACCAGTTCGAGCAGGTACTCGGCACTGCCGATATCGTCGTTGAAAAGCTCAAGCAGGGTCATGTCGTGCATTGCAGGCTCTCGGATGTCAGCGGGCCGTAGCAGCGCTACTGTGCTGTAAGGCTAACATCCCGGCGCTGCCTTGAGACTAGCGCTGGGATTCGAAGTCGAGCAGTTTGCCGGCAACGCGCTGGCTGTCGACCTGGTAACTACCGTCAAGGATCGCTTGTTTGAGCTGGGCAACCCGTTCTTTATCGACGGTCGGTTGCTCGGCCAGCTTTTCGCTGATTTTTTGCAGCTGTTGCGCTTCGCGGCTGAATTGCACCGACTCGCCGCTCTTGCTGGCGTCTGCCTGCTGGGCTGGAGTTGGTGACGGGCTGGACGATTTTTCGCTGATGGCTTCATTCCGGCCACCAGGCTGAGCACTGCCCGCACGCCCTGAATTGGCAGGGGTGGTGGCATTGTTTAGCCGGTTGAAGTCGATGACCATGGTGCAAAACCTCGAACAATATTTGGGTGCTTGCCTGGGTTCTCGGCCGTTTCTACAGAAGCTTTAGAAAAATAACCGGTGTTTCAAGCAACAGTTTAACCGCAGTGTGAGAAATCGTCAGCCAACCTGCTCGGTAAGCGTCTGTTTCAAGCTCATTGTAGGCGCTTATTCAAGCGCTTAAATGAGCAAGAACAGGCGAGAATCATGCCTACATGGCCACTTCAACCTGGCCGGGTCCAATGACCCGTGCTCTGACTATCCGCTTCGAGCGCTGGTTGCGCACCCTGATCTGTTTGCCGATGACGCCGTCCGACAGGGCTTCGCCTGGCATGCGTACGCTCATGTTGCCGCTGCGTGCGCTGATCACCACCTGGTCGCCTTTACGGATGGCCTCGGCTTGCTCGACGTGCGTCGGCGCCACCACCTGATCCGGTTGCAGTGGCCGCGTCAGTTTTTTGCCGACCGCCTGCCTGAGGTTGGTCAGATAGCCTTGATTGAGCAGGCCGACATCACGTTCCAGCAAGCTTACGTCCATGTCTGTCAGCACGGCCTCGCGCTTGAGTGGACGGATGGCGGTGACCACGTCTCGGTATAGCCTGACCTGTCCGGGGACGAAAACCGTCCAGGGTGAGCTGCCATCGCAGCGCACCCGCATGGTGACGCGGCCAATCGGCTGGGCAGGGCTTTCCAGGGTGGTCGTCAATTCCTTGTCGCACAGCGGTAAGCGTAAGCGTGGATCGAGACGGTTGATTTCAACCTCATACCGGCCCTGAATTTCGCTGCGCTGCAGGTAGTCGGCGACCGTCCGCTCAAGAAAACTGTGGGTCACGCCGATAAGCTCTTCAGGTAAGGTTGCAGCGGCAAGTGCCACGGGGCTGTAGCCGAGCGCGAGCAAAGCAGGTAAAACTGCCAGCCAATGGCGGCCTTTTGCCGGCAGGTATCGATACTGGCGCCGATAGAAGTGTCGAAAAGTTGTCGTTTCTGCGTTCATGCAGAGTGGAAAGCAAGGCGCGTGCCGCCTGCTACGCTAAGCACAATGTGCGCGACTCAAGCAGAGGAGTTTGGGCATGGCCGGTGTAATGGATTCGGTTAACCAGCGCACACAGTTGGTTGGGCAGAATCGTTTGGAACTGTTGCTGTTCCGTCTCGATGGCGGGCAGCTGTATGGCATCAACGTATTCAAGGTGAAGGAGGTGCTGCAGTGCCCCAAGCTCACCATCATGCCCAGATCCAGCCCGGTTGTGCGGGGGGTCGCGAGCATTCGCGGAGGCACCATTCCCATCCTCGATCTGTCGATGGCCACCGGGCGGCCGCCGTTGCAGGATCTAAGCAACAGTTTTGTCATCATTACCGAATACAACACCAAGGTTCAGGGCTTTCTGGTGCATTCGGTCGAGCGCATCGTCAACATGAACTGGGAGGAGATCCATCCGCCACCCAAGGGCGCGGGGCGTGATCACTACCTGACTGCCGTGACCCGTCTGGACAAGGAGTTGGTGGAAATCCTCGATGTGGAAAAAATTCTTGCCGAAGTGGCGCCGACGTCCGAGGTGATTTCTGACGGTGTGGTAAATGCCGAAACCCAGAGCAAGGCGCTGAGCAAACATGTGTTGATCGTCGATGACTCATCGGTGGCGCGCAAGCAGGTGATTCGTTGCCTGCAAACCGTTGGGGTCGAGGTCACGGCGCTGAACGATGGTCGGCAAGCCCTGGATTACCTGCGCAACATGGCGGACGAGGGCAGGCATCCAGGCCAGGAGCTGCTGATGTTGATTTCCGACATCGAGATGCCGGAAATGGACGGTTATACCCTGACCGCAGAGATCCGCAACGATGCGCGCATGCAGAAGTTGCACATCCTCCTGCATACTTCGCTTTCCGGGGTGTTCAATCAGGCCATGGTGAAGAAGGTCGGCGCCGATGACTTTCTTCCCAAGTTTCGCCCCGATGACCTGGCGTCGCGGGTGGTCGCCCGTATCAATGAGGTCGATCAGAGTTCATGAGCGCAGGGGGGCGCTGTCGTTGCATCGCGCCACAATATTCGAAGGCTATGGCGCTCACAGCGCCTGGCCTTTTAGCGGGCAAAAGTGAGTTGTCGAGTCTGTTTTAATTTAACGTCGCATCGCCGAGTGCAGCAATTATTGCTTCGGCCTGATGGTGGGGCGGAGGGTGCATCTTTTAGTGCAACACTTTGATTGGCGAGGCCTGGCTAGTGTCTTCAGGTAATTTGGATTTTGAACAGTTCCGGACGTTTCTGGAAAAGGCCTGTGGCATTTTGCTGGGGAGCAATAAGCAGTACCTGGTGTCCAGTCGCCTGAACAAGCTGCAGGAGCAGCACGGGATCAAGACCCTGGGAGAACTGGTGCAGCGCATGCAAAGCCAGCCGCGCAGCGGTTTGCGCGAGCAGGTGGTGGATGCCATGACCACCAATGAGACCTTGTGGTTTCGTGATACCTACCCCTTCGAGGTGCTGAAGAAACGGGTCCTGCCCGAATTGATCAAGGCCAATCCGGGCCAGCGCCTGCGCATCTGGTCGGCGGCCTGCTCATCGGGGCAGGAGCCTTATTCCCTGTCGATGAGCATCGACGAGTTCGAGAAAACCAATATCGGCCAGCTCAAGGCGGGGGTGCAAATTGTTGCCACCGATCTATCGCCGTCGATGTTGGCCAATTGCAAATCCGGTGAATACGACAGCCTGGCGATGGGCCGGGGCCTGTCTCAAGAGCGCTTGCAGCGTTATTTCGATCCGAAAGCGCCGGGCCGCTGGGTGGTCAAGCCGGCGATCAAGAGTCGTGTCGAGTTTCGTCCGCTGAACCTGATGGACAGTTATGCCAGCCTGGGCAAGTTCGACATCGTGTTCTGCCGCAACGTGTTGATCTATTTTTCCGCCGATATGAAGAAAGACATTCTCACGCGCATCCATGCCATGTTGAAGCCGGGTGGTTATTTGTTCCTGGGCGCGTCGGAGGCACTCAATGGCCTGCCGGATCGTTATCAGATGGTGCAATGCAGTCCGGGGATCATCTACAAGGTGAAATAAGCCGGTTGTACAGGGTTGCACCATGAAACGGGAGGCCAGTGGCCTCCCGTTTTTCGTCAGGCGCGGCGGCAAAGTCCCGGCCGGCTTGCCGGATTGTTTGCCATGGGGCGGAAAATCCTTGCCGCTCGACTTGCTTTAGGGTTGGTTAGTTTTATCAAGTCATTGAAATATAAGATAAAAATATAGATGGCACGACCTTTGCTGACTTTCTTGTACGGAAAACAGGCAAGCCCAACGGCAAAGGTTCCTGACCATGAGCATCAGCTTCGATAGCGCACTCGGCATCCATGAAAAGGCACTTGGCTTTCGCGCCCAGCGTGCCGAGGTATTGGCCAACAACATAGCCAATGCCGATACGCCCAACTACAAGGCGCGCGATCTGGACTTCGCTGCGGTGCTGGCCGAGCAGAGCGCCAATACCCCGCGTGGTTCGGCCGGTCTGGCCCGCACCAACAGCCGGCATATCGCCGCCGAGGGCGTGGCCATGGGCAGTGCCAACCTGGCCTACCGCATTCCCTCGCACCCGTCGATCGATCAGAACACCGTCGACGTGCAGGTCGAGCAGTCCACCTACGCGGAAAACGCGGTGAATTTCCAAGCCAGCTTCACCTTCCTCAACAGCAAGTTCAAAGGGCTGGTCAGCGCCCTGCGCGGCGAATAAAGGAGCCTGATGCCATGTCACTCGCCAGTGTTTTCAATATCGCCGGAACCGGCATGAGTGCCCAGAGCACTCGTCTGAATACCATTTCCAGCAACATCGCCAACGCCGAGACGGTGTCGTCGAGCGTCGATCAGACCTACCGCGCGCGCCATCCGGTATTCGCCACCGTGTTCCAGCAGTCCATGGGCGATGGCAGCGGTTCGCTGTTCGCCGAGCAGGATCAGGCCGGCAGCGGCGTGCAGGTGCTGGGTATCGTCGAGGATCAGAGCAGCCTGGTGCCGCGCTACGAGCCGAACCACCCGGCGGCCGATGAAGGCGGCTATGTGTACTACCCCAACGTCAACGTGGTCGAGGAAATGGCCGACATGATTTCCGCCAGCCGGGCATTCCAGACCAACGTCGAGATGATGAACACGGCCAAACAAATGTTGCAGCGCGTACTGACCCTGGGTCAGTAAGCCGCACGAAGGGGATACGGCATGAGCACGGTAAATGGCGTCAGTTCGGCACTCGATCAATACCAGATCAAGAGCGACACCACGGCCAATAAAGAATTGGGCAAGAACGAGTTTCTCAACTTGCTGGTGGCGCAACTGAATAACCAGAACCCCCTGGAGCCGCAGAGCAATGGCGAGTTCATTGCCCAGCTGGCGCAGTTCAGCCAGGTCGAAGGCATCGAAAAGCTCAATACCAGCATGGGTTCGTTGCTGTCCGGCTACCAGTCCTCCCAGGCGCTGCAGGCCTCATCCTTGGTCGGCAGCAAGGTCATCATTCCGACCGACAAGGCGCTGGTCGATACCAGCGAAAGCTTCAAGGCCAGCATGGTCCTGCCGACCAGCAGCAGCAACGTATACGTCAACGTCTACAACAACGCCGGGACCGCGGTGAGCCGGATCAACATGGGCGAGCAGGCCGCCGGCAATGTCAGCTTTATCTGGGACGGCAAAGACGCCAGCGGCAATTTGTTGCCACCCGGCACCTACAAGTTCGAGGCGCAGGCCACCTACGAAGGCGAGACCAAGGGGCTTTACACCATGCTCCCGGCCAACGTCGACAGCGTGGTGCTGGGTGGTAGCGAGTTGATGCTCAACCTGGCGGGGCTTGGCAGTGTGCCGCTGTCTCAGGTGCAGGTCATCGGTCAGTAATTTCAGGGTTTTAATCGCCGGCTATGCCGGCAAAGGAGACTTTCATGGCGTTCAATATCGGTCTTAGCGGCCTGCGCGCTGCGACCAGCGATCTCAACGTGACCGGCAACAACATCGCCAACGCCGGTACGGCCGGCTTCAAGCAGTCGCGGGCGGAGTTTTCCGATGTCTATGCGGCCTCGGTGAATGGAACCGGCAAGAACCCGGTGGGTAGCGGTGTGCTCCTGAGCAACGTCTCGCAGCTGTTCAATCAGGGCAATGTCAACTACACGCAGAATGCCCTGGATCTGGCGATCAACGGCAACGGCTTCTTCCAGACCAGCAACAACGGCGAGGTCAGCTACACCCGTGCCGGCTATTTCGGTACCGACCGCGATGGCTTCATGGTCAATAACTTCGGCTACAAGCTGCAGGGCTATGCCGTCGATGGCAACGGCAACCTGCAGAATGGCGTGATCAGCGATCTGCGTATCGAGACCGCGAGCCAGGCGCCGAAGGCGACCACGACGCTGAATCAGACGTTCAATCTGAACTCGACCAATACGGTGCCGACGACTTGGCAGGGGGTCTATGACTCCTCAATACAGGGTGCGGAAACAGCCTGGCTCAACGACCCTGCGAATCTCGTAGTCGATCCGGCCAACCCGACTCCGGCTGAGTCCGCAGCGGCGCAGGCAGCTGTAGCCTCCGACCCGATCGTGCTGGCCGCCGCAAATATGGCCGCCAATGCCTCCTTTGATCCTACCGATCCAACCACCTACAACTCCTCCACCTCGACCAACGTCTACGACACCCAGGGCAATGCCCATGTAATGACCCAGTATTTCGTCAAGACCGGTGCCAACCAGTGGCAGATGAATGTATTGGTCGATGGGCGCAATCCGGCTACTCCGACATCGACTACGCCCTACTCGATGGGCGTGCGTTTCACTGCCAGTGGGGCGCTGGATACCAGCAGCCTGACCTCCAGTGCGGCTTTCACCGTCGACGCCACCGGGCGTTTTACCTTGAATTCCTGGGTGCCCGCCGCCTCGGATGGCGGGGAGCCGCCGGTGTGGTCGAGCAATGGTGCGAATGCCAGCCCGACTGGCATTCTGGTCGATATGCGCAACTCTACTCAGTTCTCCAGCTCCTTCGCGGTCAACGCCGTCAGTCAGGACGGTTACACCACCGGCCAGTTGGCGGGTCTGGAGATCGACGACACCGGGGTGATTTTCGCCCGCTACACCAACGGTCAATCCAATGTGCAGGGGCAGGTGATTCTGGCCAGCTTCGCCAACGTACAGGGCCTGACGCCGGTGGGTAAGACCGCCTGGGTGCAGTCCTTCGCCTCCGGTGATCCGGTGGTGGGTACGCCGCGCAGCGGTACCCTGGGCGCCTTGCAGTCCGGCGCCCTGGAGGACTCCAACGTCGAGCTGTCCGATCAATTGGTCAACCTGATCGTCGCCCAGCGCAACTACCAGGCCAACGCCAAGACCATCGAGACCGAAAGCTCGATTACCCAGACCATCATCAACCTGCGCTGATAAGGCGCGGTAGTAGGGTGCCACCGATTGACGCCACCGATTGATGGGTATCGCTATGCTCAACGCCATCCTACAAAAGCCCGGCCCGTAGGGTGGTGCGGGCCGCGTAGGTTGAGCGCAGCGATACCCATCGGCGTTCGACCGCCATTCAATCCGCCCGATTGGCGCAGCAGCGGCAACTCCAGACGGCAGGCAGTGGCTTTGCCGTCGGCGGCAATAACTCGCCGACCTCGTCGCGAAAGGCTCCTCATGGGGCCTTTTCTTCATTTATAAAATTGATATTTTTCATAGACTTATGATTATTTTTCGAGGATGGCACGCCGCTTGCTTTATTGCTTTCCATAGAGCAGCGGGCGTCACGCCCACCTCGGAGGATGACCATGGACAAGATGCTGTACGTCTCCATGACTGGAGCCCACAACAACAGCCTGGCGCAGAGTGCCCACGCCAATAACCTGGCGAACATCTCGACCAACGGCTTTCGCCGCGACTTCGAGCAGGCGCGTTCGATGCAGGTCTTCGGCGACACGCTGCCGGCGCGGGTCTATGCCATGACCGAGCGTCCGGGTACCGACTTCACCCCCGGTTCGATGCAGGAAACCGGTCGCGACCTGGACGTGGCGATCGGCGGGCTTGGTTGGCTGGCCGTACAGGCGGCCGACGGCAGCGAGGCCTATGTGCGCACCGCCAGCCTGAATATTGACGCCCTTGGGGTACTGCGAACCGGCAACGGCTTGCCGGTGATGGGCAATGGTGGGCCGATTGCCGTGCCGCCGGAGCAGAAGGTCGAGATCGGCCAGGACGGCACCATCAGCATTCGCGCCCTCGGCGAAGGCCCTAGCGTGCTGGCCGAGGTCGACCGGCTGAAGCTGGTCAATCCCGACCTGAAGCAGATGGAGAAGGGCAGCGACGGCCTGATTCGCTACAAGGGAGGCGAGCCGGTGCAGGCCGATGCCACGGTGCAGGTGACCTCCGGCTTTCTCGAGTCGAGCAACGTCAACGCGGTGGAAGAGATGACTTCCATCCTCGCCCTGTCCCGCCAGTTCGAGCTGCAAGTGAAGATGATGCGCACCGCCGAAGACAATGCGGCCGCTGTGGCGCGGGTTTTGCAAATTAGCTAATCACCAGCACGCAGCGCCTTGAAAATGGCGCTCGAGGAGAATTTATATGCTTCCGGCACTGTGGGTCAGCAAGACCGGTCTGTCCGCCCAGGACATGAACCTGACCACCATTTCCAACAACCTGGCCAACGTCTCGACCACCGGTTTCAAGCGCGACCGGGCCGAGTTCGAGGATCTGCTGTACCAGATCCGTCGCCAGCCAGGTGGCCAGTCCAGCCAGGACAGCCAGTTGCCGTCCGGTTTGCAGCTGGGTACCGGTGTGCGGGTGGTGGGCACGCAGAAGATCTTCACCGCCGGCAGCCTGCAAACCACCGAACAACCGCTGGACATGGCGGTCAACGGCCGCGGTTTCTTCCAGGTGCTGATGCCCGATGGCTCGGTGTCCTATACCCGTGACGGCAGCTTTCACCTCAATTCCGACGGCCAGGTCGTCACCTCCAGCGGTTATGCCCTGGAGCCGGCGATCGTCCTGCCCAACGAAGTGCGCACCTTTACCGTCGGCGAAGACGGCACGGTGTCGGTGACCACCGACGGCAATCCGCAGCCGCAGATCGTCGGCAATTTGCAGACGGCCGACTTCATCAATCCGGCGGGCCTGGAAGCGATCGGCAGCAACCTGTTCCTGGAAACCGCCGCCAGCGGAGCACCGCAGGTCGGCACGCCGGGCCTCAACGGCTTGGGCACCACCCTGCAGAACACCCTGGAAAACTCCAACGTCAGCGTGGTCGAGGAGCTGGTCAACATGATCACCACCCAGCGCGCCTACGAGATGAACTCGAAAGTCATCTCCACCGCCGACCAGATGCTGGCCTTCGTTTCGCAGAATCTTTAATCGCTGAGGGCGGGCATTTGCCCGGCCCTGGCTTGAAATAAAACGCCGTGAGGTAGTGGTTATGAACCGGCTGGTAATGGTGCTCTCGATGCTGGGTCTTGTTGTCCTGAGTGGCTGCGTCGCGCCGCCGGCGAAGCCCAACGACCCCTATTACGCGCCGGTATTGCCGCGCACGCCGTTGCCGGCGGAGCAGAACAACGGCTCGATTTATCAGGCCGGCTTCGAGAACAACCTGTTCGGCGACCGCAAGGCCTACCGCGTCGGTGACATCATCACCATCACCCTCAACGAGCGCACCCAGGCCAGCAAGAATGCCGGCTCGCAGATCCAGAAGGACAGCAGCGCCGACATCGGCCTGACTTCGCTGTTCGGCGGCGCGGTATCGGCGGCCAATCCGTTTTCCGACAATAAGTTGTCGCTGGGCGCCGAGTACAGCGCCAGCCGCGATACCAAGGGCGATAGCAAGGCGGCCCAAGGCAACAGCCTGAGCGGTTCGATCACCGTGACCGTGGCCGAGGTATTGCCCAACGGCATTCTGTCGATCCGCGGCGAGAAGTGGATGACCCTCAACACCGGCGATGAACTGGTGCGCATTGCCGGCCTGGTGCGCGCCGACGATATCGCCACGGACAACACCGTGGCCTCGACGCGGATCGCCGATGCGCGCATCACCTACTCGGGCACCGGCGCCTTCGCCGACGCCAGCCAGCCGGGTTGGCTCGATCGTTTCTTCATCAGCCCGCTGTGGCCGTTTTGAACAGGATGACGCCGATGACCCGCTCCTACGTCTTGCTGCTGTGCATCCTGCTGTGCCTGCCGGCGCAAGCTGAGCGGCTCAAGGACCTGGCCAGCATCCAGGGCGTGCGCAGCAACCAGTTGATCGGCTACGGCCTGGTGGTCGGCCTCAATGGCAGCGGTGACCAGACCACCCAGACGCCGTTCACCGTGCAGACCTTCAACAACATGATGGCGCAGTTCGGCATCAAGGTGCCGCAAGGCGGCAACGTGCAATTGAAGAACGTCGCGGCGGTGTCCATCCATGCCGACTTGCCGGCGTTCGCCAGGCCGGGACAGACCATCGATATCACCATTTCCTCCATCGGCAACGCCAAGAGCCTGCGCGGCGGCAGCCTGCTGATGGCGCCGCTCAAGGGCATCGACGGCAATGTCTACGCCATCGCCCAGGGCAATCTGGTGGTCGGTGGTTTCGATGCCGAAGGCGGCGACGGTTCGCGGATCACCGTCAACGTGCCCTCGGCCGGGCGCATTCCCGGCGGTGCGACGGTCGAGCGTGCGGTGCCCAGCGGTTTCAACCAGGGCAACAGCCTGACCCTCAACCTCAATCGCCCGGACTTCACCACGGCGAAGAACATCGTCGACCATATCAACGACCTGCTCGGCCCCGGTGTCGCCCAGGCGCTGGATGGCGGCTCGATCCGTGTCAGCGCGCCGCTCGATCCGAATCAGCGGGTGGATTACCTGTCGATTCTGGAGAACCTCGAAGTCGAGGTTGGCCAGGCGGTGGCCAAGATCATCATCAATGCGCGCACCGGCACCATCGTCATCGGCCAGAACGTGCGAGTGCAGCCGGCGGCCGTGACCCATGGCAGCCTCACGGTCACCATCACCGAAGATCCCATCGTCAGCCAGCCGGAAGCCCTTTCCGGTGGGCAGACGGCGGTGGTGCCGCGCTCGCGGGTGGGCGCGGTCGAGGAGGCCAAGCCGATGTTCAAGTTCGGCCCCGGTACCACCCTGGATGAAATCGTCCGGGCGGTGAACCAGGTGGGCGCATCGCCCTCCGACCTGATGGCCATCCTGGAGGCGCTCAAGCAAGCCGGCGCCCTGCAGGCCGACCTGATCGTGATTTAAGGAGGCTGCGGCGATGGATTCTCGACTCTCGGCCGGTTTGTTCGGCAACGTCAACAGCAACAGCCCGCTGGACAGCGGCGCCTTCACCGACCTGAACCGGCTCAACCAGTTCAAGGTCGGTGGCGACAGCGAAAAGAACATTCGCAAGGTGGCGCAAGAGTTCGAGTCGCTGTTTCTCAATGAGATGCTCAAGGCCATGCGCTCGGCCAACGAAGTGTTCGCCGAAGGCAACTTCATGAACAGCAACGAGAGCAAGACCTATCAGGACATGCACGACCAGCAGTTGTCGGTGACCCTGTCGAACAACCAGAACGGCATCGGCCTGGCTGACGTGCTGGTGCGACAGATGTCGCAGATCAAGGACGCCGGCAGTCGGCCCAATCCCTTCGCCCAGGTCGATCAGCCGGTGCCGAGTGCGCCGAGCAAACCCTTGGCCAGGGTCGACAGCAGTCGCGACGACTCGTCCCTGCTCAACCAGCGGCGCCTGTCGCTGCCGGGCAGGCTCGGCGATCGGCTGATGGCGGGCATCCTGCCCACGGCCGGGACGGCGGCTGCCCAGCCTCTGGCGCAAAACGACTGGATCCCGGCCAAGGCGTTTGCCGCACCCGCCGACAAGGCCCTGAGCCTGAATGGCGCGGATGCCATCAGCGGCCGTCGTCTGGCGCAGGCACCGGGCAAGACGGCGTTCGCCTCGAAGGACGAATTTATTGCGGCCATGCTGCCGATGGCCGAGCAGGCCGCCGAGAAGATCGGCGTCGATGCGCGCTACCTGGTGGCCCAGGCCGCACTGGAAACCGGCTGGGGCAAGTCGATCATCCGCCAGCAGGACGGCACCAGCAGCCACAACCTGTTCGGCATCAAGAGCCACAATAGCTGGGACGGCGAGTCGGCACGGGTGCTGACCACCGAATACCAGGGCGGTAAAGCGGTCAAGGAGGCGGCGTCCTTCCGCGCCTACGACTCCTACGCCCACAGCTTCGAAGACTACGTGAGTTTCTTGCAGAGCAACGGCCGCTACCAGAACGCACTGAGCTCGACCGAAAACCCCGAGCAATTCGCCCGTGAATTGCAGAAGGCCGGTTACGCCACCGACCCGCAGTACGCGCGCAAGATCGGCCAGATCGCCCGGCAGATGCAGACCTACCAGGCCGTCGCCAGCGTCGACAGCCCGCAGACCAGGACCTAAGCCATGGCTGACCTACTGAGCATTGGCCTGTCCGGATTGTCGGCGAACAAGACCTCGCTGGCGGTCACCGGGCATAACATCAGCAACGTCAACACCCCTGGCTTTTCGCGCCAGGACACGGTGCAGGCCACGCGCAATCCGCAGTTCAGCGGTGCCGGCTACATTGGTTCGGGCACCACGCTGACGGATATCCGCCGCACCTACAGCGAGTTCCTGAGCACCCAGGTGCGCAGCAGCACCGCCCTCAGCTCCGACGTCGAGGCTTACAGAAGCCAGATCGAGCAGCTCGACTCGTTGCTGGCCGGCACCACCACCGGCATCACGCCCTCGCTGCAGAAGTTCTTCTCGTCCCTGCAGACGGCCGCCGAAGACCCGGCCAACATCCCGGCGCGGCAACTGGTGCTGTCCGAGGCGGAAGGCCTGGCCAGGCGCTTCAATACGGTGTCCGACCGGATCAACGAGCAGAACCAGTTCATCAACAAGCAGATGGTGGCTGTCAGTGACCAGGTCAACCGCCTGGCGACCTCGATCGCCAGCTACAACGATGCCATCGCCAAGGCCGCGGCCAACGGCCAGCAACCCAACGACCTGCTCGATGCGCGCGAGGAGGCGATCCGCCAACTGTCCACCTACGTCGGCGTGACCGTGGTGGCGCAGGATGACAACTCGCTCAACCTGTTCGTCGGTTCCGGTCAGCCGCTGGTGGTGGGCAGTACCACCAGCCGCCTGGAAGTCGGGCCGGGGCAGGGCGACCCGACCCGTTACGAGGTGAGCTTCGTCAGCGGTGGCTCGCGCCAGGTCATCACCTCCCTGCTCACCGGTGGCGAGCTGGGCGGGCTGATCCGCTACCGCGCCGAGACCCTGGATCCGACCCTCAACTCGTTGGGGCGACTGGCCCTGGCGGTCAGCGATCAAGTCAACACCCAGCTCGGCCAGGGCCTGGATCTGAAAGGCCAGGTGGGCACCGCGCTGTTCGGCGATTACAACGACACGGCGCTGGCCCAGCTGCGGGTGCGGGCCTTTGCGAGCAACACCAGCAACGTCCAGCCGGCGCTGAATATCACCGACACTAGCGTGCTCACCACCAGCGACTACCGCCTGGAATACGATGGCAGCAACTACAACGCCCGACGCTTGAGCGATGGCGCGACCATGACCGTGAGCCCTAACCCGCCTGGCGCTTATCCGGCGACTCTGACCTTTAGCGATGCGGCCGGTCGCGACCAGGGCTTCGAACTGGCTCTCGATTCCGCACCGGCGGCGGCGGACAAATTTCTCCTGCAACCGACCCGGCGCGGCGCCACGACCATCAGCGCCCAGTTGGATCAGCCGGACCAGTTGGCGTTTGCCGCGCCGGTGCGCGCCGAAGCCGAGCTGCAGAATCGCGGTAATGGAGCGATTAGCCAGCCTGATCTGCAGGCGATGGGGGCGTCCTCTGCCCCTATGGATGCGCTGAAGGCTGCATTAACGCCTGCAGTGACGCTGGCCTACGATGCCGTCAACAGTACATTCACTGTGCCGGCAGGTACTACGCTCACCCGAATCAATGCGGATGGTACAAATGCGGCGACCACCACGTTTCAGGAAGGGCAGCAGAACACCTACAAGCTGCAATTAGCAGATGGCAGTACTGTACGAATGACGCTCAGTGGCCGCCCGCAGGAGGGTGACAAGTTCACTGTGGGCTTCAATCAAAACGGCGTATCGGACAACCGCAACGCCCTGAAATTGGTCGATCTGCAGAACAAACAGACCGTGGGCGTGGATCCGTCAGTGGGCATCAGTACCGGGGTCAGCTTCACCGATGGTTATGGCGACCTGGTCGAGCGCGTCGGCACCCTGACGGCGCAAGCCCGACAGGACAGTGAGGCGACCGGCGCCATCCTCAAACAGGCGACCAACAACCGCGACTCCCTGTCCGCGGTCAACCTTGACGAAGAGGCCGCCAACCTGATCAAGTTCGAGCAGTACTACAACGCCTCGGCCCAGGTCATTCAAGTTGCGCGCTCTTTGTTCGATACCCTGATCAATACCTTCAGATAGGCTATGTCCCAGAACGCTTTTGTAGGAGCGGCTTCAGCCGCGAAGATCTTCGACACACCGACAATGTTTCGCGGCTAAAGAGGATCGCCGCCCGTCCGCTCCTAAGAAGTTGCGATCTGACTCAAGCGTAGTTGGAGCTGAAGCCTTTAACTAAGGCTCAGAGAACTTTTAGAGAGGCTCGCGCCGCTATCGGGCGCGCGCAGAACAATCCCCTCGCCTTCCGAGGGCAGGGTGAGGGGCTGTTAGTCGCGGCCAGATTCCGGATTGCACCAAGAGGCTCAAACATGCGCATCTCCACCATCCAGGCGTTCAACAACGGAGTCGCCGGCATCCAGCGCAACTACGCCAATGCCACCCGCACCCAGGAGCAGATCAGCACCGGCAACCGCATCCTCACCCCGGCGGACGACCCGGTCGCCTCGGTGCGCCTCCTGCAACTGGAGCAGCAGCAGAACGTGCTGACCCAGCACAAGGACAACCTCACCGCCGCGAACAGCAGCCTGACCCAGGAAGAAGTCACCCTCAACTCGGTCAACACCATCCTCCAGCGGGTGCGTGAGCTAACCGTGCAGGCGGGTAACGGCGTACTGGATACCGCGGGTCGACAGTCCATCGCGGCAGAACTGACCGAGCGCGAGGCCGAATTGCTCAGCCTGATGAATACCCGTAATGCCCGCGGCGAATACCTGTTCTCCGGCTTCCAGGGCAAGACCCAGCCCTTCGTGCGTGAGGCCGATGGCAATTACAGTTATCAAGGCGACGAAGGCCAGCGCAAGTTGCAGGTGGCCAGCTCGCTGAACCTGGCCATTAGCGACAACGGCAAGAAGATCTTCCAGAACGTCACCAATGCCGGGCGGCTAAGCCTCACCGATACGGCCATACCGCCAGCTTCCGTGGCCATAGGTACGATTAGCGGCATGCTGGTCGAGGACGAGGTGGCATTTGCCAGCTTTCCTGCCAACGGCGTGCAACTGGCTTTCGATCCTGTCGATCCCTTGAATTACACGTTGAGCCCCGTGATCACGCCGGGCGTGCCGGCAGATCCCTTGGATCCCTTGAGTGTGGAGATTCCTGCGGTATTGGGTACGGCCATCAATGGTCGCCTGGAGGAAGGCAAGGACACGCTGGTGCACTATCAGGGGGTCGCTTTCTACGTTAACGGTACGCCTGCAGCCGGGACCAGCTTCACCATCGCCGGGCCGGGTGCCGATCCGGCAAGCCCGCCGCCCAACAAGGTTGGCATCCTCGATACCATCGCCAGTCTGCGCAGCACCCTGGAAACCCCCGCTACCGGTGGTCAGGTACGCGATGCCGTAGCCTTGGCCCTGACCAATCTCGATCACGGCATGGTCACGGTCGATAGCGTGCGCGGCGAGATTGGCGCGCGCTTGAACATCATCGAGACTACCCAGACCGACAACGAAGACGTCACCCTGGTCAACAAATCCGTGCAGGCCGGGTTGCGCGAACTGGACTACGCCGAAGCGCTGTCGCGGCTGTCGTTCCAGACCATCGTTCTGGAAGCTGCGCAGCAAAGCTACGTCAAAATCGCCGGGCTCAGCCTGTTCAACCAGTTGCGCTGACGGTTTGCCTTTGGTGCTCTTGTAGGAGGGCAGCCCCGGCTGCGCTTTTCTTGACTGCTGTTGCTGGTTGCCAATCCCTGCGTGATAGCCCCGAACCGGACCGAAACGATCAGCGGCCTGCAGCCAAGCCCTCTACAGAGCAGTGACGCTCTTGTGAGAAGGGCCTCGTCCGCGAGCTACAGTGCTGTGGTGCTCTTGTAGGAGGGGACTTGTCCGCGAACGTCGCAGGCTCATTGGCAAGTAGATGGCTCCCACGCTCTGTTTGGTACCCCCGATCAATACGCATTGCATCCACCGTACTGGGGGGCTGAGCGTCTCAGGCTGCATACCCGTGCGGACGGTTCGACCTGGGAACGATCAGAATCCAGCCGAAGGCCCGCCGAAAACCCGGCAAAATGTTCAGATGACACTACTCCCCGAGCTAACCACTTGTTCTTCCTCAAGAAAAAACTTTCGCTGAATATGGCAAAAAGCCCCTAAAGCATCCTGGCTTAGCGCCGATAAAGATTACGAATGCGAAGTAACTGGGATGCCTGAGCCAGGCAACCGCCCAAGCGCTCGCAACGCCCAGCTACCTTAAGTACTAGCCCATTGGAGGCAACACCATGG
>NZ_JBFIIG010000071.1:0-19024 GCF_041601375.1 Pseudomonas sp. | reverse complement strand
TGTCGGCCCACCGCGGTTTTATCGGCAACGGTCATTTCAGCCGCTGCAACAAGTTCCTCGTGCAGCACGGCATGACGCCTGTCGACTGGCGACTGCCGCCACTCTAGCAGGCCAGCCGGGCGAGTTCGCGGCGCAGAGCGCGCAGGCGCGCGGCCAAGCGCTCGCGCTGGTTGCTGTCGGCGCTTGCGAGCAGGTCGCTGAACAGCTCGGCCAGCGCTTGCCGTGAGCGTGAGTAGGCGGCGCGGTAGTCGGCTTCGTAGACGCTTTCACGCTCCTGCAGCAAGCGCGTCAGGCGCGCGGGGAAGTCGGCACTGCGCCGTGCATCGACTGCCGCGCGAAATGCCGTTTGCCAGCGCAGGCGGTTGTCCAGCCACAGACGATTCTGCCCAGCTACGCTGTGCGCCCACTCGGCGATATGGGCCTGCTGTGCAGCATTCAGCCGCCCGAGCCAGGGGCGCAGGCGTTGCTGCATGCGTGTGGTGCGTTGGCTGATCTGGGTCGCCAGGGGCGGCTCGAGAAAGGCCTGGCGATCCTCCCGGTTGGCTTCATCCATGGCGGAATACAGCTCGGCGACTTGCCTGGGGCTGAGGCCTTGCAGCAGCTCGATGGCGGTCGGGGTGATTGCGCCGCTGATGCGCTCGAGTGCCCCATCCAGCTCGGCGAACTGCTCGCTCAATTGGCTGGCACTGGGTGATGGCTGCTCGAGCAGCGCTTCGCTGCGTTGCAGCCAGTCGACATAGCGCGGCAATTCGCTGCTGCAGTGCCAATCCAGATGGGCCTGCAGGCGCGGCTTGAGCCAGGCCTGCTGTTCGCGGTTCAGGCTCAGGTAATCGTCCAGCCGCCAGGGGATCAGCCAGTCGAGGTTGCGATAGGCCAGGCCGACCCGGCTGCAGGCGGTCACCAGCAGGCTGAGGGCGATCAGCAGGAGCAGGCTTTTCAGGTGCGGCCAGTGCGGCAGGGACATGCGGTTTGCCTCAACGGGTCGAGGAGGAATCTGCAGGGTAGGCCAAGGGAGGGCGCGCGCGTCGGGGTTGAAATATTCGGCAAAAGAAGTTTCATCACATTTTGAGGTGAAGGCGGGCTTGACACCGGACTGGCAAGTTTGTGTTTTCTGATCGCGGCGCTCCCTGCTTCTAGAATAGGTTCATTAACGTGTCGAACCAGGGTTTTGGTTTCGCCCCTCACGGGCGAGTCACTTTCTCTTGCTTGCCCAAGAGTAAGTAACCAAAGAGAAGGGCACCCCACCATCCGGCTCCGGCTGCGCCGGGGTTCCCTCCTTCCATCACCGCTCCAGGGGCACGCCGCGAAGAGCCATCCATGGCTCATCGCGGCTCTCGCGACATCCATGTCGCTCAACCCCTTGCGCGGCGATTCCACTCGGCCTCCTGAAGGGGACTTGGGCGTCGTCTGTACGATCGCCGTTCAAGAGCAAAAGCTCAGACGCCTCTAATTCAGATTCTGCGCAAATTCTGTAGGCTCGCGACCCGGTCCCGTCAGGAGGCCGAGCGTAGGTGTTGCGCAGGGGGACGAGCATGGATGCGGCGAGAGGCTTATAGGGCCAGGGATGGCCCTTGTAAGCCGGCCCCCGGAGCGGCACCGGAGCGAGGGAAGTTGAGCGCAGCGAAACCCGGATGCCGGGTGCCCTTCTTTGGCACACCTTTCTTGGGCAAGCAAGAAAGGTGTGGCGCCCGTGAGGGGCGCAACCTAAACGTTCAGCACACGCGTTGATGGGTCATGCTAAGCCACCGGCCGAAACACACAAACTTGCCAGTCCGGTGTCAATCGGCACTTCCCCGAAATTCCGCGAAGAACCAAAAAAGAGCCCGCGCGAGGCGGGCTAAACGTGGTCGAAATTTGCGTAAGGTCGCTAGATACGCTGCCACAGCCGGAACAACGGCTCGGCCAGGAACATCACCAGAAACAGCCGTAGCACCTGCAGCGCGGTGACCAGCGCCACCGACAGCTGCAGGGCCTCGGCGGTCAGGCACAGTTCGGTGATGCCGCCGGGCATCATGCCGAGCATCAACGAGGCCTGGTCTTCGCTGGCCAGCCAGCCGAGGCCTTTGGCCAGCAGCGCGGCGATGAGCATGGCGAGCAGGGTGAACAGCAGGATGCGTGCGAGAAAGGCCGGCGCACTGCGAAAGAAGGCGCGGTCGAAGTGACAGCCCAGGGCGCAGCCGATCAGCCACTGGCCGGCCTGGCCGAGCCCGTCCGGCAAGCCGATGTGCAGGTCGAAGCTGACGCTGGCGACGGCGCACACCGTCAGCGGGCCGAGCATCCAGGGGTTGGGTTGCCTGAGTTTGCCCCACAGCAGTGCCAGCAGCGCGCCGGCCGGCAACAGGACGGCCAGCCAGTAGCCGTTCGCCACCGCCGCTGGAGGCGGAGCGATGGGCGGCAGGCTCCAGGTGAAGATGGCCGGAACCAGCAGCACCACCAGCAACAGGCGCAGGCTGTGCGCCGCCGCGACACGAGCGATCTGGGCGTCGTGACGTTGCGCCAGGTTGACCATCTCGCTGGCGCCGCCCGGCATGCTGGCAAAGAACGCGGTCGCCCGGTCGACCCCGGCGCGGCGCAACAGGGCGATGCCGATCAGGCTGAGTAGCAGGGTCGCCAGGGCACCGGCCAGGATCACGCCGAAATGGCTGAGCAACTCGCCCATCACCTCGCTGGTGAAGTGCAGGCCGATGCCGCTGGCGACCAGCCATTGTCCGGTTTTTCGGCCACCGGGTAGTTCCGTGACCAGCCAGCCGCTGCAGCGTGCGGCGATGACCGCCAGCAACGAGCCGATGATCCACGGCAAAGGCCAGCCGATCAGGCTGGCCAGGTAGCCGCCGATCAGACCGATCAGCGGCGTGGCCCAGTAGCGACGCCACTGGGCCGGGGCGGTGGACTCACGCATTGGCGACCTGAGCGGTGCGCCGTGCACGCCACCAGCGCAGGCCGGGCAGGCCCAGCATCAGCGCGGTGAGCGCCCACAGGACGAGGCTGATCGGGCTGCTCCAGAGGATGTTCAGCTCACCCGCCGAGATCGACAGGGCGCGGCGCAGGTTGTCTTCCATCAGTTCGCCGAGGACGAAGCCGAGGATCAGGGCCGACAGCGGGAATTCCAGCTTGCGCAGGATGTAACCGAACACGCCGAGGCCGATCATCAACACCAGGTCGAAGGTGGTGCTGTGCACCGCATAGACGCCGACCATGCTGATCGCGGTGATCGCCGGCACCAACACCCAGTTGGGCACGCTGAGCATGCGCGAGAACAGGCCGACCAGCGGGATATTCATTACCAGCAGGATCACGTTGCCGATGAACAGCGAGGCGATCAGGCCCCAGACCACGTCCGGTTGCTGTTCGAACAGCAGCGGGCCGGGGGTGATGTTGTACAGGGTCAGGGCGCCGATCATCACCGCCGTGGTGCCAGAACCCGGTACGCCGAGGGTCAGCATGGGGATCAGCGAACCGCAGGCCGAGGCGTTGTTGGCCGCTTCCGGGGCGGCCAGGCCGCGCAGGTCGCCTTCGCCGAACTTGCCGCCGGCGCCGGCCATGCGCTTCTCGCTCATGTAGGTCATGGCACTGGCGATGGTCGCCCCGGCGCCGGGCAGGGTGCCGATGACGAAGCCGGCGACGGCGCTGCGCACCATGGTCCAGAAGGTGAAGCAGAACTCCTTGAAGTTGAACAGCAGGCGGCCGCTGGCCTTCACCGCTTTCTGCCCGCTGTGGGTCTTCTCCAGCATCAACAGCACTTCGCTGACGCTGAAGAAACCGATCACCACGATGATGAACTGGATACCGTCGGACAGGCTGACGCTGCCGAAGGTGAAGCGGTATACCCCGGTGGTCGAATCCACCCCGACGGTGGCCAGGGCCAGACCGATCAGGGCGGCCATCAGGGTCTTCACCGGTTTGTCGCCGACCATGCCGCCGAGGCAGGCGATGGCGAAGATCATCAGCACGAAGTATTCGGCAGGACCAAAGGCCACCGCCCACTTCGCCAGCAGCGGGGCGAACAGCACCACGCCGCAGGTGGCGATGATGCTGCCGATAAAGGAGCTGACCGCCGACAGCGACAGGGCGATCCCGGCCTTGCCCTGACGGGCCAGCGGGTAGCCGTCGAGGGTGGTCATCACCGCGGCGGCGTCGCCCGGCACGTTGAGCAGAATGGCCGAAATGCGTCCGCCGTATTCACAGCCGAGGTACACGGCGGCCAGCAGGATCAGGGCGGTTTCCGGTGGCAGGCCGAGGGCGAAGGCCAGCGGCAGTAGCAGCGCCACGCCGTTGATCGGGCCCAGGCCCGGGAGCAGGCCGACGATGGTGCCGACGAAGGCGCCGAACAGGGCGACCATCAGGTTTTCCGGGCGGGTGGCGACTTCGAAGCCCTGCATCAAGAAATTCAGCGTTTCCATTTTCAGTTCTCCACAAAGGCTTCGAACAGGCCCAACGGCAGCGGCACGTCCAGCAGGTAATCGAATAGGCCATAGAGCAGCACGCCCATCAGCACGCCGCTGATGGCGCAGGGCAGCAGGCGGCCGGTGAACAACAGGCCAAGGGCGAAGGTGCCCAGGGCGGTGCTGATGATGAATCCCAGGGATTCGAACAGCAGGGCGTAAGCCAGCAGCGTCAGCATGCACAGCAGCGAGCGCAAGGCGCTGGAGATGTCCAGTTTCTGCTCGAGCAGGCCGGGCTTGACCAGCAGCCACAACGAGCCCGCGGCCATCAAGGCCAGCAGCAGCAGGGGGTAGGCGCGAGGGCCGACCGGGTCGTAGGCGAAGGGCGCCTGGAAGCCCCAGGCAAGGACGGCGAGTCCGGCGCAGAAAAGCAGCCAGATCGCGGCGAACAGGCGAACGTACATAAATAATTACCTCGGGACACGAAGAGTGCCGGTTTGCTCAGGCAGGCCAAAGTGCCTGTGTAGGAGCCAGGGGGACGCCTAGTCCTTGCTGGCTCCTACACAACGCGACGGTGGCGTTTTACTCCTGCATCAGGCCGAAGGCGTCGGCCAGCACCTTGTATTCTTCGACCTGTTTGAAGACCAGGGCTTGCAGCTCGTCGCCGGTCACCGACAGCGGCAGCAGGTCGCGTTGTTCACGCAGCTTGGCGAAGTCCTCGCTGGCGAGCATGGTGTCGAACTGCTGTTTCCACCAGTCGTACTGCTCGTCGCTCACTTCGGGGCCGACATAGAAGCCGCGGATCACCGGCCAGGTCATGTCGTAGCCCTGCTCCTTGGCGGTCGGGATATCGGCCAGCTTGCCCGGCAGACGCTCGTCGGAGAGTACCGCGAGGATGCGCACCTTCTTCGCCTCCAGTTGCGGGGTGACTTCACCCAGGCCGCTGCTGGTCACCTGCACGTGGCCGCCGAGCATGGCGGTGAGGGTTTCGCCGCCGCCTTCGAAGGCGACGTAACGCAGGTTCTTCGGATCGATGCCGGCCAGGCGGGCGATCAGCGCGGTCTGCATCCAGTCCTGACCGCCGATGGTGGCGCCGGCACCGAAGACGATGCTCGACGGATCCTTCTTCAGCGCTTGTACCAGTTGATCGAGGTTCTGATAGGGCGAGTCGGCGCGCACGGTGATGGCGCCGTAGTCGGTACCCACCGCCGCCAGCCAGCGCACGCCGGTTTCGTCGTAACGACCGAACTTGCCCTGGGCCAGATTGAGCAAGGAGCCGCTGGAGAAGGCGATGATGGTGCCTGGATCATCGGCGCGCTGGGCGATCACCGCGTTATAGGCCACCGCACCGACACCGCCGGGCATGTAGGTGACGCGCATCGGCTTTTTCAGCAGGCCGCTGTCTTTCAAGCCGCTCTGCGCCAGCTTGCACGTCAGGTCGAAGCCGCCGCCGGGCTTGGCCGGGGCGATGCACTCGGGGCGCTTGGGTTCGGCGGCCAGCAGCTGGCCGGCGAAGGCCATGCAGGCAGTGGCCAGGGCGATACGGGTAAAGGCAGTTTTCATGGTTGAATCCCCTCGATTGTTATTGTGGATCAGAAAATCGGCAGGGTGTAGCCGATGACTACACGGTATTCGTCCGAGTCGCGGGCGAAATCGGAGCGGAAATTGGCGTTACGCAGGCGCACGAAGAGATTCTTCACCGGGCCGCTTTGGACCACGTACTTGACCTCGAGGTTGGTTTCCTTTTCGTCGCCGCGCTCGTTGCTGCCGATGATTCGCGCGTCACTACCTTGGATATAGCGTGCGTAGGCCGTCAGGCCGGGCACGCCCAGGGTGGCGAAGTCGTAGTCGTAGCGGACTGACCAGGATTTTTCCTCAGGGTTGGCGTAGTCGTTGGCGGAGTCGTTGACCAGGTAGGGGTCGCTGCCGGCGATATAGGCATAGCCGGTGTCGCCGCTCATGTCCTGATAGCCCAGGCTCAGCTTGTGGCCGCTGTGGGCGTAGCTGAGCACACCGTTCAGTGCGCGGTTGTCCACTTCGCCGGCCTTGGCTGCGCCACTCTCGTCGCTGAGCATCAGGCGCAGATCGGCAGCCAGGGTGCCGCCGGCCAGGGGGTAGGTGGCCAGCACATTGAAGAAGTTCTGCCGGTAGACATCCTCAAGTTCGCCATGGAAGTAGCGGCCTTTGAGGTTCTGGTTGAACTGGTAGTCGAAACCCAGCAGGTCGAGGTGGTCGGCGGTCACCCCGGCGTAGCGTCCATTCTTGCTTTCGAGCTGCAGATCCTCGGCGTCGGTCGAGGCGCGGTCGATGGCTTTGCTCAGGCGCCCGCCAGTGAAGGTCAGGCCCTTCACCTCGGAGGATGTCAGCAGGCCACCCTCGAATACCTGCGGCAGCAGGCGGCTGTCGTTGGCCACTACCACCGGCAGGACGGGGCTGTGCGAACCGTAGCGCAGCTCGGTGGCAGAAACCTTGACCTTGGCGGTCAGGCCCAGACGACCAAACTCATCCGGTGCCTTGCCATCGTCATGCCTCGGCAGTAGGCCGGTTCTGGTGCGGTCGGCGCTGGAGTCCAGTTTGATGCCGAGCAGGCCCTGGGCGTCGAGGCCGAGGCCGACCGGGCCTTCGGTGTAACCGGACTGTACGTTGAGCCAGAAGCTCTGGCCCCACTCCTCGCGCTTGTTCTGGCCGGTACCTTCGCGATAGTCACGGTTCAGGTAGATGTTGGTGGCCTTCAGGTTGGCGCTGCTGTCTTCGACAAAAGCGGCCTGGGCGGCAGGCGCGAGCAGCGCCGCGGATACGGCTAGGCTTAGCAGGTTCGCAGGCAGCAGGGCCTGACGAGATGCGATCGGCATCGGGTGGTCTCCATTGTTGTTTTTGTCACGGCCGCACACCACTGTACGGACCGTTCAGGTAGGTGGATCGAGCCACCTGGGACTGATCCTATGAGGTCAAGCTTTCGCCAAGCTTTCAGCGCTGAAAAAACGCCTGGAGCGTTTTTGGACGTCGCCTGCGACGGCCCGCAGGGGGGACGCCAGGGATGGCAGGCCACAAACTTTGCCGACATTTAAGCCATTCACAGGGCGCCTCGCGCCTGTAAACTGCGCCCCGGGCTGCGTGGCCGATAGCGGCCGTTGACTCGAACCCGGAGGGAGGTGGCGGTGCGAATTCTGCTGGTCGAAGACCATCCGCAACTGGCGGCAAGCGTGGCTCAGGCCCTCAAAGGCGCGGGCTGGACGGTGGACGTGCTGCACGATGGGGTGGCCGCCGACCTGGCCCTGGCCAGCGAGGAGTACGCCCTGGCGATTCTCGATATCGGCTTGCCGCGCCTCGATGGCTTTCAGGTGCTAGCGCGTCTGCGCGCACGCGGCAAGACCCTGCCGGTGCTGATGCTGACGGCCCGTGGCGAGGTTAAGGATCGCGTGCATGGGCTCAACCTCGGCGCCGATGATTACCTGGCCAAACCCTTCGAGCTGAGCGAGCTGGAGGCGCGGGTCAAGGCGTTGCTACGGCGCAGCGTACTCGGCGGCGAACAGCAGCAGCGCTGTGGCGAACTGGTCTACGACCTGGCTACCCGACGCTTCAGCGCACGGGGGGAAAGCCTCAGCCTGACCTCCCGCGAGCAGGCGGTGCTGGAGGCGATGATTGCCCGGCCGGGACGGGTGATGAGCAAGGAGCAGCTGGCGGCCCAGGTGTTCGGCCTGGACGAGGAGGCCAGCGCCGACTCGATCGAGATCTACGTTCATCGCCTGCGCAAGAAGCTCGAGGGCAGCGGTGTGCGCATCGTGACCTTCCGTGGCCTGGGCTATCTGCTGGAGGCAGTTGGTGACTGAGGGCTGGAGGCCCGGGATGGCTGAAATCGGCAGCCTGCGTGGGCGGCTGCTGCGGCGTCTGGCGTTGTTGCTGGCGCTGATCCTGATCGTCAGCAGCCTGAGTGCCTACTGGAGCGCCCGGCGCGCCGCCGATACCGCCTATGATCGCACCCTGTTGGCGTCGGCGCGGGCGATTGCCCAGGGCCTGTATACCGATGACGGCAGGCTCAAGGCCAATGTGCCCTATGTCGCCCTGGATACCTTTGCCTACGACAGCGCCGGGCGCATCTACTACCAGGTGCTGGACCCGCGCGGGCAGTTGGTGTCCGGTTACGAAGACCTGCCGGCCGCGCCTGCCGGTACTCCGCGCACCGACGATTACCCGGCGCTGGCGCGTTTCTACGACGGCGCCTACCGCGGTCAGGGCGTGCGCCTGGTCAGCCTGCTGCAGCCGGTCAGCGAACCGCAGCTCAATGGTATCGCCGAGATCCGCGTGGCCGAGACCCTGGGCGCGCGCGAGCGCATGACCCGTGAATTGCTGGTTGGCACGCTGTGGCGCATGGGGTTGCTGGCGTTCAGCGCACTGTTGCTGGTGTGGCTGGCGGTGAGCGCTGCGCTGCGCCCCCTGGACCTGTTGCGGCGGACCGTGGCCGCGCGCGCCAGCGACGATCTGCGTCCGTTGCCGGATGCCGGCTTGCCGCGCGAGCTGCGCCCGCTGGTGAATGCGTTGAATCGATTCAACGAGCGCCTGCGTGGCCTGTTTGAGCGCCAGTCGCAATTCATCGCCGATGCCGCCCACGAACTGCGCACCCCCTTGGCGGCGCTCAAGGCGCGGGTCGAACTGGGCCTGCGCGCGCAGGAGCCGGCGGCCTGGCGCAGCACTTTGGAAGAAGCGGCGCAGAACACCGATCGGCTAACCCAGTTGGCCAACCAGCTGCTCTCTCTGGCGCGCATCGAAAGCGGCGCGCGGGCGATTGCCGAGGGTGGCGCGCAGCGCCTGGACCTCAGCCAGTTGGCCCGTGAATTGGGCTTGGCCTTGGCGCCCCTGGCCCATGCCCGCGGTATCGCCTTGGCGCTGGAGGCCGAGCAGCCGGTGTGGCTGCGCGGCGAGCCGACCTTGCTCAATGAGCTGTTGTGCAACCTGGTGGATAACGCCCTGGCGCATACTCCGGCCGGTGGTAATGTCATCCTGCGGGTGCTGGCGCCCGGCATCCTGGAGGTCCAGGACGATGGCCCAGGGATCCCCGCAGAGGAGCGCGAGAAGGTCTTCGAGCGCTTCTACCGGCGCAGCACTCAGGGCTCTGGCGCCGGCCTGGGGCTGGCGATCGTCGGCGAGATCTGTCGCGCGCATCGGGCCAGCATCAGCCTGCATCAGGTACAGCCGCGGGGGCTGCTGGTGCGGGTGGAATTTGCGGCCGAGCCCGGCTGATCAGGGGGGCAGGCTGAGCGGTTGCTGCACCTCGAGCAAATACCTGGCCACCTTGCCGCTGGCCTTCAGGCGCTCGAGGCCGCGATTGAAGCGTAGGATCAGCTCCGCGTTGCCGGGCACCTGACGTGACAGCAATAGGTACTGCCTGTGGCTGCTCAGGGGTTTTGGGTGAAAGCTCAAGCGCGCCCGCTCCGCCGCCGTGAAGCGCTCGGACAGCAGGTGCAATGCGACCACTCTGGACAGGGGGAACAGGTCGATTCGCCCCCCCCAGCAACTGACGGAATGCCACTTCGTCGCTGTTGATCCGCTGGACGTTCAGCAGTCCCGCCGCTTCGGCCTGCTCGAAGGCTTGACCGTAGAAGTAGCCCCGCGTGGCGCCGAGGCGCAAGCCGCGCAGGTCAGCCGGCGTCTGCCAGTCGAAGTCTAATTGCTTGCGGTGGAACAGGTGATTCTGGGTGGTCAGAATCGGTTCGCTGAAGAGGAACAGCCGCTCGCGCTCGGGGTTGCGTCGCCAGACTGCGGTGCCGTTGCGTTGCCCCTGGGCGGCCAGTTGCAGCGCGCGTGCCCAGGGCAGGAACTGCCACTGCACCTCGATGCCCTCGAGCGCGAAGGCTTCGCTGACGATACGGGTGGCGACGCCCTGATTGGGAAGTTGCTCGCCGTGAAAGGGCGGCCATTCACCCGTCGTCAGCTGGATGGGCTGCGCCGCGGCCAGGCCGCTGAACAACAATATGACTAACAGCAGGCAGCGCTGCATGAGATCCCTCCTTCGAGCATGCTGCCTCCAGTCTAGTGGGTGCAGGTGCGGGTGCAGGCGGCGAGGCTACTGGAGCATGCTCATGGCCGCGTCCATGGCGGCGGACAGGTCTTCGTCTTCCTGCATGTCGACCTGTGGGTCGAGGCCGAGCTTGGCGAAGGCCGGGATCTGGCTCCAGTCCAGTTGGGTGTAGGGGTGCTGGCTGCCCAGGTAGCTCTGCAGGATGGCGACCTGGACGATGTCGACGTAGTCGACCTTGGCGCTGTCGCGGGTGAAGTCCAGGTGTTGGCTCGGCACCATGGCGATCAGCTCGGGGAAGTCCCAGGTACGCAGGATCTTGTCGCCGATCAGCGGGTGAATCTGCTCGATGACGTGGTTGAGGCTGATCGAGTCGGACAGCAGTTCGTTGTGGTCTTCAGCGTAGGTGAGGATCGGCAGCACGCCGATCTGGTGCACCAGGCCGGCCAGGGTCGCCTGGTCCGGCATCAGGCGGGTGTAGTGCTTGCACAGCACATGACAGATCCCGGCGATTTCCGTGCTTTTGTTCCAGACCTCGCGCATTTTGCGGTCGACCACGTCCGAGGTGGCCTGGAACATCTGCTCCATCGCCAGGCCGGTGGCCAGGTTGCAGGTGTAGTTGATGCCCAGGCGGCTGACGGCCATCTGCAGGTCGGTGATGGCCTTGTTGGTGCGCAGCAATGGGCTGTTCACCACCTTGATGATGCGGGCGGTCAGCGCCGCATCGTTGCCGATCACCTTGCTGATCTGCGGAATGCCGATGTCCGGGTTTTCCGCCGCTTCACGGACTTTCAGGGCGACTTCCGGCAGGGTGGGCAGTACCAGATCGTCGTTGTCGATGGCTGTGATCAGTTCCTGTTGGACTTTCTCGGCAAGCTTGCTCATGGGGCGGGTCTCTTCGGTAATCGGCTGCAGGTGCAGTGAGGTTAGCGCTGGATTTCGCGGTTGCTGTCCAGGGTGTAGGGCAACTCCAGCAGTCTGAGCGGCAGGCCTTGCGGGGTGCCGAGGTGGATGCGTCCGTCGCTGACCGCGTCCTCGAGCAAGACCGCGAGCAGCTCGAAGCCGCTGTCGCTTTGCGCGGCCAGCACCACTTCGCCGACGCTGCCGTTGCGCTCGGGGGTAAACAGTTCGAGGGCCGGTGCGGGAAGTTGCTCGCCGTCGACGGCCAGGCGATACAGGCGGCGCTTGAGCTTGCCGAGGTACTGCATGCGCGCGACGATTTCCTGGCCGGTGTAGCAACCCTTCTTGAAGCTGACGCCGCCCAATGCCTGCAGGTTGAGCATTTGCGGGATAAACAGCTCGCGGGTGGGGCCCAGCACCTGACCGATGCCGGCGCGCACCTGGGCCAGCAGCCACCGATTCAATGGCGCGTGCGTCAGCTGCGTGGCCAGTTGGGCGTGCAGGCGTTCGGCCTGGCTGGCCGGTGCCCAGAGTTCGGCGCGGCCGTCGCTCAGGCGCAGGGCCAGCAGGTCGTTGGCGCGCGCCACGCTGTCGGCGTGGCGGGGCAGGTCGAGGCCCAGGCTGGCCAGCGCGGCGTCGCCGTTATGCAGGCCGAAACGCACCCAGTCGGCGCTTTCGTCGATCAGCTTGGACTTGCTGAAGGCTGCGTATTTCTGCAAGTCGAGCAGTTGTGGCTCGACCAGTTCACCGGCCATCGCCAGCAGGAAGCCGTCGGCCACGCTGACAATCCGGAAGCTCGACAGCATGCGGCCTTTGGGGGTGCAGCGGGCGCCGAGGCTGGAGCTGACATCGCTCAGGTAATTGAGGTTGCAGGTCAGCTGGCCCTGGAGGAATTTGCTCGCATCAGGACCGCGAACGGCGAGGACGCCTTCGTGGCTGAGGGTGGAGAAAAACGCGGAATCGGCCATAGGGATAAACAATCGCTGGATGAAAGTGGGGGGCGTCATCATAAAAGCAGCCGCAAGCTACAAGCTACAAGCTTCAAATAAAAGCAGAGAAAAGGCTTGAGCGTCGGTTTGGTTCGGGCCTCACTCGAGCAGCTTGCAGGGGCGGCCACCCGTCTTGCAGCTGACTGCTATACTGCGCCGCTTTCTCCCCGCCAGGCCCTATCAAGGAACCGCTCCATGGTCGATTCGACAGAACTCAATCGCCTTTACTGGCACAGCCGTCGCGGCATGCTGGAACTGGATGTACTGCTGGTGCCATTCGTCAAGGAGGTCTACCCAACCCTCGATGCCGAAGACCGCGAGCGTTACCGCAAGCTGCTCGAGTGTGAAGATCAGGACATGTTCGGCTGGTTCATGCAGCGTGCCGAACCCGAAGATGCCGACCTGCAGCGCATGGTTCGCATGATTCTGGACCGTGTCCAGCCCAAGTGACAGCTTCGAATGCCGCTGGCAGCCGTCGCGGCGCTTGCTGCTGCTCTATGGGGGCGTTCAGGCGCTAGCGCTGCTCAGCTTGTCGCTGGTCGATATTCCGCTGTGGGCGCTGGCGCTGGGTGTCGCCCTGTGCCTGGGGCATGCCGCCTGGGTCTTGCCGCGGCATATCCTGCTGAGTGCGCCGCAGGCGTTCAGCGGGCTGCGCTGTACGGCCGAAGGTTGGCAGTTGTTGAGTGCTTCGGGCGGCTGGCAGATCGTCCAGTTGCGCCCCGACAGCCTGGCGTTGCCGCTGGTCGTGGTGCTGCGCTTTCGCCTGGCGGGCGAGCGTCGGGTGCGCGGCCTGTGCATCCCGCATGATGCCATGCCGCGGGACATGCACAGGCGCTTGCGCGTGCGCTTGAAGTTCAGTCGCCGTAGGTGGATGGCCGTAGAATAGTGTCTTTGGCTTCGGGCAGCTGCTGCGGGTAGTCCAGGGTGTAGTGCAAGCCTCGAGATTCCTTGCGTTCCATCGCCGAGCGGATCATCAGTTCGGCCACCTGCGCCAGGTTCCTCAATTCGATCAGGTCGCGGCTTACTCGATAGTTGCTGTAGAACTCGTCGATCTCGTCGAGTAGCAGGCGCACCCGGTGCTCGGCGCGTTGCAGGCGCTTGTTGGTGCGCACGATGCCGACGTAGTCCCACATGAAGCGCCGCAGCTCATCCCAGTTGTGCGCGATGATCACGTCTTCATCCGAGTCGGTCACCTGGCTGGCATCCCAGGTCGGCAGGTTGCTCGGTGCACTCACTTCATCCAGCCTCTGAATGATGTCGGCCGCCGCCGCGCGGGCATAGACGAAACACTCCAGCAGCGAGTTGCTGGCCATGCGGTTGGCGCCATGCAGGCCGGTGAAGCTGGTTTCGCCGATGGCATACAGGCCGGGTACGTCGGTCTGGCCGGTCTGCTCGACCAGCACGCCGCCACAGGTGTAATGCGCGGCCGGTACTACCGGAATCGGCTCGCGGGTGATGTCGATACCAAAGTCGAGGCAGCGCTCATAGACAGTGGGGAAGTGCATCTTGATGAAGTCGGCCGGCTTGTGGCTGATGTCCAGGTACACGCAGTCCACGCCGAGGCGCTTCATCTCATGGTCGATGGCGCGGGCCACGATATCGCGTGGGGCCAGTTCGGCGCGCGTATCGAAGCGTTGCATGAAGCGCTGTCCGTTGGGCAGTTTGAGCAGCGCGCCTTCGCCGCGCAGGGCCTCGGTGACCAGAAAGCTTTTGGCCTGCGGGTGGTACAGGCAGGTCGGGTGGAACTGGTTGAACTCCAGGTTGCCGACCCGGCAGCCAGCGCGCCAAGCCATGGCGATGCCGTCGCCGCAGGCGCCGTCCGGGTTGCTGGTGTACAGGTACACCTTGGCCGCGCCGCCGGTGGCGAGGATGACGAAGCGCGCGCCATAGGTATCAACCTCGCCACTGGCACGATTGAGTACATAGGCGCCCAGGCAGCGCTTGCCAGTCAGGTCGAGTTTGCGCTCGGTTATCAGGTCAACCGCCACGCGTTGCTCGAGCATTTCGATGTTGGCCCGCTGCTTGGCCTGTTCGAGCAGGGTCTTGAAGATCGCCGCGCCGGTTGCGTCGGCAGCGTGGATGATGCGTCGATGGCTGTGACCGCCTTCGCGGGTCAGATGGAACTCGAAGCCGCCGTCTTCGCGGGCGGTCTGGTCGTCGCGGGTGAAGGGCACGCCCTGGTCGATCAGCCATTGAATCGCTTCTCGGCTATGCTCCACGGTGAAGCGCACCGCGTCTTCGCGGCACAGGCCAGCACCGGCATTGAGGGTGTCGTCGACATGCGACTCGACGGTATCCATTTCGTCCAGCACCGCAGCCACGCCACCCTGGGCCCAGTAAGTCGAGCCATTGGCCAGATTGCCCTTGCTCAGCACGGCGATGCGCAGGTGCTCGGGCAAGGTCAGCGCCAGAGTCAGGCCGGCGGCCCCGCTGCCGATGACCAGAACGTCGTGTTGGTAGTGTTGGCTCATGTCGTGATTCCGCAAGTAAGCGGCCCCTAGTATATAGAGGGGGCGGGCGGCACAATAGTCGGCTTATGACCTACTGCTGCACTGGGGAACTTTCTTAGTCTTTCAGGTTCCATAAAAGGTCGCCCGCAGAGGACAGTGCTTGTTTGGCGGGGGTGCGTCGAGCGCTTGCAAAGGCTTCCACCCGTCGGCAGATGAGTGATCTAAGACTATTTGCGCAGCAGGGCTAATAGGCCGTGTTGCGTCACTCCGTGCAGGGCATAAAGCGTTCTGCAGGAAGCTTGTTTGGAGGGGGAGAACTTTTGCGCAACGTCCGGGTCTATCTTGGCAAGTCGATTGATTGGTTGGCGGCGCACTCCTTCGGACTCAATGAGGAGTGTTGATGCTAGCTCAGGAAGAAGATCAGCTGCTGGTCGAGCGCGTACAGCGTGGAGATAAGCGTGCATTCGATTTGTTGGTCCTAAAGTACCAGCACAAGATTCTTGGGTTGATCGTGCGTTTCGTGCATGACACCCATGAAGCGCAAGATGTGGCGCAGGAAGCCTTCGTCAAGGCTTATCGCGCGCTGGGGAATTTTCGCGGCGACAGCGCGTTCTATACGTGGTTGTACCGGATTGCCATCAATACGGCGAAGAATCACCTGGTGTCGCGAGGTCGGCGACCGCCAGAGAGCGATGTCAGTGCTGAGGATGCGGAATTCTATGATGGCAATCACGCCCTCAAGGATATCGAGTCGCCAGAGCGGGCGTTGCTGCGGGATGAAATCGAAGCCACCGTGCATCGCGCCATCCAGCTATTACCGGAAGATTTGCGCACGGCCCTAACCTTGCGCGAATTTGATGGTCTCAGTTATGAAGACATTGCAAGCGTGATGCAGTGTCCAGTAGGTACTGTGCGGTCTCGGATCTTTCGAGCCCGTGAGGCCGTAGACAAGTCCTTGCAACCCCTGTTGCAGGACGGTTAAGACAGCGGCGACAGCCAAGAGAGGAACCGCCATGAGTCGTGAAGCCCTACAGGAATCGCTGTCCGCAGTTATGGACAACGAAGCGGATGAAATGGAGCTTCGGCGTGTGCTCGGTTCGAGCGACGATGCCGAACTGCGTGCAACCTGGTCGCGTTATCAGATCGCTCGTGCAGTGATGCACAAGGAGCTGCTGGAGCCGCGTCTGGATATTGCTGCTGCTGTGTCTGCGGCGCTGGCCGACGAGGCCTTGCCGGTGCAGAGCAAGACCGTGGTTCGCGGTCCGTGGCGTTCGCTTGGTCGTTTTGCCGTAGCCGCATCTGTTACGGTCGCCGTGCTGGCTGGTGTGCGCTTGTACAATCAGGATGACGTTGCCAGCACACAATTGGCCCAGCAAGCTGCTCAGCCGGCCTTGAACGCACCACAAGTGCAAGGCCCAGCCATGCTGGCGGGTTTCAGTACTGCAGGTGAGCAACAAGCTGTAGCTGAAACTGCCAGTGAGGCCACGCCCGGCTGGCATGATCAGCGTCTGCCGGCCTACTTGCGCCAGCATGCTCAGCAAGCAGCCATGAATGCCAATGAAAGCGCGCTGCCTTATGCGCGTGCTGCAAGCCTGGAAAGCCGCTAAGGAGGCGCATGCGCTTTATTCCCGTCATCTCTTTGTTGCTCGGTAGTTGGCTTGCATTACCCGCTGTCGCTGCCGAGGCGCAAGATTGGCTTGAGCGATTGGCTGATGCTGGTCAAAGACAAAGCTTTCAAGGCACATTCGTTTATGAGCGTAACGACAGCTTCTCTACCCACCGTATCTGGCATCGGGTGGAGGAGGCGGGCGTGGTGCGCGAGCGATTATTGCAGTTGGACGGACCGGAGCAGGAAGTGCTGCGTGTCGATGGCAGTACACGTTGTGTCAGTGGCACCCTGGTCGATCAGCTCGACGATCCTCAGACGTGGTCGGCGCGCGACCTGAATAGCCAGCGACTGCTTGAGTCTTATGAGCTACGGATCATCGGCAAGTCGCGCGTGGCGGGGCGTGCGGCTGTGGTGCTGGCGCTGTCGCCGCGCGATCAGCATCGTTACGGCGTCGAGTTGCACCTCGACCAGGAAAGCGCTCTGCCGTTGAAGTCGCTGCTGCTGAACGACAAGGGGCAGATGCTCGAGCGCTTTCAATTCACCCAGCTCGATGTTGGCGTGCTCCCTACCGATCAGGAGCTGCAGTCTGGTGCGGGTTGTCAGCCGGTAGCTGCCGGCAATGCGCGAGCTGAGGTTGTCGAGGCCTGGCGCTCCGACTGGTTGCCGCCAGGCTTCATCTTGACTCGGGTAGCCGAGCGTCGCAGTCCGGTCTCCGATGAACAAGTCGCCAGCCTGGTTTATTTCGATGGTTTGGCGCGCTTTTCGGTGTTCGTCGAGCCCTTGCGCGGCGCCATGGCCGCAGATGCGCGCAGTCAGCTGGGCCCTACTGCCGCAGTTTCTCGGCGCCTGGCGACGCCTGATGGCAATGTGATGGTCACGGTGGTCGGCGAGATTCCATTGGGTACGGCGGAGCGTGTAGCCTTGTCGATGCGCGCCATAGGAGAGCAGGCCATACAATGATCGAAGAGCAGGGGCGGGTCGTGGCTGTCGAGCAGGGCGCTGTCTGGGTCGAGACCCAGCGTAAAAGCACCTGTTCCAGCTGCACGGTTAGCGCTGGCTGCGGCCATGGCGTGCTCGACAAACTGGGCGCCAGTGGTCGGCGGGGCTATGTCCGTGCGCTCTGTGATCTACAGTTGAGCGTGGGTGATGCGGTGGTGATTGGCGTGCGCGAGGAGTTGCTGGTGCGCGGATCGCTACTGGTTTACCTGCTGCCTTTGCTCGGCCTGTTCGGTGCCGCATTACTGGCTGAGCAGTTGGCCTTGAGTGAACCCTGGGTGATCCTTTCTGCCTTTTCCGGCTTGTTCGTGGCCGGGGCGGCGGTGCGCTGGCACAGTAGCCGCGCGGCCGATGATCCGGCCTTGCAGCCGGTTGTCATGCGTGCTTTGCTCGCCGGCTCTGCTGCAACGTTTTGAGCGTTGTGCTCGTTTTCGATGGGGAGTTTTAAATCGATGCCTAGCCTGAAATGGTCTTTCTCAGCTTTGCTCGCGGTGCTGCTCTTGGGGCAGGTGGTAGTTGCCCAGGCACAGCTGCCGGACTTTACCGAGTTGGTCGAAGAGGCTGCGCCAGCGGTGGTCAACATCAGCACCCGGCAGAAGATACCGGCGCGTGCGGCGGGGGCGGGCGAATTTGCCATTCCCGATCTTGAAGGCCTGCCACCGATCTTCCGCGAATTCTTCGAGCGCAGTATTCCTCAGATTCCGCGCGCGCCAAACGGTGGTCGCCAGCGTGAGGCGCAGTCGCTGGGTTCCGGTTTCATTATCTCCGCCGATGGCTACGTGCTGACCAACAACCATGTGGTCACCGGCGCCGATGAAATCATCGTGCGCCTGCCTGATCGCAGTGAGTTGGAGGCCAAGCTGATTGGTGCCGACCCGCGTAGCGACGTGGCCCTGCTCAAGGTCGAAGGCAAGAATCTGCCGACGGTCAGGCTGGGCAAGTCCGAGGACCTGAAAGTCGGCGAGTGGGTGCTGGCCATCGGCTCGCCCTTCGGCTTCGACCATTCGGTGACCGCCGGTATCGTCAGCGCCAAGGGGCGCAGCCTGCCGAACGAAAGCTATGTGCCGTTCATTCAGACCGATGTGGCGATCAATCCGGGTAATTCCGGCGGTCCGCTGTTCAACCTGGCGGGTGAGGTAGTGGGTATCAACTCGCAGATATTTACCCGCTCCGGTGGCTTCATGGGCTTGTCCTTCGCCATTCCGATGAGCGTAGCCCTGGATGTGGCCGAGCAGTTGAAGACCGACGGCAAGGTTAGCCGCGGCTGGTTGGGTGTGGTGATTCAGGAGGTGAACAAGGATCTGGCCGAGTCGTTCGGTCTGGATAGACCTGCTGGTGCGCTGGTTGCCCAGGTGCTGGACGGTGGTCCGGCGGCCAAGGGTGGCTTGCAGGTTGGCGATGTGATTCTCAGTATAAATGGTGCGCCGATCGTCATGTCGGGAGACTTGCCGCATCTGGTCGGTCGCCTGAAGCCGGGCAGCAAGGCAGAACTGGATGTAGTGCGTGACGGCGCGCGCAAGAGGCTCAAGTTGACCATCGGTGCCTTGCCGGAAGATGGCGAGGCCTTGGCCGAGGCGGCCGGGCCGGGTGTGGAACGCAGCAGCAATCGACTCGGGGTCAAGGTGGTCGAATTGACCGCCGCGCAGAAAAAAAGCCTCGACTTGCAAGGCGGCGTGGTCATCACC
>NZ_JBFIIG010000070.1:0-19351 GCF_041601375.1 Pseudomonas sp. | reverse complement strand
CTTGTAATCAGTAGGTCCCGAGTTCGACTCTTGGTGCCGGCACCATACAAATAAAGGCCCACAGCGATGTGGGCCTTTTTTGTTTCTGCTCAACACTTCCCCAAAGTTGGATGCAGACTCAGATCATTCAACCAGCCTCCCCAAGCCACTCCCCAGGCGAGCAATCAGGGTCGAAATTCTTAACCTGACCAGGATCTGGTCGAATAACGACCCAAAACGATTTCAGGAACTGTCACTTTGCTCCTAGACCAACCAAGGAGCATCGTCATGCCAAAAACCTACCTCACAAACTCTGAGTTCTGCGAACTGCTGCGCTGCAGTCAGACGACGATCTGGCGCCTGCGGAGGGAGGTCGATGGATTCCCTCAACCCTGCCGTTTGCGGCGCCGACTGCTGTGGACACCCGAACAAGTGGCGCAGGCAATCGCGCTCATCAGCTGATCCCTCGCCCGTCAGCCGGCTGTTAGGCCTAAGTCCGCACTGGGCAGCCGGCCCCTTCTCCTTATTTTTCACAGGCCATCAGATGGTTTGCGGGTGCGCTCGCGCCTGCAAACCTGAGGTGTAGATTTTATGCGTGCATCAGCAATATTGTAGTGGTCAACGAATCCAACCCCGGCGCCCGCCGCCCCCCCTCTTGAGCAGCACAGTCGCATCATCGTGTTTTCGCCGAGTCGATGAGCGGCCGATCGCTAGAAGCTCGCGCGCGATGTGGGCAGGACGCCACTGGCAGATGCTTGCGCCGCGGGCTTTGCCCGGATGCCATAGGACTACGACTGCACGCCTGCCGGCATCCAACGCTTGCGGCCAGGGCGTCGAGCCTACAAGCTATGCGCCACACTCGAAGACTGTATCCAAGAGGACAATCTTTTCATGCGTATTCTGGTCACCGGCGGTGCGGGTTTTATCGGTTCGGCGCTGATTCGCCACCTGCTCAACGACACCCAGCACCAGGTGCTCAACCTCGACAAGCTGACCTACGCCGGCAACCTCGAGTCGCTGGCCAGCGTTGCGGATAACCCGCGCTACCAGTTCCTGCAGGCCGATATCGGCGACAGCGCGGTGGTCAGTCGGGCCCTGGCCGAGTTCCAGCCGGATGCGATCATGCACCTGGCGGCCGAGTCGCATGTCGATCGCTCCATCGACGGTCCGGCCGCCTTTATCCAGACCAATATTGTCGGCACCTATGCCTTGCTGGAAGCCACCCGCGCCTATTGGCTGCAGCTGGACGAGGCGCGCAGGCAGGCCTTTCGCTTTCACCATATATCCACCGACGAGGTGTATGGCGATCTGCATGGCGTCGACCAGCTGTTCACCGAGAGCACGCCCTATGCGCCCAGCTCGCCCTACTCGGCGAGCAAGGCGGCCTCCGACCATCTGGTTCGCGCCTGGCAGCGTACCTATGGCCTGCCGGTCCTGCTGAGCAACTGTTCGAACAACTACGGCCCCTATCACTTCCCGGAAAAGCTGATTCCGCTGGTGATCCTCAACGCCTTGGAGGGCAAGCCGCTGCCGGTGTACGGCAACGGCCAGCAGGTGCGCGACTGGCTGTATGTCGAGGATCATGCCCGCGCCCTGCTCAAGGTGGTGAGCAAAGGCCGGGTGGGCGAGACCTACAACATTGGAGGGCACAACGAGCAGACCAATCTGCATGTGGTGGAGAGCATCTGCGCGCTGCTCGATGAACTGAAGCCGCGACAGGCCGGCGCCTACAAGGAACTCATTGCATTTGTCCAGGATCGCCCCGGCCACGACCTGCGCTACGCCATCGACGCCAGCAAGATCGAGCGCGAGCTCGGCTGGACACCCGAGGAGAGCTTCGCCAGCGGCCTGCGCAAGACCGTGCGCTGGTACCTGGATAACCTCGACTGGTGCCGCCGCGTGCAGGATGGCAGCTATCAACGTGAACGCCTGGGCGCTTCTCGATGAGGAGTTTTTCTATGAAAGGGATGCAAGAAATGAAAGGAATAATTCTCGCTGGCGGCTCCGGCAGCCGTCTGCACCCGATCACCCTCGGGGTGTCCAAGCAGCTGCTGCCGATCTACGACAAGCCGATGATCTACTACCCGATCTCGGTGCTGATGCTCGCCGGCATCCGCGAGATCCTGATTATCTCCACGCCCGTGGATCTGCCTAATTTTCAGAAGATGCTCGGTGATGGCAGCCAGTTCGGCGTGCGCTTCGTCTACGCCGAACAGCCGGCACCGGAAGGCCTGGCCCAGGCCTTTCTGATCGGCGAATCGTTCATCGGCAGCGACCCCGTATGCCTGATCCTCGGCGACAACATCTTTCACGGCCAGCACTTCACCGAGAAGCTCCTGCGCGCCGCCGCCGAACCCAGCGGCGCAACGATTTTCGGCTATTGGGTCAAGGACCCGGAGCGCTTCGGTGTGGTCGAGTTCGACGCCAGCGGCCGGGCCATCTCCATCGAGGAGAAGCCGGCCAAGCCGAAGTCCAGCTACGCCGTCACCGGCCTGTATTTCTACGACAACGACGTGATCGAGATCGCCAAGGCGGTCAAACCCTCGGCACGCGGCGAGCTGGAAATCACCGACATCAACAACGCCTACCTCGAGCGCGGCGACCTGCATGTCGAGCGCTTCGGTCGCGGCTTCGCCTGGCTCGATACCGGCACCCACGACAGCCTGCTGGAGGCCTCGCAATACGTGCAGACCATCGAACACCGTCAGGGGCTGAAAGTCGCCTGCCTGGAAGAGATCGCCTTCAATAATGGCTGGATCGACCGCGAGCAGTTGCTCAGCCAGGCCCTGGCCTTCGGCAAGACCGGCTATGGCCAATACCTGTACAAGCTGGCGCAGGAGCACGCATGAAGGTGATTGCCAGCGAACTGCCGGAGGTGCTGATCCTCGAGCCCCGTGTGTTCGGCGACGAGCGCGGTTTCTTCTACGAGAGCTTCAACGCCCGCGCCTTCGCCGCGGCCACCGGCCTGAGCCGCGAGTTCGTCCAGGACAACCACTCGCGCTCGCAGCGCGGCGTGCTGCGCGGACTGCACTACCAACTGCAGCAGGCCCAGGGCAAGCTGGTGCGGGTCACCGCGGGCGAGGTCTACGACGTGGCGGTGGATATTCGCCGCAGCTCGCCGACCTTCGGCCGCTGGGTCGGCGTCCATCTGTCCGCCGAGAACAAGCGCCAACTGTGGCTGCCGGAAGGCTTCGCTCACGGCTTCCTGGTGCTCAGCGAATACGCCGAATTCCTCTACAAGACCACCGACTACTACGCGCCGGCCCATGAGCGCTGCATCCGCTGGGACGACCCGAGCCTGGCCATCGACTGGCCACTGGATAGCGCGCCGCAGCTCTCGGCCAAGGACCAGGCCGGCCTCAGCCTGGCCGATGCGGAGCTGTTCCCATGAAGATCCTGTTGCTCGGCGAGCACGGCCAAGTCAGCCGCGAACTGCAACTGAGCCTGCGCGGACAAGGCGAACTGACAGTGCTGAGCCGCGACCGGCTCGACCTGGGCCAGCCGGAGCAGATTCGCCGTCAGGTGCGCGAACTGCGACCCGAGCTGATCATCAACGCCGCGGCGTACACCGCAGTCGACCAGGCCGAGAGCGAAGCGCAGCTGGCCTTCGCCATCAACGCCACGGCGCCCGGCATCCTCGCCGAGGAAGCCGCTACGCTGGGTGCGCCGCTGATCCATTACTCCACCGACTACGTGTTCGACGGCAGCAAAACCGCGCCCTATGTCGAGGACGACGCGCCCAACCCGCTCGGCGTCTACGGCCGCAGCAAGCTGGCCGGGGAACAGGCGATCCAGGCGGTTGGCGGCGCGCATTTGATCCTGCGCACCAGCTGGGTCTACTCGCTGCACGGCAAGAATTTTCTGCTGACCATGCAACGCCTGCTGCAGGAACGCGCCAGCCTGAATGTGGTGGCCGATCAGGTCGGCGCGCCGACCTGGGCCGGCAGCATCGCCAACGCCACCAGCCAACTAGTCGAGCGCTGGCGCCTTGACCGCGGCGGCCCCTGGGGGCTGTATCACCTCAGCACGCAGGGCGAAGTGTCCTGGTTCGGCTTTGCCAGCGCGATCGCCGAGCAACTGCGCGCGCAAGGCAAAGCCACCGCGATCCTGCAGCCCATCCCCAGCAGCGCCTACCCCACCCCCGCCCGGCGTCCGCTCAACTCGCGGCTCGACTGCACGCGCCTGCAACGCGACTGGCATGTCCAGCTGGGCGACTGGCACAGCGCCCTGCTCGAGTGCCTGCACTCCGGTGAGCGCAGCAAGCCGTAGCCCGAATAAGCACCAGCGCAATCCGGGAACGTCATCCCGGACTTGCCGCGTACCGCGCTTTGTAGGAGCGGCCCATGGCCGCGAGAGGGCAGACCTGCAAAAAGCATCGCGGGCATGGAACTAGCCCCCCCCCCCCGCGCCTACGTCCTGCGAAGCTTGCGCATGAACATAGGATCTACTGCGCTTCGCCAGGCTGACCAGCCCGCGTCACCAGAAGCATCACCGGGATACCCGATCGCGGCAGACTGGGGTGAAGCCACGCGCCCAAGCGGTACTGGCACATCCCTTGCTAAAGCTCGAAGATGCATACTAGCTGCGATACCCAGGCGCCTTATTTCATGACCGCAACCATCCGCACTCCCAAACGTCTCCGCTGGCGCAGTCTGGCGTTGCTTGCCCTGCTGCTGACACCCTTGCTCTGGCCGCTGCAACAACTGGCCGAGCGTTATTACCGCGGCGTGCTGAGCGAGCAGAATCGCCAGACCCTCGACCTCTACGTCGCCAACCTGCTCGGCACCCTGAACCGCTATGAGGTGCTGCCGCCGATCCTCGGGCAACTGCCGACCCTGCGCCAGTTGTTGCAGCAGAGCGCCGATGGCCAACTGCGCGACCAGGCCAACCAACTGCTCGCCGACCTGCAGCAGCAGACCGGGGCCGACGTGATCTACCTGATGGCCCCCGACGGCGAGACCCTGGCCGCCTCCAATTGGGATCAGCAGGACAGCTTCGTCGAACGCAACTTCTCCTACCGCCCCTATTTCCGCGACGCCATGCAGGGCCGTCCCGGGCGCTTCTTCGGCCTCGGCACCACCTCCGGCAAGCGCGGCTACTTCTTCGCCGCGGCGGTACGCGAGGGCGCACAGATCCTCGGCGTGCTGGTGGTCAAGGTCGACCTCGACCACACCGAAACCCTGTGGGGCAATCGCCCCGAACAGCTGCTGGTCACCGACAACTACGGCGTGGTGATCCTCACCTCGCAGGCCGACTGGCGCTTCCATGCCACCCGCGAGCTGGACAATGCCGAACGGGTCGCGATCACCGCCACCCAGCCTTACCGCATCCAGTCGCCGCCGCCCCTACACCTCGAGCCCCAGGCCTGGCTCCGGCAGAGCCGCAGCCTCGACGATATCAACTGGACCGTGAGCATCCTGGCGCCGCGCCTGCTGCTCGATCGCCCCGTGCGTACCGCTGTGGCCATCGGCGGCGCGGCGCTGCTGGTGCTTATCCTGCTGCTCGGCCTGCTGATGCAACGCCGCCGCCATTACCTCGAACGCATCGCCCTGGATGCCCGGGCCCGCCAGCAGCTGGAGCAGCGCGTGCAGGAGCGCACCCAGGACCTGGAGCGGCTCAACAGCCGCCTGAAGCAGGAAGTGCTGGAGCGCGAACACGCCCAGCAGGAGCTGGTGCGCGCCCAGGACGAACTGGTCCAGGCCGGCAAGCTGTCGGCCCTGGGCACCATGAGCGCGAGCATCAGCCACGAGCTCAACCAGCCACTGGCGGCGATTCGCAGCTATGCCGACAACGCCGGTGTGCTGCTCGACCACCAACGCAGCGAAGACGCCCGCGCCAATCTCAAGCTGATCAGCCAGATGACCGAGCGCATGGCCTCGATCATTTCCCACCTGCGCGCCTTCGCCCGCCGTGACCGTCACGCCCCGGAAAGCGTGGCCCTGCAACCGGCCCTGGACGACGCTCTGGCGCTGCTGGCCAAGCGCCGCCGGGCGATGGAGGTCGAGCTGATTCGCGACCTGCCGGACGCCACCCTGTGGGTTCAGGCCGGCGAAACCCGCCTGCGCCAGGTGCTCGGCAACCTGCTGGCCAATGCCCTCGATGCCCTGAGCGAGAAGGCGCCGCCGCGGCGCATCTGGCTCAGCGCCGAACGCAGCAGCGAGGGCGTCGAGCTGCACCTGCGCGACAACGGCCCGGGCTTCACTGCCGAAGCCCTGCAACGCGCCCGGGAACCCTTCTTCACCACCAAGACCAGCGCCCAGGGTCTGGGTCTTGGCCTGGCGATTTGCGATACCCTGATCCGCGCCCTCGGCGGCGAACTGCTGCTGGCCAACCACCCCGATGGCGGCGCCCTGCTGACCCTGCGCCTGCGCGCTGCCGAACACGGCGTTAAAACCCAGTCGCCCGAGGACTATTGCCTATGACCACCCTCGCCCCAGGCACCCAGGTGCTGTTGATCGACGACGACCCGCACCTGCGTCAGGCCCTGAGCCAGACCCTCGACCTGGCCGGCCTGAAAGTCGTCAGCCTGGCCGACGCCCGCGGCGTCGCCGAGCGCATCGGCCACGACTGGGCGGGCGTGGTAGTCAGCGATATCCGCATGCCGGGCATCGATGGCATGCAGCTGCTCGAACAGCTGCACGAACAGGACTCGGACCTGCCGGTGCTGCTGATCACCGGCCATGGCGATGTGCCCCTGGCGGTGCAGGCGATGCGTGCCGGCGCCTATGACTTTCTCGAGAAACCCTTCGCCAGCGACGACCTGCTCGACAGCGTGCGCCGCGCCCTCGCCCTGCGCCGCCTGGTCCTGGATAACCGCTGCCTGCGCCTGGCCCTGGCCGACCGCCAGCAGTTGAGCGCACGCCTGGTCGGCCAGTCGCCAGCCATGGCGCGCCTGCGCGAGCAGATCGGCGCCCTGGCCAACATCAGTGCCGACGTGCTGATCCTCGGCGAAACCGGCGCCGGCAAGGAGGTGGTCGCCCGCGCCCTGCACGACCTGTCGAATCGCCGTGACGGTCCCTTCGTCGCCATCAACGCCGGCGCCCTGGCCGAGTCGGTGGTGGAAAGCGAACTGTTCGGCCACGAACCGGGCGCCTTCACCGGTGCTTCGAGGCGCCGCATCGGCAAGTTCGAGTTCGCCAACGGCGGCACCCTGTTCCTCGATGAAATCGAGAGCATGAGCCTGGAGGTGCAGGTCAAGCTGCTGCGCCTGCTGCAGGAGCGGATGGTCGAACGCCTCGGCGGCAACCAGTTGATCCCGCTGGATATCCGGGTGATCGCCGCGACCAAGGAAGACCTGCGCCAGGCCGCCGACCAGGGCCGCTTCCGCGCCGACCTGTATTACCGGCTGAACGTCGCCCCGCTGCGCATTCCGCCCCTGCGCGAACGCGGCGACGACATCCTCGTGCTGTTCCAGCACTTCGCCGATGGCGCCAGCGCCCGCCACGGCCTGCCGGTACGCGAACTGCAGCCAGGGCAACGCGCCATGCTCCTGCGCCACCCCTGGCCGGGCAATGTGCGCGAACTGCAGAATGCCGCGGAACGCTTCGCCATCGGTCTCGACCTGGGCCTGGATTTCGGCCTGGAGCTGAACCTGGACGACCCGCAGAACGGCGTGCCGCCCAGCGGCAACCTCGGCGAGCAGGTCGAAGCCTTCGAACGCGCCATGATCGCCGCCGAACTGGGCCGCGGCCATGGTTCGCTGCGCAGCCTGGCCGAAGCCCTGGGCGTGCCGCGCAAGACCCTGCACGATAAATTGCGCAAGCATGGCCTGAGCGTGGCCGACTCTGGCGGAAGCTCGCCAGATGACCTCGACTGAGTGGCGGATTCCCGCCATTCCCACCCACGCTGGCGCCACATCGCCTGCAGCAGCGGTGCGCCGAACCGCTGTCGATAACCTGCCTGCTCCCCGCACAAGCTGGCTCCCGCAAGGTGCCAGCGCCCTCCACCGAAGATTTTCGCGACTGTTCGCGGCACCGGCCAGCAGTCTGGCATGGCGGTTGCTCTAGTCCTTGCAGGCGACCCAACAAGTACAAGTCCAGGCAATCGCTGCCCAGCGTCTGTCGTTTTTCGGCAGGCCGCCTAGACTTGCTCTTGTTCGCCCGTTTTCTGCGCTGCGGCGCTTGACGCGACAATCAAAACAAGAGGAAGCATTCCATGTTCAAACTGACTGCCAAGGCGCTGGCTTGCGCCCTGTCGCTGAGCATTGCCGGTATGGCCCAAGCGGCCGATCCGATCGTGATCAAATTCTCCCACGTGGTTGCCGAGCACACCCCCAAGGGGCAAGGTGCATTGCTGTTCAAGCAGCTCGCCGAAGAGCGTCTGGGCGACAAGGTCAAGGTCGAGGTCTACCCCAACTCCTCGCTGTTCGGCGATGGCAAGGAAATGGAAGCCCTGTTGCTCGGCGACGTGCAACTGATCGCCCCATCCCTGGCCAAGTTCGAGCAGTACACCAAGCAGGTCCAGGTATTCGACCTGCCGTTCCTGTTCAAGGACATGGCGGCACTCGACCGTTTCCAGCAAAGCGCGGAGGGTCAGGCGCTGCTCAAGTCGATGGAAGACAAGAACATCACCGGCCTGGGTTACTGGCACAACGGCCTCAAGCAGCTGTCGGCCAACAAGCCGCTGCGTGAGCCGAAGGATGCCCGTGGCCTGAAGTTCCGCGTACAGGCTTCCGCCGTACTGGAAGAGCAGTTCAAGGCAGTGCGCGCCAACCCGCGCAAGATGAGCTTCGCCGAGGTCTACCAGGGCCTGCAGACCGGCGTAGTCAACGGTGCCGAGAACCCCTACTCGAACATCTACAGCCAGAAGATGCATGAAGTGCAGAAGTACATCACCGAATCCAACCACGGTGTCCTGGACTACATGCTGATCACCAACACCACGTTCTGGAACGGCCTGCCGGAAGATGTCCGCAGCGAGCTGGACAAGATCATCGTGGAAGTGACCGCCGAGGTGAACAAGAAGGCCAACGAGCTGAACGAAGGCGACAAGCAGCGCATCCTCGACGCCAAAACCACCGAAATAATCAACCTGACCCCCGAGCAGCGCGGCATGTGGCGCGACGCCATGAAGCCGGTATGGGCCAAGTTCGAAGGCGAAATCGGTGCCGACCTGATCAAGGCTGCAGACGCGGCCAACCAGTAGGGCGGGTTAGCCGCGCAGCGGCGTAACCCACCGACAGCGGCGACCGCAGCACCACCGGTCCCGCTGCCGGCCGATTGCGCCAGGGCACTGCCGTGACAAGCAGTGCCCTGGCCCTCCCCCTCCTCCACTGGAGATGTTATCGATGAACGCCTTGCGACGCGCCTGGGATCACTTCGAGGAAGCCTTTATCGCCTTCCTCCTGGCGACCATGACGCTTGTGACATTCGTCTACGTGATTCTCAACAACCTCTACACCCTGTTCTACAACTGGGCCGACCGCTGGGAAGGCGCCAGCGACAGCCTGTTCGCCATCGGCGACTTCATTCTCGGGCTGGCCCAGGACATGACCTGGAGCATCTCGCTGACCAAGGCGCTGTTCGCCTGGTTGATCTTCTTCGGCCTGGCCTACGGCGTGCGCACCGCCGGCCACATCGGCGTCGACGCCCTGGTCAAGCTCGCCGCCAAGCCGGTGCAACGCATCATCGGCCTGATCGCCTGCCTGTGCTGCCTCGGCTATGCCGGACTGATCGCGGTGGCCAGCTTCGACTGGATGAGCACCCTGTTCACCGCCAACATCGGCGCCGAGGACCTTGGTCATTACGGCATCAAGCAATGGCACATCACCCTGATCGTGCCGTTCGGTTACACCATGGTGTTTATCCGATTCCTGGAAATCTTCGTGCGCATCCTGCGCAACCAGCAGACCGGTCTCGGCCTGGCCGACGAAGCCGCCGAAGCCATGAAGCTGACCGAGCACGAGGACCACAAGCAATGACCATCCTGTTCCTCTTCATCCTGCTGTTCGCGCTGATGTTCATCGGCGTGCCGGTTGCCGCTTCGCTCGGCCTGGCCGGCTCGGTGACCATCATGCTGTTCAGCCCCGATTCGGTGCGCTCGCTGGCGATCAAGCTGTTCGAGACCAGCGAACACTACACCCTGCTGGCGATCCCGTTCTTCCTGCTGTCCGGCGCCTTCATGACCACCGGCGGCGTGGCCCAGCGCCTGATCGATTTCGCCAACGCCTGCGTCGGCCATATCCGTGGCGGCCTGGCGATCTCCGCGGTGATGGCCTGCATGCTGTTCGCCGCACTGTCCGGCTCCTCGCCGGCGACAGTGGCGGCGGTCGGCTCGATTGCCATCGCCGGCATGGTCCGTTCCGGTTACCCACAGGCCTTCGGCGCCGGCATCGTCTGCAACGCCGGCACCCTGGGCATCCTGATCCCGCCGTCGATCGTCATGGTGGTGTATGCCGCGGCCACCGAGCAGTCGGTCGGCAAGCTGTTCATGGCCGGCGTGGTGCCGGGCCTGATGCTCGGCGTGGCGCTGATGACGGCGATCTACATAGTCGCGCGCAAGATGGACCTGCCGTCCCTGCCGCGCGCCAGCCTCGGCGAACTGCTGAGAACCGCGCGCAAGGCGATCTGGGGCCTGCTGCTGATGGTGATCATCCTCGGCGGCATCTACTCGGGCATGTTCACCCCGACCGAAGCGGCCGCGGTGGCGGCGGTCTACGCCGGCTTCGTCGCGCTGTTCGTGTACAAGGACATGCGGATCCGCGAGTGCCCCAAGGTGCTGCTGGAGTCCGGCAAGCTGACCATCATGCTGATGTTCATCATCGCCAACGCCATGCTCTTCGCCCACGTACTGACCACCGAACAGATCCCCCAGACGATCACCGCCATTGTGATCGAGATGGGTCTGCAGCCGTGGCAGTTCCTGCTGGTAGTGAACATCGTGCTGCTGGTCGCCGGCGCCTTCATGGAGCCCTCGGCGATCATCCTGATCCTCGCGCCGATCCTGTTTCCGATCGCCGTGCAGCTGGGCATCGACCCGATTCACCTGGGCATCATCATGGTGGTGAACATGGAGATCGGCCTGATCACCCCGCCGGTGGGACTCAACCTGTTCGTCACCTCGGCGGTCACCGGCATGCCGCTGACCGCGGTGATCAAGGCCGCCTGGCCGTGGCTGATGCTGCTGCTGGGCTTCCTGATGATCATCACCTACGTGCCGGCCGTGTCCATGGGCTTGCCGAACTGGCTGGGGATGAATTGACCGCGACCGTTTGAGCTACTCCCTGCACCTTCTGCCCGGCCGTGGGGCGGACTCAGGAGCGCAGCGAACAGTCCGCCGCTTGCGGGGAGGCGGCGTACTGCTTCGCGAGTACGCCCTACGCGCTGCATGGCCTTTGTGGGAGAGGAGGGAACGCATAATCTTTATATCCGCGAATATCGCGGCTGAAGCCGCTCCCACTGGTGTTCCTCACGCCTGCGCGCCTACGCCGCCGTCTGGCCACTCGCGGCCATCGCCCGCGCCTGTTCGCGCAGGACGAACTTCTGCACCTTGCCGGTGGAGGTTTTCGGCAGGGCGGTGAAGACCACGCAGCCCGGCACCTTGAAGCGCGCCATGCGTTGCTGGCAGAAGGCGACAACCTCCTCGGCGCTCAGTTCGACGTCGGGCTTGAGGGTGACGAAGGCGCAGGGGGTTTCGCCCCACTTGTCGCTGGGCATGGCCACCACCGCGGCCTCGAGGATCTGCGGATGACGATAGAGCACGTCTTCCACCTCGATCGAGGAGATGTTCTCGCCACCGGAAATGATGATGTCCTTGGAGCGGTCCTTGATCTCGACATAGCCGTCGGCGTGCCACACCGCCAGGTCGCCGGAGTGGAACCAGCCGCCGGCGAAGGCCTCGGTGGTGGCCGTCGGGTTCTTCAGGTAGCCCTTCATCACCACGTTGCCGCGCATCATGATCTCGCCGATGGTCTGGCCGTCCTTGGGCACCGGCTGCAGGCTGTCCGGGTCGGCCACCATCAGGCCGTCGAGCAGCGGCGCGCGTACGCCCTGGCGGGACTTGAGGCGCGCACGCTGCTCTGGGGTTTCGCCGTCCCACTCCGCCTTCCATTCGCAGGCCACGCTGGGGCCGTAGGTTTCGGTCAGTCCATAGACGTGGGTGACGCGGAAGTCCATGGCCTCCATGGCCTCGATCACCGCGGCGGGTGGCGCGGCGCCGGCGGTCAGCACCTTGACCGGGCGGGTCTTCAGCGCCTTCAGGTCAGCGGCGGCATTGGCCAGCATGTTCAGCACGATCGGTGCGCCACAGAAATGGTCGACAGCATGCTCGGCGATCAGCGGGTAGATGGCCTCGGCGCGCACGTGGCGCAGGCACACGTTGACCCCGACATAGGCCGCCAATGCCCAGGGGAAGCACCAGCCGTTGCAGTGGAACATCGGCAGCGTCCACAGGTACACCGGGAAGCGGCTCATGTCCCAGCACATGGCATTGGACAGGGCATTCAGGTGGGCGCCACGGTGGTGGTAGACCACGCCCTTGGGATTGCCGGTGGTACCGGATGTATAGTTGAGCGAGATCGCCTGCCACTCGTCGGCCGGCATCTGCCAGGCATAGTCGGCGTCGCCTTCGGCCAGCAGCTCCTCGTAGTCGAGCTGGCCGATCAGTTGGCCGTCCTGATATTGCGGGTCGTCGATGCCGATGATCAGCGGACGCTTGGGCAGATGGCTGGTGGCACGTTGCACCAGTTCGCCGAACTCCTTGTCGACCAGCAGCACCTTGGCTTCGCCATGCTGCAAAATAAAGGCGATGGCTTCGGCATCCAGCCTGGTATTGATGGCATTGAGCACCGCGCCGCACATGGGCACGCCGAAGTGCGCCTCGAACATCGCCGGGCCGTTCGGCGCGATCACCGCCACCGTATCGCCCAGACCGATGCCGCGCCGGGCCAGGGCCGAGGCCAGGCGAATGCAGCGGCTGTAGGTCTCGCCCCAGGTTTGCCGCAGGCTGCCGTTGATCAGCGCCGTGCGTTGCGGATAGACACTCGCCGCGCGCTCGAGAAAGCTCAAGGGGCTGAGCGCCTGAAAGTTCGCCGCATCGCGCGGCATGCCATATTCATAGGGGTTGAGGCTGTGCATTATTGTTCTCCAGCGAGACCTTGGACTGAAGAAACCTTAGCAGGAGTATGGTCTTGCCGAAGCGCTACCTTGGTCGAAGCAGTGACTCACGGGTCATAAATCACGTCAGCATAATCATCCGCACAGTCGAGCCACTGCCCGTCCTGATTGAATGCTCCCGTGTTTGCGGGTTCCTGGACGAGCGACAAGCAGGTAGCGCTTCACCTGAATTTGTCCGGCGTATTTATTTGAAGGAGTTTCCCGCGTGAAGTCTCGCTTACCCGTGATCGTTGGTTTTGGTGGTTATAACGCAGCCGGCCGCAGCTCCTTTCATCATGGCTTCCGACGCACCGTGATCGAGTCGATGGAGACCCGCGCGCGCCAGGAAACCCTCGCAGGCCTGGCGGTAATGATGAAGCTGCTGCAGGTGGTCGACGGCAGCTACCAGACGGCCGACGGCACGACGCTGAGCCTGGCCGAGATCGACAGCCGCTTTGCCGAACAGATTCTCGGCTCGACCCTGGTGCGCCGCATCGAAAAGCAGCACCTGGATGTCGACGCCGCCCATTGGCAGAAGAACATCAGCGTCAGCGGCGCGGCGGGCGCCCCGCTGAGCTTCATCAGCAACCGCAAGCAACTGCCCGAGCCCCTGCCGGCCAACTGGTCGGTGGAGCAACTCAACGCCACCGAGGTGTGCGTCACCCTGCACGACAGCTGCGATTTCAAGGTCGACAGCTACCGCGCCCTGCCGGTGAAATCCGCCGGCCAGTTGCCCAGCGGCTTCGAACCGGGCGAACACTACAACTCGCGCTTCCACCCGCGCGGCCTGAGCATGGCCATCGTCGGGGTAACCGACGCCCTGCGTTCGACCGGCCTGCCCTGGCAGTCGATCGTCGATCGGGTACAGCCGGACGAAGTGGCGGTGTTCGCCAGCTGCATCATGAGCCAGCTCGACGAAAACGGCTTCGGCGGCATGATGCAATCGCGCCTCAAGGGCGGTCGGGTCACCGCCAAGCAGCTGGCCCTGGGCCTCAACAGCATGCCGGCGGACTTCATCAACGCCTACGTGCTCGGCAGCGTCGGCAGCACCGGCGCCATCACCGGCGCCTGCGCCACCTTCCTCTACAACCTGCAAAAAGGCATCGAGCAGATCACCGCGGGCAAGGCCCGGGTGGTCATCGTCGGCAGCAGCGAAGCGCCAGTCAACCAGGAATGCATCGAGGGCTACGGCGCCATGGGCGCGCTGGCCACCGAGGAGGGCCTGCGCCAGATCGAAGGCAACCAGCAGGTGGACTTCCGCCGCGCCAGCCGCCCGTTCGGCGACAACTGCGGCTTCACCCTGGCCGAAGCCTGCCAGTTCGTGGTGCTGATGGATGACGAACTGGCCCTGGAACTGGGGGCCGACATCCATGGCGCCGTGCCGGACGTCTTCATCAACGCCGACGGCTTCAAGAAATCCATCTCCGCCCCCGGCCCCGGTAATTACCTGACCATGGCCAAAGCGGTAGCCAGCGCCGTGCAACTGCTCGGCACCGATGCCGTGCGCCAGCGCAGCTTCGTCCAGGCCCATGGTTCCAGCACACCAGCCAATCGGGTCACCGAATCCGAGCTGCTCGATCGCATCGCCGCCGCCTTCGCCATCGAGCAGTGGCCGGTGACCGCGGTCAAGGCCTTCGTCGGCCACTCCCTGGCCACCGCCAGCGGCGATCAGGTGATCTCAGCCCTGGGCAGCTTCAAGTACGGCGTCATTCCCGGGATCAAGACCATCGACGCGCCCGCTGATGACGTGTTTCAGAAGCACTTGTGCTTCGCCACTACGGACCGCCAACGCGAGCCGCAGCAACTCGATGTGTGCTTCATCAACTCCAAGGGCTTCGGCGGCAACAACGCCAGCGCCGTGGTGCTGGCGCCCCACGTGGTCGACAAGATGCTACGCAAGCGTCACGGCGAGGCCGCCTTCGACGCCTACTGCAGCCGCCGCGAACAGACCCGCATCGCCGCCCGCGCCTATGACGAGCAGGCCATGCAGGGCCAACTGGAAATCATCTACAACTTCGGCCACGACCTGATCGACGACCAAGCCATCGAGCTGGGTACCGAACAGATCAAGGTGCCGGGCTTCGCCCAGCCGCTGGTATTCAAGAAGGATGGGCGTTTCAGCGATATGCTCGACTGACGCGGCGGACCTGCCCGGATCGCGCTAATGGGGTGGGCCTGATGGGTATCGCTGCGCTCAACGCCATCCTGCAACAGCCAGTGCCGTAGGATGGCGTTGAGGGCAGGCTACCCATCGATTTGAGGCTTTGCCCACTCACCGGCCATGGCCGGGCTTGCCGGTCGCAATTGACCGGCGGTGAACGGGTTTACCAGCCGATGCCGAAGCCCAGGCTGTAGCGGGTCTCGTCCACATCGCCTTCCGAGCCGCTGACCAGGTCTTTCTCGGCCTTCATATTCAACGAGGCCCAGCTATTGACCTTGTAGCGCAGGCCCAGCTCGGTATCCAGGGTGTAATCGGCGACATTGGCCAGCGGTTTACCCACTTCACCGGTGCTGAACACTTCCATGCTCTTGCCGATCAGGTAGCGGTTGTAGTCCCACTTACCGCTCGCCGAGTAGAAGTTGTCATGCTCGCCGTTGGCATATTCAAAGTCGGTGCGATTGAGCAGACCGACTACCGAGAAGGCGCCCAGCTCGTTATCCCAGAACTGGTAACCGGGACCGGTACCAACAGTGCGCTGCCGGGCCAGATCCTCGATCTGATCGCGCTTGTATTCGAGGCGGCCCTGCCAGAACCGGTGCTCGTCGAAGAAACGGTCCAGGGCGTATTCGGTGGCCCAATTGTCCGTGGCGACCACGCCGTCCTGGTACTCGCGGTCGTAAGCGACTTCCGCGTTGTGGCGCCACATGTCATGACGCGCCTGGGTCTTCAGGTCGACGTTGTAATCGTCGATGTCGCGCTCGCCACGCTTGTAATCCATCGCCACGTCTAATTTGCCCTTCCAGGTGAGGTCTTCGACCAGCGGTTTGGGCTTCATGATTTGCCGGACATTGGCCAGTTCGATGGTCCTCGGCACTTCGCCATTGACCAGGGTGACCTTGCCCTCCTCGGCGGCCACCAGGGACTTGGCCCGCTCGCCGCTAATCTTGCCTTCCTTGATCAACAGCTCCTGGTCGCTTTGCAGGGTGGCGATCTTCTTCCAATCCAGCGCAATCGAGCCACCGTAATCGGTTTCCAGGAGCAGTTTTTTCCCTTCGAAGAATCTGATGGTGCCACTCAGCCGATCACCGTTTTTCAACCACACGGTGTCGGCCAGCAGAGGGCTGGCAACTGCCGAAAGAGCCAGGCATAGCAAGGTTTTTGACATCATAAGCGGACTTCAAAGGCTCTGATTGGATAAAAGCTCGGCATTATGCGCAAGCCTGGGCACTGAACAAGCACTGACCGTCGGAATTAATCGGAGTTCACGCCAAGCGACCGGCGTCATGCCGGCGCGAACCTAACAGCCGAACCCGACACCCATCAGACAGTGGCGCTCGCATGAGGTGCAATCCAGGCCAGGGATTTGCTCCGGCTCGTACAATTGCAACAGACGGGGCCCAGCTATGAGGCACCAACGCAGGCCAGGCCATGCCGCCAGCGACCAGGCTCGACCACCGGGGCTTGCCCTTGAACATCCTCCCCTCGGGTTCATCCCCGTTGCGCTGCATGTCCCGCCTGGCGTCGATCGATTTTGCTGCACGGTTCGCGGCGGCACCAGGCGGCTGATACTGACGACGCCGCAACAGGAGTTTGTCCGCACGCCTGGTATCGCTATCCTTGCAGTCGTTCGGCACCTGGTCGGCGCCGCCCAGACAGTCGCCATTATTGAGCCAGACCCTGGCCGCCGACACCGGCATGGCCCCCTCCAACGACAGCAGATAGAAGCAGGATGCGCAGCCGCATGATCGGTCGACAACCGCCAACTCAGGGCGAGGCAGCCAAGCCTGACCCCTCGTCCCTGCCGACAGCGAGCCAGCAAGCACGACGCGAGGCGCTGTTTATGTCGCTCGCCCAGGTTCCGCCGGGCAAGGTGGTCAGCTATGGCCAACTGGCCGAGCTGGCCGGCCTGGGCCGGGCGGCGCGCTGGGTAGGACGCAGCCTCAGCCAGTTGCCGCCGGACACGACGCTGCCCTGGCACCGGGTGATCGCCGCCAGTGGCCGCCTGAGCCTGCCGGCGGGCAGTGTTTCCGGCGCAGAGCAGCGGGCGCGCTTGCGCGGTGAAGGCGTATTGGTCATCGATGATCGCGTGGATATCCGACGGCACGGCTGGCGCCCAATGGAGCACAGCGGTTAGAGTGCGCCCTGAATCCATTTTCTCCCTGCAGACAGAAACCCGCTCAATGCCCCGTAAAAGCTGGCGTGAAGCCCTCGCCGCCTATTCCAGCCCCTCCACCCTGGTGCTGTTGCTCCTCGGGTTCGCCGCCGGCCTGCCCTATATGCTGGTGTTCTCCACGCTGTCGGTGTGGTTGCGCGAAGCTGGCGTGGCGCGTGAAACCATCGGCTTCGCCAGCCTGATCGGCCTGGCCTACGCCTTCAAATGGGTCTGGTCGCCACTGCTCGACCAGTGGCGCCTGCCGCTGCTCGGCCGGCTCGGCCGGCGCCGCTCCTGGCTGGTGCTGGCCCAGATACTGATTGCCATCGGCCTGGCCGGCATGGCCTTATGCGACCCGCAGACCAAACTGACCTGGCTGATCTCCCTGGCGGTACTGGTGGCCTTCGCCTCCGCCACCCAGGACATCGCCATCGATGCCTACCGCCTGGAAATCGCCGAAGACACCCGCCAGGCCGCCCTCGCCGCCAGCTACATGGCCGGCTACCGGGTCGCGGCACTGCTGGCCACCGCTGGCGCCCTGTACTTCGCCGAAGGGTTCGGCTCTACCGTGCAGCTCTACCAGCACAGCGCCTGGGCCGGCACCTACCTGGTGTTCGCCCTGCTGATGTTGCCGGGCCTGCTCACCAGCCTGTGGATGCGCGAACCGGCGGTGCCGCTGCAAACCCAGCTGGCCGCGGCGCGCTACGGCTTCAGCCATCAGATCGTCTCGGTGCTGGTGCTGATCGTGCTGCTGGTCTCCGTGCCGGCGATGTTCACCCAATTTTATTACACCGATTTCGCCAGCCTGGTGCGCGGTGAAATCAGCCTGCTCGACCTGCTGCTCGAAGACCGCGCCTTTCTCCGCGCCCTGCTCTACACCATCCTCACCACGCTGTGCTTGTCGCGCATGGGCCGCCACGGCCTGGCACCGGTGCTGACCCCGGTCAACGATTTCATCGTCCGTTACCGCTGGCAGGCCCTGCTCCTGCTCGGGCTGATCGCCACCTACCGCATGTCGGATACCGTGATGGGCGTGATGGCCAACGTGTTCTATATCGACCAGGGCTTCACCAAGGATCAGATCGCCAGCGTCAGCAAGCTGTTCGGCCTGGTGATGACCCTGCTCGGCGCCGGCATCGGCGGCCTGCTGATCGTGCGCTTCGGCATTCTGCCGATCCTGTTCATCGGCGGCATAGCATCGGCGGCGACCAACCTGCTGTTCATGCTGCTGGTCAGCATGGGCGCCGACCTGCAGATGCTGATCGTCACCATCTCCGCCGACAACTTCAGTGCCGGCCTGGCCACGGCGGCGTTCGTCGCCTACCTGTCGAGCCTGACCAACCTGCAGTTCTCCGCCACCCAGTACGCCCTGCTCAGCTCGATCATGCTGCTGTTGCCGCGGCTGATCGGCGGCTATTCCGGGGTGATGGTGGAGAAGCTCGGCTACGAGCAGTTCTTTATCATCACCGCCTTGCTGGGAGTCCCGACCCTGATCCTGATAGCCCTGCAATGGCGACGCGAACGCCCGCAAGCCAACGGCTCGACCCCGCCCGAAGCGGCCGATACACCGCCATTGAAGACTGAAGCCAACAGCTAGCAGATTGCCAAAGAGGCGGGCTTTTGTGGGAGCGGCTTCAGCCGCGAAGCTTTGGCTGTGCCGCGAAGAATTCGCGGCTGAAGCCGCTCCTACAACAGGGGCCCCGAGCACCCAGTTTGCTGCGCGACAGCGCGGCGTCGAAGACGCCCCCTACGGATAGCTCCTCACGCCCAGGACTGCTTGCAACAGTGACGGGTACATCGCCCAAAAAAAGCCCCGGTACATGACCGCAATGCTGTTCACTTAAGGATTGTTGACTAATCCTTGTTCAGCAGGAGAATCCGGAACCCTTATCAGGTTCCAGATTTTTTATGTCTATTGCGCAGGATCTGAGTGACGTACTGGACGCTGCCGGGCAGCCTTTGGCGCGG
>NZ_JBFIIG010000069.1:0-19529 GCF_041601375.1 Pseudomonas sp. | reverse complement strand
CCAATTTGGCCAGGTCGATTATTTCCTGAGCGATAGGGGTTTTCGACCTGGCCGAGAAGAACACCTTGACCTTGGGCATCAGCAACGAGGTTGCGTGCTGCTCCAGCACCACACCGATACGCCCGCTCTGCAGGCGCACCAGCGAACCGGTCGGGTAGATGCCGACGGTTTTGACGAAGGCCTTGAACACCACCTCATCGAAATGTCCCGTCCACTCGGCCATCTTGCGGATCGACTCGGCCGGTTCCCAGCCAGCCTTGTAGGGCCTATTGGAGGTGACTGCGTCATATACGTCGCAGATCGCACCCATTTTCGCAGGCAAGCTGATTTGCTCGCCGGTCAGTCGATGGGGGTAACCGCTGCCATCGATTTTCTCGTGATGGTGCAGGCAGACGTCCAGCACCAGGGCACTGACCTGCTTGCCCGCCAGGAGAATCCTGCTGCCGGCCTCGGGGTGCTCACGCACCCTGGCAAACTCGGCATCGCTCAGCTTGCCCGGTTTATTGAGCAGCTCGACAGGCACCGTCATCTTGCCGATATCGTGCAGCATCCCCGCCAGGCCGGCTTCGCGCACCTGGGCCGGGCCCATTCCCAGTTGACGCGCGAGTGCAATCATCAGCGCACAGACCGCCACCGAATGCATGTAGGTGTATTCATCGGCACGCTTGAGTCGCGCCAGGCTGATCAGGGCATTGGGGTGGCGCATGATCGAATCGGAAATCTCCGCCACCAGATCCTCGGCCTGCTCGAAATCCAGCGCCTTGCCCATCCGCGCAGCGCCGAACATCGCCATCACGGCCTGCTTCGAGCGATCGCAGAGTTTGCTCGCGCGATTCAACTCATCTTCCAGTGAACAGCTCTCCCCAGCAGGCGCCGCTGCAGCCACCAGTAAGCGCTCTTGCACCTGCGCCTCAGCCTCTACCCTGGAGACACTGGCCTGACCCACCTCGACATCCAGCCCCTTGCTGGCATCGATCCATAGCTCGCTGATGCCGCAGGACTGGATGCGCAGCAAATCCTTGTCGGTCTCGAGTAGAAACCTGGCCTTCCAGAACGGATGATCCATCCACGAGCCGCAGAATTCCTGGATGTACATGCCGATACGTAGATCGGACATGGCTATGCGTTTCAACATCGGCATCGGCAGCACTCAGGTCGGGGGGCGGCAGCATCTGATTCGGCAACATGGGTTCGGATACATTAGCCGAATGAGGCGCATCCTGGCCGGGCATAACGAGCATGATAGCGATATGCCTTCACTTGCGTAGCCCTGGAGCTCGGTCGCCGGTCTGCTTACCATGTCGACCCCCTCTCAGCCCCAGCCCGTGCACGACAAGGAGTACCCATGCGCCATTTGCTGACCGGCCTGAGCGTCACCCTGCTGTTGCTGCTCAACACCCTGAGCCTGATCGGCCCGCTGCTGCTGATCGCCCTGGGCAAGTTCCTCCTGCCGGGCAAGGCCCTGAAGGCGGCCAGCTCGCGCGGGGTGATGTGGGTGGCGGAGACCTGGGCCGAGCTGAACAAGCTGATCTTTGCCATCCTGCTGCCGACCGAGTGGGACATCCGCGGCGGCGCCGAGCTGCGCCAGGACACCTCCTACCTGGTGATCGGCAACCACCAGTCCTGGGTGGATATCCCGGCCCTGATCCAGGCGTTCAACCGCAAGGCGCCCTTCTTCAAGTTCTTCCTCAAGCGCCAGCTGATCTGGGTGCCCTTGCTCGGCCTGGCCTTCTGGGCCCTGGACTACCCGTTCATGAAGCGCTATTCCAAGGCCTTCCTGGCCAGGCACCCGGAGCGGGCAGGCGAAGACCTGGCCAGCACCCGACGCGCCTGCGAGAAGTTCAAGGAGCTGCCGGTGACCGTGGTCAATTACCTCGAGGGCACCCGTTTCACCCCGGCCAAGCACGCCGCGCAAGGCTCGCCCTACCGCTACCTGCTCAAGCCCAAGGCCGGCGGCGTGGCCTTCGTCCTCGCCACGCTGGGCGAGCAACTGGACGCGGTGCTGGACGTCACCGTGGTCTACCCGGGCGAACAGATCCCCGGCTTCTGGGACCTGCTCAGCGGCCGGGTGGCGAGAGTCATCATCGACATCCAGACCCGCGAACTCGACCCGGCGCTGTGGCAGGGCGATTATCAGAACGATGCGCAGTTCCGCGTCTTCCTGCAGGGCTGGGTCAGTCGCCTGTGGCAGGACAAGGACGCCCGCATCGCCGCCCTGCGCGCCGAACTGCACGGCCCCGCGAGCGGTTGAGGCGAGGCTGCCCCCGGTCGCACCAGCAGTAACGCCGGCGTCGCCGCCTGATACACTGCGCGTCATTTCGATTTGCAGGCCTGAACCGTGACCCACACCGCTTTCTCCTCACTGCCGCTGTCCGCCGCCATGCTGGCGAACCTCGAGTCGCTCGGTTACACCGAGATGACGCCGATCCAGGCGCAGAGCCTGCCGGTGATGCTCAAGGGCATGGACCTGATCGCCCAGGCCAAGACCGGCAGCGGCAAGACCGCCGCCTTCGGCGTCGGCCTGCTCAACCCGCTCAATCCGCGCTACTTCGGCTGCCAGGCGCTGGTCATGTGCCCGACCCGCGAACTGGCCGACCAGGTGGCCAAGGAAATCCGCCGCCTGGCCCGCGGCGCCGACAACATCAAGGTGCTGACCCTGTGTGGCGGCGTGCCCTTCGGTCCGCAGATCGGCTCGCTGGAGCATGGCGCGCAGATCATCGTCGGCACCCCGGGACGCATCCAGCAACACCTGGCCAAGGGCACGCTGAAGCTCGACGGCCTCAACACCCTGGTGCTCGACGAAGCCGACCGCATGCTCGACATGGGTTTCTACGACAGCATCGCCGATATCATCGGCCAGACCCCGAGCAAGCGGCAGACCCTGCTGTTCTCCGCCACCTACCCGTCGAGCATCAAGCAGTTGTCCGCGGCCTTCATGCGCAACCCGCAGCAGGTCAAGGCCGAGGCCATGCACGACGACGCGCAGATCGAACAACGCTTCTACGAGATCTCCCCCGAGGAGCGCATGGACGCGGTGGTCAAGCTGCTCGCCAGCTTCCGCCCCGAGTCCTGCGTGGCCTTCTGCTTTACCAAGCAGCAGTGCCAGGAAGTGGTCGACCACCTCGCCGCCAACGGTATTTCCGCGGCGGCCCTCAATGGCGACCTGGAACAACGCGACCGCGATCAGGTGCTGGCGATGTTCGCTAACCGCAGCCTGTCGGTACTGGTGGCCACCGATGTGGCCGCCCGCGGCCTGGACATCGACGCCCTGGACATGGTGATCAACGTCGAACTGGCGCGCGATTCGGAGATCCACATCCACCGCGTCGGCCGCACCGGCCGCGCTGGCGAGAAAGGGATGGCCATGAGTCTGGTCGCCCCCGCCGAAGGCCATCGCGCCCAGGCCATCGAGACCCTGCAGAAGAGCCCGCTCAACTGGCACCCGCTCAGCAGCCTCAAGGCCAAGGCCGGCGACCCCCTGCAACCGCCGATGATCACCCTGTGCATCAGCGGCGGACGCAAGGACAAGGTCCGCCCCGGCGACATCCTTGGCGCCCTCACCGGCGATGCCGGCATCCCCGGCAGCCAGGTCGGCAAGATCGCCATCTTCGACTTCCAGGCCTATGTCGCAGTCGAGCGCGGCATGGCCCAGCAGGCCCTGAAACGCCTGAGCGAAGGCAAGATCAAGGGCCGCACACTGCGCGTGCGCTCGCTGTAAGGCATTCGCCACGGCGCGCCGTGGCGACGACTTTGCCTATGTCCCCGTTGCCGGTTACGCGGAAACGTAGGGTGGGTTAGTGACGCCGAGCAGTGTTTGAGCAGTAGCTGCGGTAGCGGTGCGTCACGTAACCCACCAAGCGGTAATAGGCCTGTCCCATCAGATGGGTTACGGCGCCAATGACTACGCGGCAAGAGCACTACGAGAGCGGTGCAGGGTGGATGACGCCTTTTTCATCCACCCGCCCGCGCGCTTGTCGCCACCCCGCCCTTGGGCAATCATGACCTTTCCCGTCGGCTGTCGCCGGCATCCGCCTGATGCCCCCTGCCGCGGGCGCCCCAGCCCAGGAGCCGCCATATGTTCGAGGCCTTCGCCGCACTCAAGCAGCACTTCGCCGCCCTGCGCAGCGACGCCGAACACTGGTCGCTGCGCTATGTGCGCGAAGACCATCAGCACTTGGCGATGCGCAAGCAGGTGGCCGAGCCGCCGCGCTTCAGCCGCGACCAGGGCGCGATGCTCAGTGTGCGGCTGGCCGGAGTCGAGGCCTACGCAGCGACCAACGACCTGTCGCGCCAGGGCCTGCAGGCCGCGCTGGAGCGGGCCACCGCGCTGGCCCGACGCATCGCCCCGCAGGCCTTGCTCGAGCTGCATGCACTGACGCCCTCCGGCGAACGCGGCGAGTACCGCTCGCCCCGCCTGGAACAGGAATTCCCCTCGCTCGCCGCCTGCTACCAACTGCTCGCCGCCGAGTCCGCCGCCGTGCCCAGCGACCCGCGCCTGGTCATTTGGCGGGTCGGCCTCGACCTGACCCAGGTCGAGCAGCTCTACCTCAACAACAGCGGTGCCGAACTGCGCCAGGCCCAGCGCTTCGTCTACCCGCACCTCAGCGTCACCGCCTACGACGGCCAGGACAGCCAGACCCGCAACCTCGGTGGCGCCCACCTCGGCCAGCAGGGCGGCGCCGACGTGATCGAGCGACTGGGCCTGATCGGCGCCGCGCCGCAGGTCGCCGACCAGGCCCTGCAACTGCTGCTGGCGGCCAACGCGCCGAGCGGCCCGCGCGACCTGCTGCTGATGCCGGACCAGATGATCCTGCAACTGCACGAATCCATCGGCCATCCGCTGGAGCTGGACCGCATCCTCGGCGACGAGCGCAACTTCGCCGGCACCAGCTTCGTCAAGGCCAGCGACTTCGGCCGGCTGCAATACGGCTCCAGCCTGCTCAACGTGACCTTCGACCCGCAGATTCCCGAGGAGCTGGCCAGCTACGCCCATGACGACGACGGCAGCCCGGCGCGCCACGAATACCTGATCCGCGACGGCCTGCTGCTGCGACCCCTCGGTGGCGCGCTGTCGCAGTGGCGCAGCGGCCTGGCGGGCGTGGCCAACAGCCGCGCGTGCAACTGGAACCGGCCGCCGATCGACCGCATGGCCAACCTCAATATCGAACCGGGCGAACAGAGCCTGGAACAACTGATCGCCGGCATCGAGCACGGCATCCTGATGGCCAGCAACCGCTCCTGGTCGATCGACGACGCGCGCAACAAGTTCCAGTTCGGCTGCGAATGGGGCCAGCTGATCGAGCACGGCCAGTTGCGCGGCGTGGTCAAGAACCCCAACTACCGTGGCATCTCCAGCCAGTTCTGGGGCTCGCTGGCGGCCGTCGGCGACGCCAGCACCCGCGAGGTGCTCGGCACCCCACACTGCGGCAAGGGCGAACCCAACCAGGTGGTGCGCGTCGGCCACGCCACCCCGGCCTGCGTATTCAGCCAGGTCGACGTATTCGGCGGAGCCGCCTGATGGACAACCTCAATCAATTTGCGGCGCTGAACGAATGGCTGCGTGGCGCGCTGAGCCCAGGCGAAGAATTCAGCCTCGGCTACAGCGCCGAATCCTCCGAATTCATCCGTTTCAACCAGGCCAAGGTGCGCCAGGCCGGCCACGTGCAGCAGGCCAGCCTGCGCCTGCAGCTGATCCGCGACGGCCGCCATGCCGAGCTGCAGGTCACTCTCGGCGGCCCGCCGCAGGTGGATCGCCAGCGCCTGGCCGACGCCCTGGCGCAGCTGCGCCAGACCCTGCCGCTGCTGCCGCCCGACCCTTACCTGCAGCTCAACCGCGAGGTCTGGCACAGCCATGTGCTGCAACTCGAAGCGCTGCCGGACAGCGCCGCGGTGGTCGAGCAGATCGGCCAGGCCGCGCAGGGCCTGGACCTGGTCGGCTTCTACGCCGCCGGCCCGATCAGCCGCGGCTTCGCCAGTTCCAGTGGCGCCTTCGGCTGGCACCAGGCGAGCAGCTTCACCTTCGACTGGAGCCTGTTCCACGCCAACGGCCAGGCGCTCAAGGCGCAGTACGCCGGCCAGACCTGGCAGGCCGCCGCCTTCGCCCAGCGCATGCAGCAGGCGCGCGAGCAACTGAGCCACCTGGGCCAGCCCGTGCGCACCCTGGCGCCCGGCAGCTACCGCGCCTACCTGGCGCCCGCCGCCCTGCAGGAAATTCTCGAACTGATGAGTTGGGGCGGCTTTTCCGCCCAGGCCCTGGCCGACAAGGACAGTCCGCTGCAACGCCTGCACGCCGGCGCCGCCAGCCTCAGCCCGCTGCTCAGCCTGCATGAGCAGGTCGCGGGCTCGCTGACCCCGGCGTTTTCCAGCGAAGGCTACCCGCGCCACGACCTCAGCCTGATCCAGGCCGGCCAGCCCGGCGAGCAACTGGTCAGTTCACGCAGCGCTGCCGAATACGGCCTGCCGGCCAACGGCGCCAGCCCCTGGGAGAGCCCGCAGGCGCTGGCCATGGCCGCCGGCGGCCTGGAACAGGACGAGATCCTCGCCCGCCTCGGCACTGGCCTGTACATCGGCAACCTGTGGTACCTCAACTACTCCGACCGCCCGGCCGGGCGCCTCACCGGCATGACCCGCTTCGCCACCTTCTGGGTCGAGGACGGCAAGCTGCAGGCGCCACTCGCCAGCATGCGCTTCGACGACAGCCTCTACGACCTGCTCGGCAGCCAGCTCGAAGCCCTGACCCGCGAACGCGAGCTGAGCCTGTCCACCAGCACCTATTACCAGCGCCACAACGGCTCGACCCTGCTGCCCGGCGCCCTGCTCCGGCGCCTGACCCTGACGCTCTAGCTCGCCAAGACCTGTCGCCCAGTCAACGCGGACGCGTAGGGCGGGTGCCCCCCTCGGCCAGGCAGGAGGAAGATCCGCGCTCAAAGCCCATGCCGCGCAAGAATCGCCGCATAGCTGCCATCTGCACGCATGGCGGCGATGGCCCGGTCGAACGCCTCGGCAATCTGCTGGTGGTCCGGATGGCTGCGGCGGATCAGGATATGCAGGCCGTTCTCGCTCAACGGTCGCGCCACGAACTCCAGCTCATCGCGGATCTCGCTCAGCTCGCGAGCGAAGTGATAACGCGCGACGAACTCGTCCTCCAGGGTCAACTCGACCCGCTTGGCCTGCAGCATGCGCGCGGCGCTGGCGAAATTGCCGACACCCACCTTGTACAGCCGCGGGTCGCTGTTGAACTCGGCGGAATAGGCATAGCCACGCACCACCGCGATGCGCTGGATATACAGATCGGACAATTGCTCGAACCGGATGGCGCTGCCCTTGCGCCGCAGCAAACGGATGCGGTTGATCAGGTAGGGCTGGGAAAAGTAACCGAAGCTGGCGCGCTCCTCGGTATACCAGGCGTTGATCAGCACATCGTAGTCGCTGCGCTGCAAACCGTGCACCGCCCGCTCCCAGGGCGCCTGCGCATAGGTCGTGGCATAACCGGCACGAGCCAGCGCGCTGCTCACCAGATCGGAGGCCACACCATTATTCAGCAACGTCTGGTCATTGAACGGCGGCCAGGGGTCAGCCACCAGCCGCAGGGTCTGCGCCGTCACAGCCAACGGCAACAACACAAGCGATAGGCACAACGCACGTAATCCGTTCATGACTGGCTGTCCACAAGGCAAAGACTCCAGGCTGGTCATCCCGCCGTACGGCGGGTCTGCCAGCCCTATTGGTTATCGCCGTACTGAACCATCATGCGGGTGGCGAGGCAACCGCTATCGGGTACGCCAGTACGGCTTGAAGGACGCATAAAACGGGCCAAGCCGCCTGCACGCACTGCTGGCGGCCGGGTGAAAGAGCGCTTTGCGAGTAACGGTTGGACAAGCCGCAGTGAAAGGGCCGTTCTGCAGCCTCTTTGTTGTGCGTTCGGGCTGAATTGCTCCGCGGGGGTTCGCACAACGGTTTGCGCCTCTCGCCGGGTGACCACGCCAGCATCCAGCGCGACTCGCCTATTGGCCAATTGGCTGGCCGTGCCCTGGCCGGCCGGCACCGCCAAGCGCCGCTCCGTCTAACAAAAGCGTTAGATCTCAGCCTGTTGGCTGGTGGCACATCGCAACCGGCATTGAAGGGGGGATGAGCGATCCCTCGTCATTCAGACGCCGCGCTGTCGCGCAGCAAACGTGCTAGCCCGCTAGCACCTGTAGGAACGGCTTCAGCCGCGAAGCTTTGCTGTGCCACGAAGAATTCGCGGCTAAAGCGGAACGCCGCCCGGCCGCTCCTACAAAAAAAACAATAACCCATAAAATCAATGAGTTATTTATTGTTTGATAAGCGTGATGTAGCGGCGCAGCAACTGCTAGCGATCGGCGCCTCGGCCGGTGGACCGGCGGCCATCGTGCTGATTCAGCACGTCGATCAGGTGTTTGCCGCCGGCATGGCCGATTGGCTCACCCTGAGCTCCGGAGTGCCGGTGCGCCTGGCCCGCGATGGCGGGCTCAAACAAATGCGCGAGCGAGGCTTTCTGACTCCGCCTTCGATTACTCCAACACAGGACGTGCGTTAACCGCCTGCACGGGGCGATTGTTGGGATGATGAATCATATGCAAAAACTGCTCTATCTGTTCTTTGGATGCTGAAATCGGCTGCTTCATTACCAGCCAACGCACGCCTTCGGAGCAAGGCGGGGTCGTCAACGAACCGTTGAACCGGTAGTAATCACGCTGTGCAGGCAAGATCTCCAGCGGGGAGATGTCTGACGCCAGGGCCACTTTTTCGCCCTTTTTCGGCATGTGCGCCCAGGCTTTTGCCAGCGCCTTGTTCGCCTCGCCTTCGGTAACCATAACCGCTACCACGGCCAGGTTGCCGTTCTTGTCGGCATGGACGAGATGCCCTTCCATTGGATAGGACTTGCCACGTATCAGGTTTTCACTCGGCACGTGGAAGTGGAACTGCTTCAGGTCGAACTGGATGTCATCAACGCTGATGCTGCTGCCCGGAAGGGTATTGACCTGAACGGTGTGGCCGTTATTCAGAATTTCCGAACTGCCTGCTGTGTAATTAAAAACAACGGGCTTCAGCTTGGCATCGATAAAACCAGTCAGGTTGATCGGCGACTGATTGCTCCCGGCACATGCGCCGAACTCCGGGCTCAGTTTTGCCCAGTTATCAGGCCCAGCTTCGCCGGCATAGTCCCAAGCGGCGCCATCACTGGAAAATGCGAAACTTGAAAACAACAACATGCCAGCTGCGATCAATGTTCTTTTCATGGTTCTACCCCTGAGTGTCTTGTCAATGGAAGCGGCAAAATAGAAGGTCGGCCGTTAAGACCACGTTAAGGTCCATTAACGAGGCTGCCAGCGCCGGCCGGAAAGGTCAGGACGAAGCGGGTTCCCCCGGCCTCCGGAGTTTCCAGGCGCACGTTCCAGCCGACATGATCGACCACGCGTTTGACAATCGACAGGCCCAGGCCGGTACCTTCATGTGCCGGTCGCTCATCACCGTGGACAAAGCGGTCGAACAATCGCTTGCGCACCTTCTGGGGAATGCCCGAGCCGGTGTCTTCGATCAGCAGCCGGGCAGCGCTAAGTTGAACCAGAATACGGCCCTGCTCAGTATGCCGACAGGCGTTACGCAGCAAATTGCCGATCACGATGCCGGCCAGTTCGGGATGCACCTGGACCGATACCTGTTCGCTCCACTCCAACCTGCATTCGACTAGCTTGTCGTGCAGGAGGGACCGGCAACGCTCCATTTCCGACTCGATGATGGTGTTGAGCACGATGCACGGCGCATCCTGAGACTCCGGAGCGCGTGCGAGCAAGAGCAATGCGCTGACCCGTTGCGCGGTTTCAGCCGCCACGCGCCGGATGCGCTCCGCTGTAGCAAGCTGCGCCGGGCGCTCCGACAATTGCGGGATCAGCACTTCCGCCGCGCCCAGCATGATGGTCAGCGGCGTGCGCAACTCATGGCTGACGTCGCCAGTGAACAGCCGCTCGCGCTGCAGGAACTGCTGCAGTTCGTCAGTGCGCTTGGCGAAGGCGCGCGCCAGGACGCCAATTTCATCTTGTGCAGAGAGAGAAGGCAGTTCAGTCGGCCCTGCGTTGCGGCCGACCGCGTCGGCAAGCGCCGCCACCGGTGCGATTATCCGCTTGGCGCATAACACGCCGAGCACCGCGGCGAGCAGAACACTGACGGCAAAGCCGAGCGCCAGCGACAGGAGGATTACCAGTTCCGTGTGCTCGAGCTCGCCGACCTCCTGCAGGACGGCGTAGCGGCTGGAACCCTGATCGCGCAGCAGCGCATGAACGTGCCGATTGCCGACCCCCACTTCATGGAAACCAGCGGGTAACCGGCGCAACTCGACTGGAATATCGGCATCGATCAGGAAACGAATATCCGACGGCGCATCCGGCATGCGCCCGCCCCGCTGAAAGTCGATCAGCCTGTCGGCCATCTTGGCCAATCGGGCATCGATTACCTGCTCTTCAATGACCTTCACCGAGATATAGGAAACCAGGCTGAAGGCGCCGGCCACTATGACCGCCAACAGGATGTAGGTGAGCGAAATGCTCTGTTTGAGCGTAAGCCTAGGCTTCACCGGGCACCACCAGTCGATAGCCGGTACCCGGCAGCGTCAGCAACATCGGCTGGGGAAAGGGTTTGTCGAGCACCTGACGCAACGTATGGATATGGGTGCGTAAGGCATCGCTATCCGGCGGGCTGTCGCCCCATACCTCCCGTTCGGCTGCTTGGCGGGTCATCAGCGTCGGTGCGGCCCGCATCAGCGCGGCGAGAATCTTGTAACCCGTCGGCGTCAGCTCGAGCGGCTGTCCGCCACGGGTGACCTGACCGGTGCCAGCGTCCAGCCGCAGGTCGCCGAAGATCAGCACCGAGTGCACATGCTCGTTGCGCGAGCGGCGTACCAGAGCCTTCAGGCGCGCATCCAGTTCGGGGAGGGAATAGGGTTTGACCAGGTAGTCGTCGGCACCGACCTCGAAGCCAGTCAGTTTGTCGTGCACCGTGTCGCGGGCGGTCAGCATCAGGATCGGCGTCGCCAGCCGATACTCCTGGCGGAGCGTACGGCAGACCTCCAGGCCATCCATGCCCGGCAATGACAGGTCAAGGACGATCGCGTCATGGCAGAAACCCGTGGCGCAGGCGACACCGGCATTGCCATTGCGCGCCACATCCAGCGTATAGCCGAGTGGTTCCAGATACCCGTACAGGTTCGCGATGATATCCGGGTTGTCCTCAACGATCAGTACATGCATAAGTTCCCCGCCCATCTGCCCGATCAATAGGGTCAGAGTGATGGATTTTAGAGGATCAATGTTTAGATCAATGTCTCTGAACCCATTGATCGGGCATTCACCAGGGCAGTTCTTCACCGCGATAATCCAGGAATTTCCCCGAGTCCCTGGGCGTCAGCCCGCGCAGCACGCGGATGATCCCCGCGATGCTTTCGCTCGGGCTCTGTGCCGCTTGCGGGCCGCCCATGTCGGTGCGGACCCAGCCCGGACTTATCACCACGCAGATGAACTCCTCGGGTCGCAGTTCCGCGGCCAGGGTGCGGGTGAACATGTTGAGGGCGGCTTTGCTCTCCCGATAACCGTATGCCCCCCCTCGCGTGTTGCGCGCGAGACTGGCGAGATCGCTGGTGATGTTGACCACGGTCTTGCCGGCGCCGCGGCGCAGCGACGGCAGCAGCGCCTGGGTCACGCGCAGCGGCCCCAGGGTATTGACTTGAAAATAGCGTTCGAGCGCGTCGGCATCGACTTCTTCGAGCCGGTACAGCCAACTGCCGATGCCCGCGTTGTTGATCAGGATGTCCACCGGCAGATCGCCGATCCGTTCCCTGAATTGTTTCACGGAGGCGCTGTCGGCCACATCCAGCTGCTCGACCCTGACCCCCAGCTTGCGCAGATCATCGGCCTCTTCGGGTCGCCGCGCGGTGGCGATGACGGTGGCGCCGGCTGCGGCGAATTGGCGCGAGAATTCCAGGCCGAGCCCGCGATTGGCCCCGGTGATGACCACGGTCTGCTGGGGATGTCGCGCATCCGCGACGGAGCGGTCTGCCTGCTCCGCGGCAAGCGGAGCACCGACGGGGAAGAAACAGGCAAGCAACAGCGCGATAATGGACAGTCGCCGGGCCTGACACATGCAAGGTATCCTCTGAGCTACGTAAGGCGCCGCCGCGTTACGGGTTGTCGAGCATTTTGCCGCCGGTGCTTGCACGGTACAACCGAGGCCGACGGCCATTCGGGTGATTGTTGCATGAAGTATTGGTCCTCATCGCGCAGGGATTTTCTCAAGGCCATCGCGGGACTCGCGCTATCGGGCACATCGCTCGCACGAACCAGCGGGCCGCTTCAGCGGCCGGTATTGATCGTGGGAGGCGGCCTGGCTGGGCTCGCGGTGCTCGATGCGCTGCAGGCCGCTGGCCGGCCAGCGCTGCTGTTCGAGGCGTCGGCGCGCCTCGGTGGGCGCATCCTGACGATACGTGACGGATTGGAGCCGGGGCTTCGCGCCGAAGCCGGCGGCGAACAGATCATGCGCAGCCACCAACGCGTGCACCGGCTCGCCAGCGACTTGCGAATCCCGCTGGCCGACTACCCGTTCCTCGAGGGGGATCTGGTCTTCCGCCACCACAGCCGCATGCTTCGTTTCCGTCTTCCGTCCGACCTCCCCGCCGATTTGACCGACGGCCTGTCACCGTGGGAGAAAACCCGCTGGCCGCACCGCCTGCACCTTGCGTATACCGAGAATGCCGATCCGGTGGCCGACGACGACCCCCGCAGCGCCCTGCAGTGGCTGCGGGATCTCGGGCTTTCGCGACGCGGCGAAGCCTTCGTTCGGGCCTTCGCCACGGTTGACCCGGAGCAAACCAGCGCCGCGCACTTCCAACGCATCGCCCGCCGCGAGGCCGCCGGCGGCAACTCGCAGGTGCTGGCGGGCGGCAGCGATCGTCTGATCGAGGCATTGGCCGCACGACATGCGCAATCGATCCGGCGCAACACGACAATCAGGAGCGTGGTGATCGGCGAGAACACGGCTACGCTCCTGGATGCAGCTGGCGTGGCCCACGTCGCCGATCAGGTCGTGCTGGCGCTGCCCCTCGGGCCGTTGCTGCAGCTGGACTACCGGCCGGGACAGCCACGCTGGCTGGCGCGCTGGGGTGAAGCGCGGGTCGTCGCGCATGAATTGAAGGTGCATGGGCAAGTGGATGCCCGGGAGTTCGCGGCGCTCGGCATCCGCCAGCACATCATGGGGTTCGAATTCCCGAGAATGACCTGGCTGCTGCCGGAGCATTCCGCGAACGGCAAAGCGGTGCTCAATGCCACGGCGGTCCACCGGCAACTCGCGCTGGTCAAAGAGGCCCGGTTTCGCGGCGTCCAGGACATGGATCGATTGCTGAGGCAGCGACTTCCCCTGCTGCGCACCCTGGAGGTGACGACGCGCGGCGAAGACTGGGAGAACAATCCGCTGATCTGCGGGGCTTACACCTATGTTCCCGCAGGGTCGCGGGGTTCGCCGCCGGTGCTGCGGGAGGGCCCGCTGGTGCTCGCAGGATCGGACTACTCCGATTATTCGGGTTGGATGGAGGGCGCCCTGCAATCCGCCGAAGTGGCCGTTAGCGAGATCCTCCGGGCGTAGTTCATCGAGCGTTCGTGGATCAATAGCGTCAGGGTGATTGATTTTAGAGGATCAATGTTCAGGTCAATGCCTCGGCCCCCATTGACCATTAATTGGCTCTGCACTATTCGCGTGTCAGCCGACCAATAATGGCGAAGGAAAAACGACCAGCCCTCCCCCGTTGTTCGCTTTCTTCGTTCAGGCCAGCCACGCTAACGTCCAGCGGTCAAGGCCACACCATACGTAAAGGATCTACGCCATGAGCTTTACCACGCATCGAACCATCCTGTTCGGGGACTGTGACCCGGCGGGTGTTGTCTACACGCCCCGCGTTTCCTATTTCGTGATCGAAGCGGTACAGGATTTTATGACCCATGCACTTGGGGCTCCGGCCATTCGCGAGATTTTCGCCATGGGGATTCTTCCGCCTGCGCGGGCATTGGCAATCGAGTTTCTGGCCCCCATGGTCTGGGATGAGGTGATTGCGATTCGGGTCAGCACTATGGCGCTGAGCACCTCGTCCTTTAGTTTTCTGGTAGAAGGCCGCAATAGCGCGGCCGAGATGACGTTTCGCGCCACCTTGACCCAGGTAGCCATATCGCCGCAAAGCAAGCGCCCAGTCCCGCTGCCCCAGACATTGCGCGATGCCTTGTCCGTGACTTGAGCGGCGGCGCGGGGAACCGACAAGGGCTAATGTTTAGTTCAGTTTCTCTGACCCTATCGATCGAACGCCGAACCATGCAGGCGTGACCAGAGCTGGACCAAGAGTCTGGTGGTGGGCTAGGCAAACCTTGGGGCACGCTACAACGGTTCTTTCGCCTCAAAAATGCTGTTCAAGAGCCGAGAGCGCGATCTTTCTGGAAAATTGCTCTGAATATCAGTGTGCTGGGCAGACCCTACGCCAAATCGCCATGAGAACGAGAGATGGATTTATTTAGCAGCCTGAACCAACGCTAAAATATAACCGCCCCAGTTTTCTCATGTGGACAAGCCAAGGTTGCTGCGGCCCGGATAACGCGGGCTATGTAGCCGGGAACGGCAGGAGGGAAGGTCATTATTTTCAACCCAGACCAGTGGACGTTATTGCACAGCAGTCTCGTGTTCTCGATCTGCGCCGCGACTATCGCCGTTCTGGGGACGCGGCTTACCCGCATAGTTGATCAGCTCGCCGACCGTACCGGACTGGGAGAGGCGGTCACTGGCGCGATATTGCTCGGGGCTGCGACCTCGCTTTCCGGCGCGGTTCTTTCCGTAACCGCAGCCTGGAAGGGACACCCGGAGCTGGCCGTCAGCAACGCCCTGGGCGGAATCGCGGTACAGACTCTGTTCCTTGCGGTAGCCGACATTTTCTACAGACGGGCGAACCTGGAGCACGCCGCTGCCTCCGTGCCCAACATGCTGCAGAATGCCCTCCTGATTTCGCTCCTGGCGCTTATCCTGTTAGCGCCCTACATGCCTGGGTTTACCATCTGGGGCGTGCACCCGGTCACGCCGGTTCTCTTTGGCCTCTATGCCTATGGGATCCATCTGGTGAAGGGGGCGCAGCAGAAACCCATGTGGCACCCGTCCGTCACCAGAGAGACACGCGAAGACGTTCCAGAACCCGAAGAGGCGACACCGGCGCTGCCAAGATTGACGGTCGAGTTCCTGGTCTTGATGCTCTTGCTGGGGCTAGCGGGCTGGATATTGGTGCCGGCGGCCACGAATATCGCGGAGCAGACCGGGCTCGGGCAGACCACAGTCGGGGTATTTCTTACCGCCACCAGTACATCCCTGCCAGAACTCGTCACCTCTATCGCAGCGGTGCGACGCGGAGCCCTCACCCTTGCAGTCGGTGGCATCGTCGGCGGCAACGCGTTCGACACCTTGTTCACCGCCGCATCCGACGTGGCTTATCGAGAGGGGTCAATTTATCACGCAGTCTCGGATGACACGATTTTCTGGGTCATCCTCGCGCTCGTCATGTCAGGCATTCTCATGATGGGTCTGATCAGACGCCAGGAGCAGGGCTTTGCCGGTATCGGTGCCGAGAGCGTCGCCATCATCACCGTGTACGGGCTTGGTGTCGGCCTGATGTTCAGCCGCTGATTCGGCTCGTTCAATGTATGAATCACGATGGATGCAACTCAGGGTCGGCCCCACGCAACGGCTTAAACAAGAAGAAAGAACATCGCCCGACACAGGCAGATAACCGCTTAGACAACCCATTTTTGCCTCGGGATTCATGCTTCGAGGAAAGGGGAAAGGCATGCAGCAGGGCAGTTCCGAGCCAACGTGGAAAGAGGGGCGCTAGCCGCGCCGGCAGTTGCCCGCCGCCTAAACTCGACCATCGCAGCAGCAAACAAGCACCAAAGTACTATTCGTACCGGGCGCTCGGCTTCGTACCCTGAGGCTATGATGCGTCTACTCCTGCTCCTCGCCCTGCCGGTTCTCCGCGCCCTGACTGCTTTGCACGGCGTGACTGCAGCACTTGCGCTGCTGGTGCTGTTCGGCTGTGCAACCGCAACGGCTGCCGAACCGGCTGAAAATACCGGCAGCCCATTACCCGTGCTGACCCTCAGTGTGCTGCAGTTCGGTACCGCGCACTGGGGGCTCGAACACCTGCAGCGCCGGCAGCTGGACCGGGCGCATGGCTTCGAACTCAAGGTCAGGCTGGTCGCCGATTTGCCGGCTTCGCGGCTGGCGGTGTCCAGTGGCAGCGTCGATGGTGCCGTGGCCGATCTGCTCTGGGCGCAAGCGCGTTATGCCGCCGGCACGCCCTTTGTGTATCTGCCGTTTTCCTCGCAGATCGGCGAGATCGTGGTCGCCGGCGACAGTGCCATCGACCAGGTGGCCGATCTGGCGGGCAAGCGCATCGGCGTGGCCGGCGGGCCTGACAGCCTCGGTTGGCTGCTGGTGCAACAAGCGGCCCGCCAGCAGGGCATCGACCTGGACCGTGCTGCCGAGGTTCAATTCGCCGCGCCGCCGCTGCTCAGCCAGGCCCTGCGCCGCGGTCAGGTGGATGCGCTGGTGACCTATTGGCACTTTGCCGCACGCCTGCGCGCCGAGGGCGGCAGCCGCTCCGCCTTTGCCCTGGACGACCTGCTGCAGGCGCTGGGCCTGCACCCCGACCTGCCGGTTCTGGGCTATGTCTTCCCGCGGGCCTGGGCCGCGCAGCATCCGGGGCTGCTCGGCAAGTTCGACCGCGCGTTGCGCCAGAGCAACAGCGAACTAGCCGCCACCCCGGCGCATTGGGACGCCATCCGGCCGCTGATGCGCGCCGAGGACGACGCGGTGTTTGCCGCACTGCGGGACGGCTTCGTCGCGGGGATTGCCGAACCGCTGGATGCCGAGCGCGTCAGCGACCTGCGTCGCCTGCTGACCCTGAGCGGAACCGATCCGGCGCATCTGCTGCCTGAGGCGCTGTTTTTCCGGGCCGGACCATGAAACCGCCACGCTGGACCTACTGGATCATGCTGCCGCTGGCCGTGGTGCTGTGGGCCGCGATCGCCGCGACGCTGGAGACGCCGTTGCTGCCCACCCCGAGCGCCGTGCTGGACTCGCTGTGGCGGTCGCTGCAGAACGGCGACCTGCAGCAGCACCTGGGTGTGACCCTGCGCCGGGTGATCATCAGCTTTGTCCTGGCGATGCTGCTCGGCGCGCTGCTGGGCGTGTGGATGGGCCGCTCGGCGCTGGCCAATGCGCTGTTCGACCCCCTGCTGGTGCTGTTTCTCAATCTGCCGGCGCTGGTCACCATCATCCTGCTGTATGTCTGGTTCGGCCTGGTCGAGGCGGCGGCGGTCCTGGCCGTGGTGATCAACAAGGTGCCCAATGTCGCGGTGACCCTGCGCGAGGGCGCGCGCAGCCTCGACCCCAGGCTGGAGCAGATGGCCCAGGTCTACGCCTTCAGCCGCTGGCAGCGGCTGGCGGATGTCTGGCTGCCACAACTGTTCCCGTACCTGATGGCCGCGACCCGTGGCGGCCTGGCGCTGATCTGGAAGATCGTGCTGGTGGTCGAGCTGCTCGGCCGCTCCGACGGCATCGGTTTTCAGCTGCACATGGCCTTTCAGGTGTTCGATGTGGCGAGCATTCTGGCCTACAGCCTGGCCTTTATCGCGGTGGTGCAGCTGATCGAGCTGGCGCTGCTGCAACCGCTGGAACGCCGGGCCTCGCGCTGGCGTGAAGCGGGAGCGCAGCATGCTTGAGCTGCAGATCGACGGCCAGGCCAGCGGCCATCCGGTGCTGGGCGCCATCAGGGCCCGGGTCGCCGAGGGCGATCGCATCTGCCTGCTGGGGCCTTCCGGTATCGGCAAGACCACCCTGCTCAACGGCATCGCCGGGCTGGACCGGCGCCTGAGCGAGCGGATGATTCAGCACAGCGCCGAGCTGCGGGTCGGCTACCTGTTTCAGGAACACCGCCTGCTGCCCTGGCGTAGCGTGCGCCAGAACCTGGCCATGGTCGGCGCGCGCAACGACGAGATCGACCGGCTGCTGGCCGAGGTCGGCCTGGCCGAGGCTGCCGAGGCGCTGCCGGACCAGCTGTCGCTGGGCATGGCCCGCCGCGCCGCGCTGGCCCGCAGCCTGGCGATCAAGCCGGACCTGCTGTTGCTGGACGAGCCCTTCGCCTCGCTGGACCCCGATCGTGCCGCCGAACTGCGCAGCCTGATCACCCGCCTGCTGGACGCGCACCCGCACATGGCGATGATCTGCGTCACCCACGACGCCAGGGACGCCGACCAGTTGGCCAACCGACTCTGGTACCTGGATGGCGCACCCGCCGAACTGCAATGGGACCAGCCCCTGACCGCGGTCGCCAGCGCCAGCCGTATCAGCGCGGCGTTGCGCACGCCATGCGCCTAGTCGCGAGTCGCGTGACTCCTGCTGCAGCAGGCCGTTGAAAAATGTAGGCGAGGCAGCCAAGACAAGGCGCAACGGAGTAACAACCGCAGGCTCGCACGCGAGGCCATTTTTACCGCTGTATTGACAACGTAGGTAGTTTTTCAACGGACTGCTAGGCCCCGCTCGCTGGAGGCGTCGATACCGTTGAGCCTTGCTAGGTTGGCACTGAGCCTGCGAAGCCCAACAGGGAGTGCAAGCACTCCGCTCGGCGTCCTGGCTTATGGCTTATGGCTTGGCTAGTGGCCTGACTTATGGCCTGGCTTGCAATCGCCATGTTGGGCTTCGCGGAGCCCTGCCCAACCTACGCAGCCATACGCGCTGTCCGCTGAGACTAAACTTGCTTGTGCGGAGCGGTTTGGTCCGGCTCAGGCGACCTGGACCAGCCGCAGTCGAACCACCCGGCATTCCCGGAGGCACAGCATGCCCACCACAGTCCGCGCCCTGCAGGGAGATATCACCCAACTGCCGATGCAGGCCATCGTCAACGCGGCAAACGCCTCGCTGCTCGGCGGCGGCGGGGTCGACGGGGCGATTCATCGCGCCGCCGGGCCGCAGCTGCTGGAGGAATGTCGCCAGCTGGGCGGTTGCCCGACTGGCGAGGCCAAGCTGACCCGGGGTTATCGCTTGCCCGCCGAGTACGTCATCCACACGGTGGGGCCGGTCTGGCATGGCGGCGGCCGGGGCGAGCCGGCGCTGCTGGCCGCCTGTTACCGGCGCTCGCTCGAACTGGCCGCGGCCCAGGGCATCCGCAGCCTGGCCTTCCCGAACATCAGCACCGGCATCTACGGTTACCCGCTCGAACTCGCGGCGCAGGTCGCGGTGAGCACGGTACGGGCGGCACTGGAAGAGCTCGATGGCCTCGAGGAAGTAATCTTCTGCTGCTTCTCGGCCCGCGACCTGCAGGTTTACCAGCGCCTGCTCGGCGAACAACCCGGCGGCGCCCCCGCACCGCCCTGGCAGGCGCCAGGCGATTAGAAGCTGTCCACCTGCAACAGCTCTATCGGCCGCTCATCATTGCTCAGAGT